>DATHHM010000104.1:0-27588 GCA_035317145.1 Xanthobacteraceae bacterium | reverse complement strand
TTCCGGGCGCGCGCCGAGCGGGCCGGCATCGTCTTCGTCGACATCTGGGACGGTTTTGTCGACGAAAGCGGCCGCTACGTCACCCAGGGCCCGGATTTCGAAGGCCAGATCCGGCGGCTGCGCACCGGCGACGGCGTGCATTTCACCAAATTCGGCGCAGTGAAGCTCGCCCAATACGTCGCTCAGGATTTGCGCCGCGTCATGTCGAGCCACGTCGTGCCGGTGGCATTGCCGGCTCAGGAAGGCGCGCCGGTCAAGCCGGGCGCTGGGCCGCGGCCCGCCGTCGGTCCGGTGCTGCCGTTGACCGCCGATACCAGCGTCGACAGCAACAATCTGCTCGGCGACGGCGGCCGCACCACGCCGGCGAACGCCGACCCGATGGCGGTGCGCGTGTTGACCCACGGCGATCCGATCCCGGCGCCGTCCGGCCGCGCCGACGATTTCTCCTGGCCGCGCCGCGGCGGCGATGCCAACGCCGAGGCGGTGCCGGAGCCGGTCACGCCGTCGGCATCGCCGCCAAAAGGCGCGCCGGCCAATCCGAAAAAGACCGACGACGCCAAGCCCGACGCGAAGACCAAGATCGCGCCAGCTTCGCCCGCGGCTCCGGCCGCGCCGGCACGTCGGCCGAGCGCATCGCTCGATGGCGGCGCGCCGCGGCCACCGGCGCCGGTCGGTCGCGGGTTCTAAAAATTCACTGCGGCCTCATCCGGCGACGTGCAGGCGCTTGCCCGCGCGCTTTTGCAGGTAGCCGATCACGCTGAACAGATTCTTGGCCTGCGGATTGCCGCGCGGGCCGAACATGCGGATCAGGCTCTTGGGCGGGGCACCAGTCGCCGCACCAAGCTTTTCAAACCCCACCGTCGCCTTGATGTAGTCGCGCAGGATGATCTTGCCGGTTTCAACGTCGCCGGACAGCATCGCATCGACGCCTTCGCGCAGAAGAGCTTCGGCAAATTTCTTGTCACGCTTGACGTGGCGCTCGACCAACCCTCTAAAATCGCTTGTCTTTGCCATTCCCATCTCAATTCAGTCTGAAATACTCACACAAGCTCCATCCTTAGCTGGCGGCCGACCGCCTGGGCCGCGCGCGTAAGCGTGCCGAGCGTGACCGCCTCGTTGTTCGGATCGAGCAGCCGGTCGAGTTGCGCACGGCTCGTTTTCATGCGTCTCGCGAGGCTGGATTTCGTGAGGCCTTGATCGTGCATGAGGGTATCGAGTTGACGCGCGATGACCCGCTTGATTGCACGCGCAGTCACTTCCTCGTAGATGCCCTCTTCTTTCAAAAATTCGTCAAAAGACGATCCGATACGGCCTTTCTTCTTCATGTTATTTCCTTCCTTCGCTTCGTCGCTAATTCAATATCGGCATCCGGGGTCTTCTGCGTCTTCTTTATAAATCCGTGCAAGAGCACCATGTGTCCGTCGCGGATACAAAACAGCACGCGCGCGATGCGACCTTGCGTTATGTCGCTGCGGACTTCCCAAAGTCCCTTACCAAGTGGCCTGACTAACGGCATGCCGATCGGCCAGGAAAACTCTACGTCCTTTATATCCTCGCCTATGATCTTGCGATCTTCGTCATCAAGGGCTTTGAGCCAGTCCCGAGCCGGCTCCCGGCCCGAGGGCAACTGATAGAAAGCAGCAGGCAGTCGTTTCACGGTTCATCCCTTGAGTCAGATGTACCAAAAATGGTACGAAGCTGCAAGTGAAAATTCCGGCTCAATTCGAGCCGTTAAACGCTAGATTGGGGCGCAATGGCGAGACGGAATTCAAGCGACCGTAGAGTCAGCGTAGCGTAGCGTAGCCCACGCTGGCCGGCCGCGTGAACACGGCGCGTTTCGCGCCTTTGCCACCTTACCGAATTAGCGCGGCAGTAGCGTCGAGCCCATCAAATATTTATCGACCGCATGCGCGGCCTGGCGGCCTTCGCGGATGGCCCAGACGACGAGCGACTGGCCGCGGCGCATGTCGCCGGCGGTGAAGACCTTGTCGATCGAGGTGCGGTAATCGTCGGTCGAGGCGGCGACGTTGCCGCGCTGGTCGAGTTTTAGCCCGAGATTTTTGACCATGCCGTCGTGCACCGGATGCACGAAGCCCATCGCCAGCAAAACCAAGTCGGCGGGAATCTCGAATTCGCTGCCTGGGATCGGCTTGAGCTTGTCGTCGACGCGCATGCAGTGCAGCTTTTGCACGGCGCCGTCCGCGCCGGAAAAGTGCGTGGTGGTCACGGCGAAATCGCGTTCGGCGCCCTCTTCGTGACTTGACGACGTGCGCAGCTTCAGCGGCCAGTTCGGCCAGGTCAGCGCCTTGTTCTCGTGCAGTGGCGGTTCCGGCATGATTTCAAAATTGGTCACCGACGCCGCGCCTTGGCGGAACGAGGTGCCGATGCAGTCGGAACCGGTGTCGCCGCCGCCGATGACGACGACGTGCTTGCCCGCGGCCAGGATCGGCTCGCCGTCGTCGGCCTTCTCGCCGCTGACGCGGCGGTTCTGCTGCGGCAGAAAATCCATGGCGAAATGGATGCCCTTGAGCTCGCGGCCGGGCACCGGCAGGTCGCGCGCCTTTTCGGCGCCGCCGGTCAGCACCACGGCATCGTAGTCCTTGAGCAGCGCATCGGCCGGAACATTGACGCCGACATCGGCACCGTAATGGAACACGACGCCTTCCGCCTCCATCTGCACGACGCGGCGGTCGACGTGGATTTTTTCCATCTTGAAGTCGGGGATGCCGTAGCGCAGCAGTCCGCCGGCCTTGGCCCAGCGCTCGTAGACGTGAACCTCGTGCCCGGCGCGCGCGAGCTGCTGGGCGCAGGCCATGCCGGCCGGGCCCGAGCCGACGACAGCGACTTTCTTGCCGGTGCGCGCTGTCGGCCGCTCCGGCTTCAAGCCTTGCGCGATGGCGCGGTCGGCGATGGCGCATTCGATCGATTTGATGGTGACCGGGTTCTCGTCGATGTTGAGCGTGCACGACGCCTCGCATGGCGCCGGGCAGACACGGCCGGTGACCTCGGGAAAATTATTGGTCGAATGCAGATTGCGCGCCGCCTCGTCCCAATTGCCCATATAGACGAGGTCGTTCCAATCGGGGATCTGGTTGTTGACCGGGCAGCCCGGCGCGCCGGGCGCGACGGCGCCGGTGCCCATGCAATAGGGCACGCCGCAATTCATGCAGCGCGCGGCCTGATTGGCGTAATCCGCCTCCGGCAGCGGCAACACGAATTCGCGCCAATGGCGCACGCGCTCCACGACCGGTTCGTAGTCGCGGTCCTCGCGTTCGTAATCGAGAAAGCCGGTGATCTTGCCCACTAGAGTCGTACCTACTTACATGCCCGCAGCTTGTATCTGCCGTCCGGCGACGGCGTCGCGTCCACCATGACACGGATTGTGTCGCCTTGACGCCAGAGCAGACACGGACCGATGTCGACAGTGATCCGTTGCGATAATGCCGCTTGCGACGAGCGTATCAGGTCCAAGCCGATCTCGGTCCCACAGGCGGACGCACCGTTGGCCTCCACAACAGTACCGACGACGCTGACGGCGCCGCTCGGTGGATGAGCCATGGCCGCATCATCGCAGTCTGAAATCGGTCTCATGACCCGGCACGCCATGCAAGGCTCGGTCTGCGCGCGCGCCGCATAGGACTGCAGCGCAGCGGTCAGAATGGCGATGACAAGAGCAAATCTTCCGACCATCCGCCGTTACTCAGCAGCCTGCATCGCCGCCGCCTTCATCTCGTTGAGCGCGCGGCGATACTCGACCGGCATCACTTTGCGGAATTTCGGACACCAGGTTTTCCAGTCGCTCAGGATTTTTGCGGCGATCAGCGAACCGGTGAACCGGGCGTGGCGCGCGATCAGATGGTGCAGCCGGTACGCGTCGAACCGGCTCATGTCCGCCATGACCTCGACCAGGCCGTGGGTCTCGAGATCGCGGGCGTGATGGAAGATTTTGGCGTTGATGTCTTCCTCGTCCGGCATCGGCTCGAGCTCGACCATGGCCATGTTGCAGCGCGATTCAAAGGTGCCGTCGTCGTCGAGCACATAGGCGATGCCGCCCGACATGCCGGCGGCAAAGTTGCGGCCGGTGCGGCCGAGCACCACCACGACGCCGCCGGTCATGTATTCGCAGCAATGGTCGCCGGCGCCTTCGATGACCGCCACCGCGCCGGAATTGCGCACGGCGAAGCGCTCGCCGGCAACGCCGCGGAAATAGCACTCGCCCTCGATGGCGCCGTACAGCACGGTGTTGCCGATGATGATCGATTCTTCGGGCACAATGCCCGATTGCGCCGGCGGGCGCACCACGATGCGGCCGCCCGAGAGGCCCTTGCCGACATAGTCGTTGGCGTCGCCTTCGAGCTCGAAACTGACGCCGCGGGCGAGGAATGCGCCAAAGCTTTGTCCCGCGGTGCCCTTGAACTTCGCCACGATGGTGTCGGGCGGCAAGCCGTCGTGGCCGTAGCGCTTGGCGATCGCGCCCGACAGCATGGCGCCGGTGGTGCGGTCGGTATTGCGGATCGGCAGTTCGATGCGCACCGGCGCGCCGCCATCGAGCGCGCCTTGCGACTGCGCGATCAGCTTGCGGTCGATGATGTCGTGGATCTTGTGATCCTGCCGCTCGCTGTTGAACAGCGCGACCTCCGCCGGCACGGGGGGCTTGGTGAACAGCTTTGAGAAATCGAGCCCATTGGCCTTGGCGTGCGCCAGCACGTTGACCCGGTCGAGCATCTGCATCTGGCCGATCATCTCGTCGAAACTGCGGTAGCCCATCTCCGCCATCAGCTCGCGCACCTCTTCGGCGACGAAGAAGAAGTAATTGATGACGTGCTCGGGCTGGCCGGTGAAGCGCTTGCGCAGCACCGGGTCTTGCGTCGCGACGCCGACCGGGCAGGTGTTGAGATGGCACTTGCGCATCATGATGCAGCCGGCGGCGATCAAGGGCGCGGTGGCAAAGCCGAACTCGTCGGCGCCAAGGAGCGCGCCGACCACCACGTCGCGGCCGGTGCGGATGCCGCCGTCTACTTGAACTGCAATCCGTCCGCGTAAGCGGTTGGCGACCAAAGTCTGATGGGTCTCGGCCAAGCCGATCTCCCACGGCGAGCCGGCATGCTTGATCGACGTCAGCGGCGAGGCGCCGGTGCCGCCTTCGTAGCCGGCGATGGTGACGTGATCGGAGCGCGCCTTCGAGACGCCGGCGGCAACGGTGCCGACGCCGACTTCGGAGACGAGCTTTACGGAGACATCGCCGTCGGGATTGACGTTCTTCAGGTCGAAGATCAGCTGCGCCAAATCCTCGATCGAATAAATGTCATGATGCGGCGGCGGTGAAATGAGACCCACGCCCGGCGTCGAATGGCGCACCTTGGCGATGGTCTTGTCGACCTTGTAGCCGGGCAGTTGGCCGCCTTCGCCGGGCTTGGCGCCTTGGGCGATCTTGATCTGCATGATGTCGGAATTGACCAGGTATTCGGCGGTGACGCCGAAGCGGCCCGAGGCCACCTGCTTGATCGCCGAACGCATGGAATCGCCGTTCGGCAGCGGCTTGAAGCGGTCGGCTTCTTCGCCGCCCTCGCCGGTATTCGACTTGCCGCCGATGCGGTTCATGGCGATGGCGAGCGTGGTATGCGCCTCGCGCGAGATCGAGCCGAACGACATGGCGCCGGTCGAGAACCGACGCACGATGTTCTTCGCCGGCTCGACCTCCTCGATCGGCACCGGCTTTCGCGCATCCTCGTCCGCCGGCTTGATGCGAAACAGGCCGCGGATGGTGAACAGATGCGCCGACTGGTCGTTGATGCTGTGGGCGAATTGCCGGTATTTTTCATAAGAATTGCCGCGCACCGCGTGCTGCAGCGCCGACACTGTCGAGGCGTTCCAGACGTGATCCTCGCCGCGGACGCGGAAGGCATATTCGCCGCCGACGTCGAGCATGGTGCGGTAGACCGGAGAATCGGAAAACGCGTCGCGATGCCGCCGCACCGCTTCCTCGGCGATCTCGGATAGCCCGACGCCCTCGATGCGGGTGGCGGTGCCGGTGAAATATTTGGCGACGAACTCGGACTTCAGTCCGATGGCGTCGAAAATCTGGGCGCCGCAATAGGACTGATAGGTGGAGATGCCCATCTTCGACATCACCTTGAGCAGTCCCTTGTCGATCGACTTGATGTAACGCTTGATGATTTCCTTGTCGTCGAGCTTTTGCGGCAGCTCACCCTTCATCGCTACCAGCGTCTCGAAGGCGAGATACGGGTTGATGGCCTCGGCGCCGTAGCCGGCGAGGCAGGCAAAATGATGCACCTCGCGCGGGTCGCCCGATTCCACCACGATGCCGACCGAGGTGCGCAAGCCCTCGCGGATCAGGTGATGGTGCACGGCGGCGCAGGCGAGCAGCGACGGGATGTGGATGCGATCGGCGCCGGCGCGGCGGTCGGAGAGAATAATGATATTGATGCCGTCCTTCACCGCGGCGTCGGCCTCGCGGCACAGCGCGTCGATGGCGGTTTCCATGCCGGCTGAGCCGGCTTCCGCCGGCCAGGTGGTATCGAGGGTCAGCGACTTGAAGTGCGATTCGGCGACCTCGGAGATCGAGCGGATTTTTTCCAGATTGGCGTTGGTCAGGATCGGCTGATGCACTTCGAGCCGCTTGGTGTTCGACATGCCTTCGAGATCGAACAGGTTCGGCCGCGGCCCGATGATCGAGACCAGGCTCATCACCAGTTCCTCGCGGATCGGATCGATCGGCGGGTTGGTGACCTGGGCGAAGTTCTGCTTGAAATAGGTGAAGAGCAGCTTTGGCCGCTCCGACAGCGCCGAGATCGGCGTGTCGTTGCCCATGGAGCCGACCGCTTCCTCGCCGGTGGTCGCCATCGGCGTCATCAGGATTTTGAGATCCTCCTGGGTGTAGCCAAAAGCCTGCTGACGATCGAGCAGCGCCAAGTTCGAGATCGGCGCGGCTTCCGCAGCGGTCGGCAAATCCTCGAGCACGATCTGGGTGCGGTCGAGCCATTTGCGATAGGGATGGCTCTTCGCCAGCGTGGCTTTCAGCTCTTCGTCGGGAATGAGCCGGCCGGCCTCGAGATCGACCAGCAGCATCTTGCCGGGTTGCAAGCGCCACTTGGTGACGATGTCTTCTTCGGGGATCGGCAGCACGCCGACTTCCGACGCCATGATGATGCGGTCGTCGCGGGTGACGACGTAACGCGCCGGCCGCAAGCCGTTGCGGTCGAGCGTGGCGCCGATCTGGCGGCCGTTGGTGAAGGCGATCGCCGCCGGGCCGTCCCACGGCTCCATCAGCGCGGCGTTGTATTCGTAGAACGAGCGGCGCTCCTCGTTCATCAGCTGATTGCCGGCCCAGGCCTCCGGAATCATCATCATCACCGCATGCGCCAGCGAGTAGCCGCCCATGGTCAGGAATTCGAGCGCATTGTCGAAGCAGGCGGTGTCGGACTGGCCTTCGTAGGAAATCGGCCACAGCTTCGAGATATCGGCGCCGAATTTCGGCGACGACACCGACGCCTGCCGCGCCGCCATCCAGTTATTGTTGCCGCGCAGCGTGTTGATCTCGCCGTTATGGGCGATCATGCGGTACGGGTGCGCCAGCGACCAGGTCGGGAAGGTGTTGGTGGAGAAGCGCTGATGAATGAGCGCCAGCGCGCTCTCGAAATCCGGATCGTGCAGATCCGGATAATAGGTGCCGAGCTGATCGGCCAGGAACATGCCTTTGTAGATCACGGTGCGGCAC
This sequence comes from Xanthobacteraceae bacterium, assembly GCA_035317145.1. Lineage (GTDB taxonomy): Bacteria > Pseudomonadota > Alphaproteobacteria > Rhizobiales > Xanthobacteraceae > BOG-931. Next base: position 19,850 of record DATHHM010000104.1, on the reverse strand, counting down.
GAGATCGACACTGGATAATAGTGCGACGTGCTGCGCTCGCGCCTGCCGTAGAGCGTGCTGGAGATGGTTTTGCGCAAAATGTAGAGCCGGCGCTCGAACTCGTCCTCGGACGTGACTTTCGGGCTGCGCGCGAGAAATACCTGTTTGTTGACCGGCTCGGTCGGCTTGACCGATTCGCCCAAGGTCGAGTTGTCGGTCGGCACGTCGCGCCAGCCCAAGATCGTCATGCCCTCCTGCGCGGCAATCGCCGCATAGGTGTCCATGATCTCCTGCCGCCACGCCGCGTCGTGCGGCATGAATAGCGCGCCGACGGCGTAGTGACCGGGCGCCGGCAGCTTGAAGCCGAGCTCGGCCGCCTTCTTGGCGAAAAATTTGTGCGGCGTCTGCACCAGAATGCCGGCGCCGTCGCCGGCGCGCGGATCGGCGCCGACCGCGCCGCGATGTTCGAGATTGACCAGGATGGTCAGCGCGTCTTCGACGATCTTGTGCGATTTGCGGCCCTTGATATCGGCAATAAATCCGACCCCGCAGGAAGCTTTTTCCAGCGCCGGATCAAACAGGCCGAAACCTGACGCGCTCATCGTCGTCCTCGCACTCCCGGCCGGGCCCGCGTATTTGCAGCGGCGCCGGCGCCATCCACCCTGCGCAGGTTCGTGTTCCCCTGCGCGCACGGGCGATCAACTCATTCTGGAGGCAACCTTCGTGCCGCTCAAAGGCCTGTGGCTGCTTTTTCGCCGCCGTTCGACGCGCCCTTGCCTTACCGGCGGCTGACCCCCGCGCTCCCCCTCCTGCCGTCCCTGCTTGGGGGGCGAGAAGGGAGGTAGCCGCGCGCAATGCGGGTCACCAATTGGGACAGCAATGCTGTCCTATACGGAACATGGCAAATTCCCGGCGACAACACAAGGGCAGAGCCCTCGCGCGCGCGACGAAAAGGCTCTCAACTCACCGATCCGGCGCGAATTCTTGGCCACATTCCGCCTTCCGAGTGGATCATGGCAAGGCAACAAGCGCAATGGTCGCTCGCGGCGGCGCCGTCTCACTTGTTGATGTAAAACGGGACCGTTTGGGCGATGTAATTACCGGACACTTGTGCGAGCAAGTAGTACTGGCCGTTCTCCAGGTCCGGAATCGGAATCTCGGCCGAGCCGTCGCCCCCTGTGGCCAGGGCGCCGCTTTGCGCGGGTGTCTGTGCTCTGGAGACTTGGTCGATAAACGCGAGGTTGGCAGCTGCCGGCAGATCCGTGTAGGTCACGCTGACGCTTTGCTGAGTTTGGCTGACATAGTTGAGGGCTGGCATCGGTGGGTTCCTCTGTGACAATTTCGGTTTGACCGGAATGTGGGGTGTTGAGACGGTTTAGGGTAAGAGTCGACCTTGGCGTTTGTTCCAGCTGGTGTGCACTCGCTCTTTACCACTTATCCGTGATCGGTGTCAGACGTGAATTTCGCCAGCGACAATACGGCCCCGGTGGCGCCTGCCATTCTCGACGCCATCGTCAAGGCCAACACCGGCTTTGCGCGCGGCTACGGCAATGACGACTGGACGGCCGGCGTCGAGCGGCGGCTGGCCGAGGTTTTTGAGCGCGAGGTCGCGGTGTTCCTGGTGCCGACCGGGACGGCGGCCAATGCGCTGGCGCTGGCGCAGGTCACGCCGCCGTGGGGCGTCGTGTTCTGCCACGCCGAATCCCACATCGCGACTGACGAATGCGGGGCGCCTGAGTTTTTCGGCGGCGGGCTGAAACTTGCCGGCCTGCCCGGCGGCGACGGCAAGATCGCGCCGGAAACGTTGGCGGCGGCGCTGGCCGGCTATGGCGATCATCGCCCGCACCAGATGGTCGCCGCGGCGCTGTCGCTCACCCAGGCGAGCGAGGCCGGCACCATCTATCGTATCGACGAAATCGCGGCTTTAAGCGAAATCGCCCACGCCCGATCGCTCGCCGTGCACATGGATGGCGCGCGCTTCGCCAATGCCCTGGTCCGGCTCAACACCACCCCGGCGCAGATGACCTGGCAATCCGGCATCGACGTGCTGTCGTTCGGCGCCACCAAGGGCGGCGCGCTGGCGGCGGAGGCCGTGGTGGTGTTCGATCCGGTCCGCGCCGCATTCATGGGCGAACGGCGCAAGCGCGCCGGGCATCTGCTTTCAAAACACCGTTTCATCGCCGCGCAAATGGCGGCCTACCTCGCCGGCGACTGTTGGCTGGCGCTGGCGCGCCACGCCAACGCCATGGCCGACCGGCTGGCGCAGGGGCTTAAATCGGTCGGCTTGGCGCCGGTCTGGCCGGTCGAGGCCAATCTCGTCTTCGTCGCCCTGCCGCGTGCGCTCGATTTAAAGCTCAAGGCCGCCGGTGCGGACTATTACGTGCGCCCGAGCCAAAACCTCGATCTTGGCGCCGACCGGGTTTTGGTGCGTCTGGTGACCTCGTTCGCCACCCAGGAGGCGGAAATCGAACGCTTCGTGAACCTATGCAAAAAGTTTTGAGTTGCGCCAAAGCGCCGCCCTATTTTTAATTCACGTTCTGACCGCGAACGGGCAGAATGCGGGCAGGGGAGGGGTTGCGTGGGTAGAGCGTTCGGCGTCGTGTTCGTAGCGTGCCTGCTCGTGGCCACGCCCGGCCGCGCCCAAGTAACAGCCCCGCCGCCCGCGCCGCCGGTAACCCAGCCGGTCACCGGCTTCGTATCGTCCTACGAGATCACCAGGATCGCGCGCTCGGCCGGCTTCGATCCGTTGGCGCCGCCGTTGCGCGAAGGCACCATCTATGTGCTGCGCGCCACCGATTACCGCGGCATTCTCATGCGCGTGGTGATCGACGCCCATACCGGCGCCATCCGCGACGCCAACCGCATCGTGCCCGGGCCTGGGCGCTACGGTCAGTTCTATGGCGCGCCGGCGCTCTACGATCCGGCCGATCTTGAGGCGCCGGCCATCGTGCCGAGCGCGGCCGAGATGGAGCCGGCGCTGGGGCGGCCGATGGGGTCGCACGGTGCGACGCGTTCCGCCATGCCGGAAATTCCGCCGCTGCCGCGCCCGCGGCCGGCGGCTTTGGCGTCGCGCAAGCCGTTTGACGACGCCAATCCCAAAGCGCAACCGATCTCGGAGCCAAAGAGCGTGACGCCGGGCGCTCCGACTGCCGCCAAGCCGCAGATCAGTTCCGAGGCGAGCACCACGGCGCCGCCTGCTGCGCCGATCACACCGGCGGCGCCCGGCGCGCCGAAAAAATCTCCCGCCATAGTTGAGCCGTTGAACGACTGATTGAAACGGCAGTTGCTTGTCGAATCGCGCCGGCGCGTAGCACACTCCGCGCGCGCAAAAAATTCCGCCGAATAATAAAATCTCACAGGAGGCGCCATGCCGCCGGATGCGGTTCGATTCGATGCAGCCGACCTGGCGCGACAAATAGAAAGTTTGAGCCAATACCAGCTCGATACGCTGTCCTTCGGCGTCATCCTCATCGACCGCGACGGCACCATCGTCTTCTACAGCCAGACCGAAGCGCAGAAATCCGGCTACGGCGAGATTCCGATCGGGCAAAATTTGTTCGCCATATCGCCGTGCATGGCGAGCAACGATTTTCACGGCCGCATCAAGCGCGCCATGGACGAGGGCCCGGTCGATCTCGAATTCGGCTGGGCCGGCGATTTCGCCGATCCGACGCGCGACCTGCGGCTGCGCGTCATCTCGTCGAGCAACAACGGCATCTGGATTTTCGTCGAGCGCGATGGCGCCGGCGATCGCTGCTAAGGAGTGGTCGCGAGGCCGCCGGGGATCACGCCGCTTTCAACAGCGTCTGCACTTTTGGCCAAGGATCGGGCGCAAGGTTCTTGAACGGCGCCCAGTCGGCCTCCTGCATGCGATCGAAGATCGCGGACTTGACCGATTCCCGCGCCCGCACGCGTGCCCACCAGTCGACGATCGCTGGGTCTTGCTGCCACATCGCGCCAAGCTTGAGCAGCTCGAGGCGCAGGATGTACGGGATCACCGCGCAATCGGCGTTCGTGAACGTATCGCCGGCGAGATAAGGGCCGCGCTTGAGGTCGTCGGCCATCCACGAAATCATCTTCTGGTGCTGGCCGAGCGCGTCGATCACGAACTCCGAATCGAGGCCGTGCTCGATGACGCTGCGCTTGTACTCGGCGCGGCGCTTGAGCGGCGCCTTGTTGATCTCGGCGAGCCATTGCTCGCGCGTCATCTTGAGAAACCGCGGACGGAATGCCGTGGCGAAGGTCATGATGGTGCAGGCGTTGTGCATGTATTCGTCGATCAGCTTGTTGTAGAGGCGGACGCGATGCCGCGCGACCGGCGTCTTGGGCATCAGCGGCGGATCGGGGAACGCCTCGTCGATGTAGTAAAGGATCAGCGACGATTCGATGATGACATGGCCGTCATGCACCAAGGTCGGCACCACGCCGTTGGGATTGAGCTTCATATAGGCCGGGTCGTTCTGGTCGCCTTGCAGCGTGAGCAGATGCTCCTTGGCCTCCTGGCGCTTTTCCTTGAGCGCGATGCGCACCTTCTGGGCGCAGACCGAATTGATGTTGTGATAGAGCTCCAGCATGCCGTCCTCCTCGAATTTTTTCAACGCAGCCGGCTGTTTCAGGCGGCCAATCTCGCGCGATCGTGCGGTTGGCCGAAATCGACCGGCGTTCCTTTGGGAACGATCATCGTCGGGTTCACCTTGGCGATCGAATAGTAATTGATGACGTAATAGCGCGCCGTGACCGTGCCGGCGATGCCCGGCACCTGATAGAGGTCGCGCATGTAATTCGACAGGTTCGGATAGTCGGCGATGCGTTGCCTGTTACATTTGAAGAGCGAGAAATAGGCGACGTCGAAACGCACCAAGGTGGGAAACAGCCGCCAGTCGGCTTCGGTGATCTGGCCGCCGACCAGATAGCGTTGCCGCGACAGCCGTGTCTCCAGCCAGTCGAGCGTTTCGAACAAGCCGTCGTAGGCTTCCTCGTAGGCCGCCTGTGTCTTGGCAAAGCCGGCGCGGTACACGCCGTTATTGACGTTGTGATAGACGCGTTCGTTGACGGCATCGATCTCGGCCCGCAAAGCCTGCGGATAAAGATCCGTGCGGTCGCCGGTGATGGCGTTGAACTCGGTATTGAACATCCGGATGATCTCGGACGACTCGTTGTTGACGATGCGCTTGGTCTTCTTGTCCCACAATGTCGGCACCGTGACCTTGCCGGTATAGGCCGGGTTGCTCGCCACATAGGCTTCGTACAGGTAGTGGAAGCCGTTGACCTCGTCAGGAATGCAATCCGGATAACGCGGGTCGCGTTCAAACGTCCAGCCGTTCTGCTTGAGACCGGGGATCGAGTAGGCGACGGAAATGAGTCCCTCGAGCTTCTTGACCGCGCGATAGATCAGCGTGCGATGCGCCCACGGGCAGCCGTGCGCGACATAAAGATGATAGCGGCCGGACTCGGCCTTGAAGCCCGACGCGCCGTCCGCGGTGATGCGATCGCGAAACACGCTGTCGACGCGCTTGAACTGGCCCGTTTGGCTCGTTTCCTGCGGCAGTTCGCCGTCGTTCCATTTGCCGTCGATGAGTACGCCCATGACACCGCCGCTCACGAAATGATTGTTGCGATTACGTTGGCATAGTGATGCGCCGCCGCGTCCGCGGCAATAGCCGGTTGGCAAAGGCGACCGCATGGCTGGGACGCGTGGCGCCGCTGGTCATCGCCCGTATTGCGCCCTAGCATGGCAAGAAATTCCTTCGGGAGGCGCCGCCGTGAAAGTGTGCATGTTCCACCTGATGCCGTATCGGGATTTGCCTTCCGATTTCGTCACGCGTTACGATTCCGCTTTCATCGATCCGCTGTGGTTCGACGTCGCCGACTCCGACAAAGTCGGCGAGTACTACAACGCGACGCTCGACGAATTGCTGTACGCGGCGAAGGCCGGCTTCCACGGCGTGTGCACCAACCAGCATCACCAGAACGTCTACGGCTTCATGGCCAATCCGAGCCTCATGGGCGCGGTGCTGGCGAAGGCGACCAACGGCCAAAACATCGCCATCGTCCAACTCGGCTCGACCTTGCCGTCGACGACGCCGCCGACGCGCATCGCCGAGGAATACGCCATGCTCGACTGCATCAGCGGCGGCCGGCTCGTTGCCGGATTTCCGACCGGCCTGCCGTCGGACGCGGTGATCAGTAACGGCATCGTGCCGATCGAGCAGCGCGAGCGTTTCCGCGAGGCGCTGGCGCTGGTGCTCAAGGCGTGGTCGGCGCGCGAGATTTTCGCCTGGAACGGCAAGCATTATCAGCTCGGCATGGTCAATCTCTGGCCGCGGCCGATCCAGCAGCCGCATCCGCCGGTGTGGATTCCCGGCTCCGGCTTTTCCTCCACCGCCAAATATGTCGTCGAGCACGACCACTGCTTCTGTCACCTGAGCTATTTCGGCGCCAAGAACGCCAAAGCGGTGACCGACCGCTACTGGGACCACGCGGTGCGCATGGGCCGCGACGACAATCCGTATCGCTTGAGCTTTTTACAGCTCATCGGCGTTGCCGAGACCGACGCCGAAGCCGAAGATCTTTACGCCGAGCATGCCGAGTATTTCTTCCACAAGCTGCTCTACTCGCCGCAGCACTATCTGGCGATCCCGGGCTGCCTCGAATACGACGGACTGGTGCAGTCGCTGCAGAGCAATCCGCGCGCCGGGGTGAATCCGCTCGAGCTCAAGGCCAAGGATTTCTACCAGCGCGGCTATGTCGTCGTCGGCTCGCCGAAAACCGTGCGCGAGCAATTGCTCGACGGCATCAAGGAATTGCGCATGGGGCATTTGTTGGCGCTGTTGCATTTCGGCTCGATGCCCACCGCATTGTGCAAGCGCAACATCGATCTGTTCGCCCGCGAGGTGCTGCCCTATCTCGCCGATCAGTGGGACGACAAATACGAGGACCACTGGTGGCCCGAGCGCCTGAAAAAGAAACGCGCCGCCGCTCCCGCCATGGCCGCCGCATCCTGACGCGCGGAGAGCTGGCATGGCGAGCGCCGAAACACGCAGGCTGAAACTCTGGCAGGGCCGGATCGAGACCGAGGTCGAGATCGCGGGCAACGGGCCGCCGCTGATCTATCTGCACGGCCCTTGGGGCCTCGCACCCGACCGCGCGTTCGTCGCGCGGCTCGCCGCGCAAAACACCGTCTATGCGCCGAAATTTCCCGGCACCAGCCGCGGCGACACCGAAGCGGCGCATGCGCTCGACAGCTGGCTCGACCTGGTCGTCTATTACGCCGAGCTGTTCGACGCGCTCAAGCTCGCCGCGCCCGCGGTCGTCGGACACTCCTTCGGCGGCCTGCTCGCCGCCGAAATCGCGGCGGCCAGCCCAAAGTCGGTCGGCCGCCTGGCGCTGATCGATCCGGTCGGCCTATGGCTTGAAGATCATCCGGTGCAGAACTGGATGATCCTGCCCAGCAAAACGCGCCGTTCGTTCCTGTTCGCCGATTTTGATAGCGAAATGGCGAAGCGCTTCTTCGATGCGCCGGCCGACGCCGCCGAACGCGTCGAGACCCAGGCGCAATTCATCTGGTCGCAAGCCTGCACCGGCAAATTCGTCTGGCCGATCGCCGACCGCGGTTTTGCCCAGCGCAGCCACCGCATCGCGGCGCCGACATTGATTATCTGGGGCGACGCCGACCGCATCATCGCACCCGTCTATGCGCGGGAGTTTGCGAAGAAGATTTCGGGCGCGCGGGTGGAGATGATCGCGGGTGCCGGTCACTTGCCGCAGCTTGAGCAGCCGGACGCGGTGCTCAAGGTGCTGTCGGGGTTCCTCGGAAAGTAGGGCGGGTTAGCCGAAGACGTAACCCGCCGCTGCGCATGCAACGGCGGATTACGCTTCGCTAATCCGCCCTACGCGCTGTCATTCCTGATGCTGGCGCCGCTGTTCATCTGGTTCGCGCCGGATATGACGCGCAAGGAGCTGACGGACTTTGTCGGCGAGAAGGTGGGGTAATTGTCATCGTCCGCGCCGGGCGCATCGGAACGATTCTCAACAGCCTTCGGCGTTGCAAACCGGGACGATGTTATTGCTGGTGAATTGCGGGCCGTTGAATTCCTGACCGAACGTTCCGGTGCACGTCTGATTGATATAGCCGTGCACGGTCGCATCGACGTGATCACCCTTGCCTAAGTCCTTGATCCACGGACCGCCGCTCGAGCCGAAGGTCATTTTGCAGGCCATGTTCAGGACGCCCGATCCGCAACCCGCAGGCTGCGCGGAGCTTTGCGCTGTGCAGCTTTCGAGATTGTTGCCGCCGCCGATGTTGCCCGGATAGCCGAACGAGTGCATGGGTTGCGACGGCGGATAATTCCACGAACGCCCGAGCCAGCCCGTGTAATAGGTCACGGGATGGCCGGCGGAGTCGTTTTGCAGCTTGATGACGCAGACGTCGGAAGGGATGTCGCCGTTGTTGATCCAAGAATTGAGGACCGTTGCGCTCGCCCAGGTGAACACGCCATAAGGCGCGTTGCCGTTGTTGTACGCCGGCGCGAACGACCAGCCTCCGATCCAGTTCTTTTTCGTCCGGTCCCAACAACAATGCGCTGCGGTGACGATGTCGTTGTTGCCGCTGATGACGGACGCGGAGCAAAAGCCGCCATTCAGGAACAGCTTGCCGATCGGCTTCGTCTGCGCGCGAACCGGTCCCGCCGTGACGGCCGCCGCGATCGCGATGGCGATGAATAAAAGCGCGCGCCCGGAAAAATGCAGCTTGGCGACCATTGCAGTCTCCTTTGCTATCTGATCCGATCGTCAGATCGCATCATTTCCAATCGTCCGGATGGAGCTTACGGGCTTCCTCATCGGCGTTCGGGTTCGGCGCCCCTCCCCCCGAGGATGCGGGCTTGGCGGTTTGCAACGCCCTTCGTTCCTTGGCAGTCAGAGTGCGCGGCGTTGGCTTTCCTATGGTCGAGTTCCAATCCAAGGGCTTCGCATTGAGCCGCTCCTCACGCGTCTGGAATGACGGTTCTTTCATTTCGCGCGCCTTATCGGAGTCGTGTTTAAGGGACTCCGTTTGTGCGAGACCCGGTTTCGGGGCGAAGAGCGCGAATACGGCAACGATGCCCGCCGTCATGGCAAGCCCGAAACCGTGGCCGGTGAGACTGGCTTTCGATGACATGTTGGACTCCTGTCTGGCCGACACGCGCCGACACAGCATCGGCCTTACCGATGAACTGGTCCAACGGACACCCGGCAAATGGCCGATGTTTGTCCGTCATTTATTCTATCTTAAGTAGTAAATTTATCCCTGTCAATCGCGCCGGTGGTAGGAGGCCGCGGCGCGGATTAGCCCAACGGGTCCGGCCCGAAGTGGCCGGCCCGATGACAAGCTCCGGCGGACGATCCAGTCATCGCCGCAGTCCGGTGTTGGCGAAAGCGGAAACCGTGGCACGCGGCGGTTACTGGAAGCTCCGCCTTCGCGGAGCATGACAAGCGCGATTGGGGTGGCGCTTACGAAATCCACATCTTGCTCGCGGGAATTTGATGGTTTCGCCTTGCACGACCCATCCTGACGCGCTGGGCGTCACCGGTCCCCATCCCCATCTGTTGCCAGGTCACGACAGGGCCGCGGTCGCCAGCCGGTTGGGCGTCAAGCCGCGACAGCTCAACCCGGAGATACGAAAATGTCGAGCAGGACAACAATCGCGCTGGCCGCCGCAATCGTTCTCGGCGCCGCCATCACGGCATCGGCCGCGACCGTGCATCGCCGCGCCAGCGATGCCGATCCGGCGACCTATAATACGGGGGGCACCATCGCCACCGGTAATGCGGGTGGCACCATCACCACCGGCTATTGCCCGTCGTCCGGTGGCCCATCTTGCAGCACCGCTTGTCTGCCGTCCGGTCCTCCGTGCAAGCCAGGACACGACACCTGGTGACGAGCGCGGCGGGATGGGTTGAGCGCTTGCGAAACCCATCATCTTGCCGGAATGAATTTGATGGGTCTCGCTTCGCTCTACCGATCCTACGCGCTGAGTCCCCAGGCTAGACCTCCCAGATGTGGGTTGGGTCCGACCACCGGAGAGGCCGTCTTCCGTCATACATGGCGGCCACGTCCGGCGATGCTGGTGACGGCTCGGAGCGAGGCCCTGACGATGTCCCGGTCTATCCCAACGCCAAAAATCGTGCGGCCATCCGGCAGCCCGGCTTCGACATAAGCCGCTGCTTGCGCATCCGATCCCGCACCGAGCGCGTGCTCGTGATAGGCGAGCACGGCGATATCGGCGAGGCCCGCGCCCCGTAACGCATCGGCGAACGCGTCGAGCGGACCGCTGCCGTGGCCCTCTATGATGCGTTCGCCGCCGCGATCCATAATTGTCGCATTGATCGTGCGCCCGTTAGCATCGGGATAGGTGCGGTATTCGACGAGATCGATCTCGCCGTTGCCGAGATATGTCTGGGAAAACATGGTCCAGATATCCGACGAGCTGGCCTCCTTGCCAGTGCGTTCGGTCCAGTCCTGGACGATGCGGCTGAATTCCACCTGAAGCGCGCGCGGCAACTCCAGACCGTGGTCGGTCTTCAACAGATAGGCGACGCCGCCCTTCCCCGACTGGCTGTTGACGCGGATCACCGCCTCGTAGGTGCGGCCGAGATCCTTTGGATCGATTGGGAGATAAGGCACTTCAAAGAGCTCGTCATTGCGCTTCGCCAGCGCCTCGAAGCCTTTCTTGATCGCGTCCTGGTGGGAACCCGAAAACGCCGTGAAAACCAGCTCGCCGGCATAGGGATGGCGAGGATGCACCGGCAACCCGTTGCAATACTCGACCGTCTCGACGATTGCATCGATGTCGGCGATGGTCAGCTCGGGATCAACGCCCTGGCTGAAGAGATTCAGCGCCAGCGTCAGGAGATCGACATTGCCGGTTCGTTCGCCATTGCCGAACAGCGTGCCCTCGACCCGCTCGGCGCCGGCCAGGACGGCAAGCTCGGCCGCCGCGACTCCGGTGCCGCGATCGTTGTGCGGATGCACCGACAGTACGAACCGGTCCCGGCCAGTGATATGGCGGCTGAACCATTCGATCTGGTCCGCATAAACATTAGGCGTCGCCATCTCAACTGTTGCGGGCAGGTTCAGGATCGCCTTTTTCGTGGACATCGCTCCCCAGGTTTCGAGCACCGCCTCGCATATCTCGACCGCAAAATCGAGCTCAGTACCGGTGAAGCTCTCAGGCGAGTATTCGTGGATGATCTCAGTGTCGGACACTCTGGACGCCAGATCGCCGATCAGCTTGGCACCCGTCACCGCAATGTCGATGATCCCGGCACGATCCTGCCCGAACACCACGCGGCGCTGCAGCTCAGAAGTCGAGTTGTAGAGATGCACTATCGCTCGTCGCGACCCAGCGATGGCATCGAACGTTCGTCTGATCAATTCGGAGCGCGACTGCGTCAGCACCTGGATGGTGACATCCTTGGGCACGAGTTCGCCCTCGATCAACTCGCGCACGAAATCGAAATCCGTCTGCGAAGCGGCAGGAAAGCCAACTTCGATTTCCTTGAAGCCGAGCTTCACCAGAAGATCGAACATACGGCGCTTGCGCTCGGCACCCATGGGCTCAACGAGTGCCTGGTTGCCGTCTCGCAGATCGACGCTGCACCAGATAGGTGCCCGTTCGATCGAGCGGGACGGCCAAGTGCGACCGGGCAAATGGATCGGCTGGAAAGGACGGTATTTGTGAATAGGCATGCTTGCCATTGCAGAAACTCCGGATGCGATTGGGACGCGGGATGTGAGCGGTCGGCCGCTGCTATCGGCAGCAAGCGTAGCCCGGATTGAGTGAAATGAAATCCGGGGCAGCCTCGCCGTCAATCCCGGATTTCGCGTTGCGCAATCCGGGCTACGTTCGCTCATTTCCCGCGCACGCGGGAATCCAGACTGGGTCTCCGCGTTCGCGGGGACGAGCGGAAATCTACGGGCCGCTGTGCAATTCGGACGCCGCCGTGCAGCCGCGAAAAGATTCGTACAGCATAGAAGGCCTTGATTGACAGGCACAACTTCTCTTTTGCGAATCTTTAGCGTGGAGTGAAACGCGTCCGGGCTTGCGCGCAGCGGGAATCGCGCCGCGCAACCCCGCGTTTTGTCTGCATAAATCGAAAAGCCTTTGACAGCGCGGGCGCGGATTTGAATAACGGCGTCCATCCCGTTCATCGTAAGGGACGTCAACCGGTGACGCCGACTGACGGAGCGGGTGCGGTTCCTGCGGGCGGAGTTCGTCGCTCTTAGCCTTCAGGCGGTTTGGGCATCAGCCCGTCCGGCGCGTGCCGGACTGCGAGGTGCTCGCTGCACTGGTGCCGGAGAGGGTCCTCCCGTTTGCATCCGGTGGTTCCAGGAAGCGCGGCCCAGGCCGAGTCGGAGTGAAATCCCGGCGCATAATCGCGGAGGAGCGCCGAAAGGCGAGCGGTCCGCTTATCGGGCCGCGGCTGCGCCTGCGCATTGCGGCGCGGCAACTGTTGGTGCGCCGTTCGGCGCTCCGCCTCCCTCTTTGGGGAGCAAAGACGTCTTGGGGAGCAAAGACATCGCCTCCCGTCCGTTCGAGGCAAGCTTTCTTGGAAAGCGTGAAAGAAGACCCGGATGCTGTTCGCATCGCGGGACTGCAGTTCCGCGTCGTCATTGCCGGGCTTCCGGTGCTGACGAGAGGGTGCGTCGCTGTTTGACATTGTGGATCGGACAATAAAGACGCCCGCTCGCGATGTCGGCGCGCTTAAGACCGCACTCGCCCGCCATCCACATTCAGGCTCGCTTCGCATTTTTTCCGCCCCCGCGATAGCGGGGGAGGGGGACCACTGGAGCTCGCGTAGCGAGCGAACCGTGGTGGAGGGGGCGCATGACTCGGAGCTTCGTTGTCGTTGCAAAAAGAAGACAGTAATGAAGGTGCTTCGCTCATCCGTCGGGAAGAATCGACAAACTTGCAGTTGGCGTATTACGTCGACTCTTGCGCAGCGTTGAATCCTGCGCCCCCTCCACCACCCTGCTTCGCAGGGTGGTCCCCCTCCCCCGCTATCGCGGGGGCGGATGAGGGAATCGAAAGCGCCCCGGAAAACCGGGGCGCTCCCTTTAGCTTCCAGCAAAACTGCTTACGCAGCCTGCTTCTGGGCCTCGACGATCTTGCCGTTGCCGATCGGGATCGAGCGCGGCTTTTTCGCCTCGGGGATCTCGCGCACCAGGTCGACGTGCAGGAGACCGTTCTCGAGGCTCGCGCCTTTCACCTGGACGAAATCGGCGAGCTGGAACACGCGCTCGAAGGTGCGCGCCGCGATGCCCTGATAGAGCACCTCGCCGCTGTTGCCTTCGTCCTTGGCGTTTTTCTCGCCGCGGATGGTCAGCGTGTTCTCTTTGGCGACGATGGAAAGCTCCGGCTCATTGAAGCCCGCGACCGCGACCGATACGCGGTACGCATTCTCGCCGGTCCGCTCGATATTGTAGGGCGGATAACCGGGAGCGGCGCCCTCGAGGCCCTGATCGAGCAGCGAGAACAACCGGTCGAAGCCGACGGTGGAACGATAAAGGGGAGCTAGGTCATAAGTTCGCATGGCATATCCTCCTTGAGCGACATGCAAATGGCCCGTCCGGATGGACCTGGCCGGTGATGTGCAGCCGTCTTCAGGCCTGCACGGATTTGATATGGGTTTGCGCCGCGGACCGCGCAAGGGACCCGCAAAATATTGAAAAATTGCGCGAATCCGGCTTGCCGCGGAAACCGCAAAAGGGCGTATTGAGGCGTCAGGTTGAGCGACGTCGATGGACTGTTATAAGCGTCAAGCCGCTAGGCTCTTACAATCTCCATGAAACTCGTCTCCATCCCCGCAAATCCAGTGCCGGACAATTTCGTCACCGGCGAATTGAAAACGCCGGACGGCGTGAGCTTGCGCTTTGCCCGCTGGCTGCCGCCGGCCGGACGCAAAGGCACCGTGGTTATTTTGCAGGGTCGCGCCGAATGGATCGAAAAATATTTCGAGACGGTGCGAAATCTGCGTTCGCGCGGCTTTGCCGTCGCCACGCTCGATTGGCGCGGCCAGGGCCTGTCGGAGCGCATGCTCAGCGACCGCCACAAAGGCTATGTGCGCGACTTTGCCGAATACGACAGCGATCTCGATACCTTCATGCGCGAGATCGTGATGCCGGATTGTCCGCCGCCGCTGTTCGCCTTGGGCCATTCCACCGGCGCCACCGTACTCATTCGCGCCGCCCATCGCGGCCGCCGCTGGTTCGATCGCATGGTGCTCGCCGCGCCGTTGATCGACCTGCAGGGTTTTCCGGCGACGACGACCGCGAAAGTTCTGGTGCGCGCGCTGCGCATCGCCGGATTCGGCAGCATGTATGTGCCCCGCGGCGACGTCGGCGTCATGGAGGCAAAACCCTTCGTCGGCAATATTTTGACATCCGATCCGGTGCGTTACGCGCGCAACCAGGCGATCCTCGAAGCCGCGCCTGAGCTGGCGCTCGGCCAGCCGACCGTGGCCTGGACCGACGCCGCGTTTCGCACCATGCGGATGATACGCGAGCGCAGCTACCCGGCGCAGATCCGCCAGCCGATCCTGATCATCGCCGCCGGCAGCGACGCCGTGGTGTCGAATGCGGCGATCGAGGATTTTGCCACGCATTTGCGCGCCGGCTCGCATCTCGTCGTGGTCGGCGCCCAGCACGAGCTATTGATGGAGCAGGACCGCTATCGGAGCCAGTTCTGGGCGGCGTTCGATGCGTTCGTTCCCGGCACGGCGCTGTATTGAGCCGCTCATCAACCGAGGTTGGTTGGTGGTTGATCAATGTCCCCCGCGAAAGCGGACATTCGGTCCCGGCGCGGTCGCTAGGGGCCAAAGCGGACATTGTGCGCCCCTTCCCCGCACGCCGACAAACGATGTAATCTAATCTGAAGCCGGCTAGCGGGACGTGCCGAGATCACCGTCGATGACGGGAAATCCCATACGTGTCCAACAAACAGAATGATATCGCCGGGCGCACCTCGGTCGTCGAAAGTGGCATGCAGAATTTGCCAGAGGCAACGTGTGCCGATCTCTCCGCACTCCCTCCGGTTGGAATTACGCGTGCCGAATGGGATGGCATTGAGGGACTTGCGCTATCGGAGGTCTTGGCATCGCCGGTTGTTGAGGGCCAGCCGGCGCTGAAACTTATTGTCGCCGCAGTCTCGGGAAGGCACCGACTGGGAATAGCTTTCCGGGGGTTGTCACCAGATCGGACCTATCGAGCCACGGTCTGGATGAAAGCTGAGACCAAGGGGCACATCATCCTGGATGTTCGCGATGGAACATCCCAAGCAAGTCGGTTTGTTGCCTATAGCCTTGAGCCAAGCTGCGCGGAGGACGTGGCTCACGACGCCGAATACGATTTGCATTCCGGAGATGGCTGGTTCCGCCCGTCAATCGACGTCCATAGCGCGGACGGCGTGGCCGTTGTCTACGCCGGCCTTGCCGAAGAAGCCCACTCGCAGGATTTTCTGGGGGACGGCCGAAGCCAGCTGACGTTCGGCGGAATAAGCCTTGTTCCACTGGAACATCCCGAAATTCTTCATGCGCGAACGTCTACGACGTTTCGACATTTATTCTGACCAAATTTGGGTTCGGCGTCAAAAATGAAAATTGGTATGATGGGGTGCTCAGCTTGTTTGAGGCCGTCACGTACCCTTCCTTGTGCGCACAGACCAGCCAAAAGTTCACGTGGTTGATTGTGGTAGATGCACAAATTCCGGGGCCGGCACTTAGCCGGCTTCGTCAAATCGTCGGCCGCGCGCGAAATATCCATATTGTGCCGCTTGATCTGACTAATTTACGGCATGTCCGACATGGCTGCTTCGACTTCATCTGGGATCGCTGCCAGGATTATATCATCGAGCATCGCCTTCTTACGGAACCATCTGAATACGTCGTCACCTCGGCAATTGATAGCGACGATGCATTGCATCGGAACACAGTAGAATTGGTCAACCAACACTCCGCACCGGAGCTATCGCGCCTTGTTGCCAATGAGAGCAGTCGCCCGACTGTTATACGTCACACGTGCGGCCAGGTCCTTACATTTCCAAGCGGGCTTCAATGGTATGCCGAGGCAGAAGTTGTAGAGCCTCTCAAATTTGAGTTTCAAGGAATGGCAGTATTTGTCCTTGCACGCTTTTCAAGCGGCATATCAGTATTGTCATGTGACCATTCCGAATGGTCGGCCATGGCTCGTGCGGTAAAGTTCGACGTCAAAAAGGTTCAACTTGATCGCCCCATGTGGGTCTACGTGCGCCACGAACGAACACAAATGAAATGGCAAATTGAGGTATTGGAAAGCGACTCAGGTTGCATTGAGATATTGCACCGAGATTTCGGCATAGATTTTGCCAAGGTGGAGGCATGGCGTGCCAGTGGCGCTCTACAGCGGATGCAGGTCCAGCCAGCTAGACACGTTGGACTGTCAGGCCGCGAACAGCATGACTGCTATTTTCGGATTGCTGCGCTCAACCGCCAGATTGCCGTGCTGGAGCAGAAAAAACGGCAACACGGGTTGGACGATGAAGACGAACTGCTGATACTTAAGCAGAGGGAGGCGAGGCGAAGATTGCTAGAACGATTTCAACGGCAAGGTCAACAGTTGTACCAATAATTAGACGGGCGCGCAGCATGTCCGAAAGTGTTTGGCCCAAAACGGGCGCCGCGCTGATAACGGCAGGGCTGTACTGGTGGCTGGGGAGGCGGCGGCGCGGCTGGTCAATACCGGCGCAGCAATAGCCACCACCGAATGTCCGCTTTGGCACACGAGCGACCGAAAGAAACTATCGGTACCGAGTCTGCATTACTGCCGGCCGGAATGACGGGCATTCACTCGTTCAACAGCGCCATCGCGTGCTCGTGCACGCGCTTGTCGCCGGCGGCGATGATGCGGCCGCCGTTGTGCGGGCGGCCGTTGTCCCAGGTGGTGATGATGCCGCCGGCGCCTTCGATGATCGGGATCAGCGCCAGCACGTCGTGCGGTTTCAGCTCGGTCTCGATCAACAGATCGACGTGGCCGGCGGCGAGCACGCAATAGGCATAACAATCGCCGCCGTAGCGCGACAGCCGCACCTCCCGCTCGACGCGGCGGAAGGCTTGCCGGTCGGGCTCGTTCATCAACAGCGGGCTGGTGGTGAGCATGATGGCGTCGCTCAGCGAAGCGCACGGGCGCACCTGCAGCGCGCGGTCGCCGGCCGGCCCGCGATAGCGCGCGCCGCGGCCGTCGCCGGAAAAATGCTCCCGCGTGAACGGCTGGTGCATCATGCCGTAGATCGGCACGCCGTTCCGGGTCAGCGCGATCAGTGTGCCCCAGGCCGGCAGGCCGCAGATGAAGGATTTGGTGCCGTCGATCGGATCGAGCACCCAGACATATTCGGCATCGGGACGGTCGGCGCCGAACTCTTCGCCGACGACGCCGTGCTCGGGAAAGGTCCGCTCGATCAGCGCGCGCATGGCCGATTCGGCGGCGCGGTCGGCCGCCGTCACCGGATCGAAGCCGCCGGACCGGCTCTTGTTCTCGACGCCGAGCGCGCTGCGGAAGAACGGCCGGATGACCTCGCCGGAGACGGCGGCAAGCTCGTCGACGAAGGCTGTAAAGTCGATTGCGGTCATGAATGGCCTCGTGCTTCGAGGTAGCGGAGAGTTCCGGCCACGGCAATCGGCGTGTTGCCGATCCGCAACGCTTCGGCGCGAAATGCTTAAGGGAGCCCGAAATAGTCGCAGCCGGTGTCATCCGGCGTATTTTTGAGCAGGGCGGGTCTTGCGCCTAAGAGGCTGAAACCAATCACCTATTGCGGGCGTCACATTAGCTTCAACGGGCCCGAGAGGCTGCCCTGCAGAATCCGTGGGGAAAGTTCCAACCAAATAGGTCAACAGGACTTGCGTTTTGTGCGACGCGGTGTATCTTATTGCAGTGCGGTAGCGGGAGGTTTCCTCGCGTTACCGTCGCCCTCCTTGGGCGTTTCCTCCCTAGACTTGGGCCGCTCCCGCAAGGTGAGCGGCCCCTTTCTTTTTGGTCTTCGGTTTTGCGCGCCGGCGGTTCGTCGCCCTGATCTATTCCGCTGCCGCCCTGTAGGGCCGCAACTCCTCCATCGGAATTTCGGCAAGGCGATCCGAAAGCAGTTCGAACTCGCCCGCCAAGCGCGCGAACGAGGCCGACCGCTCATAGCGGCGCTCGTCCATATACAGCGCCCGGTTGATCTCCAGCTGGATCGCGTGCAGCCCGGTGGCCGGATTGCCGTAGTGCTCGGTGATGAAGCCGCCGGCATACGGCTTGTTGCGGCTGACCGCATAGCCGAAGCCGCGCATGGTCGTTTCGATGGTCTCGGCGACGATGGGAACGCAGCTCGTGCCGTAGCGGTCGCCGAGCACCAGATCGGCGCGCGGGCGCTCGTCCCGGGCGCCGGTGGTCGAGGGCATGGAGTGGCAATCGATCAGCATGGCGGCGCCGAAATCGCGATGCAGGCGTGTGAACAGGCGCCGTAAGGCGCGGTGATAGGGCTTGTAGAGGCCGTCGATGCGGCGCAGCGCTTCGCCGACCGCAATGCGCTGATCGTAGATTTCCTGGGCGTCGCCGACCACGCGCGCCACGGTGCCGAGCCCGCCGGCGACCCGCATCGAGCGGGTATTGGCGAACGAGGGCAGGCGGCCGTCGAACATCCTCGGGTCGAGCTCGTAGGGCTCGCGGTTGACGTCGACATAGCAGCGCGGGAAATGCGCCTTCATGATCGGATGGCCGCGCGCGGCGATGCCGGCGATCAGGTCGTCGACAAAACTGTCCTCGGAGCGGCGCAGCGTCGCCAGATCGAGCCGCGACGTCAGCAGGAAGGCGCGCGGATAGATCCGCCCACTATGCGGCGAGTTGAACAGGACCGGGCCACGGCATTGCTCAGGCTCGACCGCCTCGAACGGGGGATCAAATTCGTCCTGAATTTCCAACATGAGGCCTGGCGGGGCTTTTTAGGGGACTTAAAACGGCCCGCTACCGATCCCTAGCGTGCGCCAACGGCCATTGTCCATAGGAGTCGCGGCTTGCCAAGGGCGGTTTAAGGGCGGTTACATTGTCCGGTTCTTGGCCCGCCTTTCACTTCATCTTTACCGGCCATCCGGCTTATGGAGCGGCAGGGGGCCGGCGCAAAGCCGGGTTCGGGTGGCCATGTCCAAAATTTTGCTTGCTGAAGACGACGTCGACATGCGCCGGTTCCTGGTCAAGGCGCTGCAGAACGCCGGCTTCGACGTCGTGTCCTACGACAACGGCCTATCGGCCTACCAGCGGCTGCGGGAAGAACCGTTCGAGCTTCTCCTGACCGACATCGTCATGCCGGAGATGGACGGCATCGAGCTGGCCCGCCGCGCCGCCGAACTCGACCCCGATATCAAGATCATGTTCATCACCGGCTTCGCCGCGGTGGCGCTGAATTCCGATTCGAGCGCGCCCAAGCATGCCAAGGTGCTGTCGAAGCCGATCCATCTTCGCGAACTGGTCAACGAAGTGCAAAAGCTGCTCGCCGCCTAGCATTTTAGTGGAGCATGATCTTTTCGGAAAACCGGCTTCCACTTTTCCGGATCATGCTCTGGCACGCTGCAGCATCGTCTTCTCCAGCATCACGTGAATGCCCTTGGCGCCGTTGACCACCTGGGTCACGCGCAGGTCGGCGGCCAGGCTGCACAGCGTATAGGCGTCCTCGCGCGAAATCCCGGTGCGCGCGCAAATCAGCTTGATCATGTCGCGCAGCGCGATCACCACCGCGTCGTCGAGATCGGGATCGAACGCCATGGTGATCATGTGGGTGGGCGTCTCCGCCATCGGCCATTCCAGGCGCAAGTCGTCGCGCACGGTGAGC
>DATHHM010000103.1:0-7670 GCA_035317145.1 Xanthobacteraceae bacterium | reverse complement strand
GAATCTTCGACGATCAACTCACAGAAGTCTTGCGCAATGGGGCACGTGCCCTGCTGGCCAAGGCCGTGGAGGCCGAGGTCGCGGACTTTCTCGGCAAGCATGCGGATTTGAAGACCGAGGACGGCCACCAGCGGGTGGTCCGCCACGGTCACCTGCCGGAGCGCGAGGTGATGACCGGGATCGGTCCAGTCGCCGTCCGCCAGCCGCGTGTGCGCGATCGCGAGGCCGCCGCTGACGATCCCGACCGTATCCGGTTCTCGCCGTCGATCGTGCCGCCCTACATGCGGCGATCGAAGTCGATCGAGACGCTGCTGCCGGTCCTTTATCTGAAGGGGATATCGACCGGCGACTTCTCCGAAGCGCTGGCGGCACTGCTCGGCAAGGATGCTGCCGGACTGTCGGCATCCGCCGTAGGTCGCCTGAAGGACGGCTGGCTCGACGAGTACGCCGCGTGGCAGAAGCGCAATCTTTCGGCCAAACGCTACGTCTACATCTGGGCCGATGGCATCCATCTCGAAGCACGCCTTGAGGACGAGAAGCAGTGCATCCTGGTGCTGATCGGCGCGACGCCGGAAGGCCGCAAGGAACTAGTCGGCTTCACCGATGGCGCTCGCGAGAGCGCGCACGATTGGCGCGATCTGCTGCTTGATCTGAAGCGGCGTGGGCTCGACGTGTCGCCGCGGCTCGTCATTGCCGACGGCGCGCTCGGGTTCTGGAAAGCCGCCGGTGAGGTCTGGCCGACAACGCGCGAGCAGCGCTGCTGGGTGCACAAGACCGCCAACGTGCTCGCCAAGCTGCCGAAGAGCCAACAGCCGAAAGCCAAACGCGCGCTGCAGGAGATCTGGATGGCCGAGACCAAGGCGGTCGCCGAGCTGGCGTTCGACGCCTTCATCGAAAGCTACACACCGAAATACGAAAAGGCGGCCGACTGCCTGAGCAAGGATCGGGACACGCTACTGGCGTTCTACGATTTCCCGGCCGAGCACTGGAAACACCTGCGCACGACCAACCCCATTGAAAGCACCTTCGCTACCGTGCGCCACCGCACGATCCGATCGAAGGGCTGCCTGTCGAACGGCACCGCGCTCGCAATGGTCTTCAAACTGGTCGAGGGAGCGCAGAAAAGCTGGCGCCGTCTCGACGGCCACAACCAGTTGCCAAAACTCGTTCTCGGTGTGACATTCAACGATGGGATCGAGGTCATCGCCAAGCCGACCGACCGTCAGCCCACAACCGCCGCCGCCTGACCGGCCCCGGCCGTCACCAAAATTTGGCGATAGCTCCTTTCCCCCTCCCGTTCGGGTGCCTTGCACCTGGTATATTTTGCAACATCCCCGCAACGAAAGAGACTGCCAATCGAGGCGTTGAATGCCCGGTTGGAACTCATACCTCCCGTTGCCATAATTTCGCGTGCCGTCTCGCTCAGACATAGCCGAGCCAGCGCCAATAGGTTACGCCAACTAGCGAAGGTGCGCCTGCCTTCCGCGAGCTGCCGCCGTTTCCCGCAACGTTTTTTGGGTGTGGTTTTCGTCGCCTCGTAGCGGCCAAGTCGGCGGCACGAGCAATCGCCCGACAAACCGACGGCCACCGTTGCGATCGCATCATCGAACTGGTCGACGATCGCATCTGTGTATTTGCGGCAGTGAGCCACGCCGCCGGAAGCCCAAGGTTGCATCTTCAAAAGCCGTGGAGGTCGATCCGGCCCGCGTTCTAGCCCAATGCCGCCGCACCATGGCCGCGCGCCTTGGATTTTCAGGGGATATCAATGGGTTGGGGGACCCCTAAGCCGCCTTCAGGACCCCCTTCCTGCTTGCGTCGCTAGCCCGCTTCCTTTATCCGATGGGGAGCCTCGCGTGCGAGCGGCCCCGGCCGTGATTCTTGGCTAGGCGTCGAGATAGTTGCAGAGGGAATACCCGCGAAATGGCCAATGTCGTCGTCGTCGGCGCCCAATGGGGCGACGAAGGGAAGGGCAAGATTGTCGACTGGTTGTCGGAGCAGGCCGACATCGTCGTGCGCTTCCAGGGGGGCCACAATGCCGGCCACACTTTGGTCATCAACGGTGAGACCTACAAGCTGGCGCTGCTGCCCTCGGGCGTGCTGCGGCCTTCGAAGCTCGCCGTCATCGGCAACGGCGTGGTGTTCGATCCGCAGGCCTTCCTCGACGAAATCACCAAGCTGAAGGCACAGGGCGTCGCGATCAGCCCGGAAAACCTGCGGGTCGCCGAAAACGTCACGCTGATCCTCCCCTTGCATCGCGATCTCGATTCGATCCGCGAATCCTCCAACGCGATCACCGCGATCGGCACCACGCGGCGCGGCATCGGCCCCGCCTATGAGGACAAGGTCGGCCGTCGCGCGATCCGGCTGATGGATCTCGCCGATCTTCCGACGCTGCCGCACAAGATCGAGCGTCTGCTGTCGCATCACAACGCGCTGCGCCGCGGCCTCAACCTCGCCGAAATCGACGGTGCGGGAATTTTAAAGGAGCTCACCGCGCTGGCGCCGCAGCTTTTGCCTTACGCGGAAACGGTGTGGCGGCTGCTCGATCAAAAGCGCCGCGAGGGCAAGCGCATTCTGTTCGAGGGCGCGCAAGGCGCGTTGCTGGACGTGGATCACGGTACCTACCCTTACGTGACCTCGTCCAACACCGTGGCGGCGCAGGCGGCGACCGGCACCGGCATGGGGCCGAGCGCGGTTGGTTATGTCTTGGGCATCTGCAAGGCCTATACGACGCGGGTCGGGCAGGGCCCATTCCCGACCGAACAGGACAACGACACCGGCCGCAGGATCGGCGAGCGTGGCCGCGAATTCGGCACCAATACCGGCCGCCCGCGGCGCTGCGGCTGGTTCGACGCGGTGCTGGTGCGCCAGACCGTGCGGACCTGCGGCATCAACGGGCTGGCGCTGACCAAGCTCGACATTCTCGATGGCTTCGACTCGATCGAGGTCTGCACCGGCTATACCCTGGACGGCAAGGAAATCGACCATCTGCCGGCCGGCGAGGGCGCGCAGGCCCGAATTAAGCCGGTCTACGAGACTATCGAAGGCTGGAAGCAGCCGACCGCCAATGCCCGCTCCTGGGCGGACTTGCCGGCGCAGGCCATCAAATACGTCCGTCGGGTCGAGGAACTGGTGGGTTGCCCAATCGCTCTGCTTTCCACCAGCCCCGAACGCGAAGATACTATTCTGGTCCAGAACCCGTTCGAGGCTTAACGTGACGACTCGGAAAGCCCGGAATATTGAGTAGACATGGCTGATTACTACCCGCTAATCGCCCGCGCCATCTCCGGACTGGACCCCAGTGCCCCCGGAGAGAGCCGCCGCGCGCTTTATGAGCGGGCGCGCGCCGCGCTGATCGCGCAACTGCGCGGCGTGCAGCCGCCGCTGAGTGAATCCGAAATCACCCGTGAGCGGCTGTCGCTGGAAGAGGCCGTGCGCAAGGTCGAGTCCGAGGCCGCCCAGCGCGCCCGGGACGCTACAAGATCCGGGGATGCTCCGCGCTCCAACGACCCCTCGCGTTCCGGCGACGCCCCGCGCGCTGGCGGCGATCGCGCCCGCGCCGGCGATTCGTTCCGCGCCAACGTCCGCCCCAATGCGCGGCCGGGCGAGCCGTCGCCGCCGGGCTTGCCGCCTTCGGCATCGCCGCCGCGTCCGCGTCCGCCGCAGCAACCGCGCAACGAGCGTCCGCCGCTCGGACAGGAACCGGAACGACAGGATCCGCGCCAGCCGCGCAATGCTCGCGGCGACGCGCCGCCCTTGCCGCGGCAGCCGCAGTCCCAGCCGCATGTCCCGATGCAGGACCCGCAGCTGCCGCCGACCCGCGAACGATCAGGCGCGCCGCGCCGCGGCGCCGACAACAGCGCCCCGCAGGCGCCGGGCATGCGCGGCTTCCGCGACATCGCCGCCGACGCCGACGATCTCGGCCGCGCCGCGGCCCAGGCCAACCGCTCGGCGCGAAAAACCTACGCCAACGTGCCTTCGCCGTCGCCGGAGTTCGACCGGCTCGAGCCGAACATGGAAAACCGCGGCGCCGATCCCGATGCGCCCTATCCCTATGACGAATCCGCCGCGGAGGCCGACCGCTACGGACAGCCACCGCCGCAGCCGCCGTCGCGTTCGCGCCTCGCGCAGGACAGGGACCGCGGGCCGAAGAAGCCGGGCCGCATCGGCGCGGCGTTTCCGTTCAAGAGCGCGATCGCGGTCGGCATCGTGCTCATCCTGGTCGGCGCCGGCATCCTGTGGGGCAAGTCGGTGGTGACGGGCGTGAGCGGCCTGTTCAAGCCGTCCACGGTGGCGGAAGCGCCAAAGGATGCCGGCACCCCGCTGTCGAAGCCGAAGATTCCCGATCGCGTCGGCCAGCCGTCGCCCACGGATCAGGTCGCGCCGGTGGCGCAGCGCGTGGTGCTGTATGACGAGGATCCCGCCGACCCCAAGGGCAAGCAGTATGTTGGCTCGGTGATCTGGCGCACCGAACAGATCAAGGCCTCCGGCGGCCAGAATGCCGATATCGCTGTTCGAGCCGACATCGAAATTCCCGACCGCAAGTTCAAGATGACGATGTCGTTCCGCCGCAACACCGATACCTCGCTGCCGGCCAGCCACACCGCGGAACTGACCTTTATCCTGCCGCCGGATTTCACCGGCGGCGGCGTCGGCAACGTGCCGGGCATTCTGATGAAATCCAACGAACAGGCGCGCGGCACGCCGCTGGCGGGGCTCGCCGTCAAGGTCACCGACGGCTTCTTCCTGGTCGGTCTGTCGAATGTCGATGCCGACCGCCAGCGCAACCTGCAGCTTCTGAAAGAACGCTCGTGGTTCGACGTGCCGCTGGTCTATGTCAACCAGCGCCGCGCCATCATCGCCATCGAAAAAGGCGCCCCCGGCGAGCGCGCCTTCAACGACGCGTTCGCGACCTGGGGCGAGTAGGGCGGCGGAGTCTTCCGCGGTCGCATTCCTCGCGCTTTTTAGGCAACTACTCTTCGGTGTAAGGATCGTCGGTCGCGTCATACATGCGTCGGCAATTCAGGCCTTGCGATGGGCGCAAACGATTACCTTGCGGAATTCTTCAGGGGAAAGACCCTTGCTGCTGGCTTCTGCGGCACGCTTTTTCGTGGCCGGCTTCAGTCGAATACCTTCAACCGCGCTGATTTTCGCAAAGTTGGCATGGCCAAGGACGAAGCCCGTCTTGCTGCCTTTTCCGGTCGAGCGCTTTTGCTTTGGCATGTTCGGAATCTACCGCATATTTTCCCGCTTGCCATGCCGTCCCGGATGAGCGTGGCCGCCGACGATGACCGGCAAAGGGGTATCGGACCAAGGGTCTCTGGCCCTCTGACAAGGCGAGGACGCCGTCTGCTCATGCACCCAGGAGCCTCAGGTCCTTGACGCCAATCACTTAAGAGCGAAACTGCCATACGGGACAAGGCGGGAGGAGGCGGCATGAAGCGGTATCTGATCTTTGCGGCCTTGGGGCCGCTGCTCGGCGGGTTCCTGCTGCTGCTGGCGACCACCGTGATGTCCGGCTACTGGACCCACACCGACCTGTCCGAGGTCGCCAAGCTGTTCGTGGTGTTCGCCAAGACGCTTCAGTACGCCTATCTGTTCGGCATCTGGCCGGCTCTGATGCTCGGCGCGGTGGATGATATTCTTTTCCACGTCAAACGGATTGGCTGGCGCGTCCGGCTGCTGATCGTTGGCGTGGTCGCGTTTACCGCGGCGGAATTGCTCTACGGCTCCCGGGGATCGGACAGCGGCGTGGTCCAGTTCATCCTGTACGGCCTGGTCGGTTTTATCCCCGCGACGCTGTCGTCGTGGCTGGCGCACCGGATGGTTGAAGAACCGCAACCGCTACCTTCTACCTGACAGGCCCGATGCAGCGGCCTTCAAACCCCGGATCATGTTGCGATCAGATTGGATCGGATCATGATCTCATCTCTTTGTTTGAGCATGATCTTTTGGAAACCGGCCGTCATGCCCGGGCATAGCAGTCTGCCTTGCGCAGACTGCGTAAACTTGTCTGCGATGCCGGGCATCCACGTCTTAAGACCAAAGCGCAAGAAAGACGTGGATGGCCGGGCATAGGCAAGCGGAAGCGACGCCGTCCTTCGGACGGCTATGCCCGGCCATGACGGAAAACGAATCAGAGAGCATTAAGAATGCTCGCTGCATTTTCGGTCATACTCTCACGTGATCGAAATCTTTAGGTCCCGTTGGCGCGGCAACGGCCGTATCGTCCGAGATACCATCCGCGCGGGCAGGCATGCGCCGCCGGATTGGCGTAGTTGCGCCGGCATCCGCCATAGGGTCCGCGATGCCAGCCCAGGCCGCATCCGCCGGCGATTTCGATGACATCGGCGCCCGGTGCCGGCGCCAGTGGCGCTCGTGGCATCGCGTTGGCGGCACCAGCGCCCATCAGCGCCGGCCAGGAAAGCGGCTGCGATCAATCGGTTCATGAACTTCTCCCTTGAATGGAATGAATGAAAGGCGCCATCGCGTCAGCTGCCGGCAAACGCGATGCCGGCGCGGACTTCCGATATCGCCTGGTCGATCAGCGTCAGTGCGCGCTCGCGGTGGCCGCCCTTGTTCGGCGTCGCCGCGGCGAGTTCGCCGCGCGCCGATTGCAGCAATCCGATGCTCGCGGTCATGTGCGGCTGCGCGCCGACGGCATAGCCGATGCCCATGCTGGCGGCGATGGCGGCGCCGAGCAGCGTGGCGCGGGCGGAAGAAGTCGTCATGTCGTTTTCTCCTTTGACGGGTGTTATCAAAAACCCGGGCAAGTGCGGTTGCGGAAAGGCGACGGCCGAATCGGACGCGACATTGCGGCGGTCGCTGCGCCGCATCGGTAAGCCTGAGCATCGGTCTCGTCTTGGACTGGCGGGCGTCCGGGACAAGCGGATTTGGACTGGCCGGCGCTGTTTCATTCAGCCTCGAGTGTTGCTAGCCTTGCGCGGCCTTCAGGCCGCGTTCATTCCCCGGCGGCCAGATTGTTGCGCCGCTCCCAGCCTGTGCCCCCCGATGTCCGTCATCAAGAAAATGCTGTCGACCGACATGCTGCCGCAGGGGCTGGACGACCGGCAGCGCTTTCTGTCCTTCGCCGAGCTGTTCGAGCACTTTTCAAACACCGGCGAACTCGATCCGGCCCCCGACGTGCCGTTCCGCGCCGCGATGAATTCCATCCACATCGGCACCACCATGCTCGGCCGCTGCGACGGCACCTTCACCACGGTGCGGCGCGAACGCCGCCAGGTGATCGAGACCAATGACGACCGCTACTGTCTCGCGCGCAACGCCGGCAACCGCGACGCCCAGGTGCTGCACCGCGGCCGCGAATTCACCATGCGGCCGGGCTCGATGGTGCTGCTCAAGCTCGACGAGCCGTTCTTCAGCGCCGATGGCGCGAGCCACAAGCGGTTCACCAATGTGCATCTGCCGATGGCGACGCTGAAGGCCATGGTCGCCGATGTCGACGACATGGTCGGCCGCGAGCTGGAGCCCGGCGGCGCGCTGTCGCTGGCGATGGACTACAGCGATCTTCTGCTCCGGAACACGGCTGCGGTGGATGAAGCCGGGATGGCGATCTCGGCGCATTTGACCGATCTCGTCAGCCTCGGCCTCGGCGCCCGCGGCGATCTCGCGCTCGCGGCCCGGCGCGGCGGCTTGCGCGCGGTCCGGCT
>DATHHM010000102.1:0-6849 GCA_035317145.1 Xanthobacteraceae bacterium | reverse complement strand
CTGTTGCTGCAAGGCATCGAGACGGTGGCGCTGCGCGTCGAGCGCCATGTCGAAAACGCCCGCCGCGTCGCCGAATTTTTGCGTCAGGACCGCCGCGTCGCCTGGGTCAACTATACCGGCTTCGCCGATAATCCCTATCACCAGCTGGCGCAAAAATATCTCGGCGGCCGCGCCTGCTCGCTGCTGACTTTCGGTGTCGTCGGCGGCCTCGAGACGGCGAAGAGTTTTTACGACGCGCTGAAACTGTTCAAGCGGCTGGTCAATATGGGCGACGCCAAGTCGCTCGCTTGCCACCCGGCTTCGACCACGCACCGGCAGATGTCGGCCGACGAGCAGCGCAAGGCCGGCGTCAAGCCGGAGATGATTCGCCTGAGCGTCGGCATCGAGCACATCGACGACGTCATCGCCGATCTCGACCAGGCGCTCGGCGCGGCGCAACGGCGCAAAAACTCGCCGCTGCTCGCGGCAGAATAGATCGGGAGCACACAGCCGATGCCGCTCCTCCTCGACACCTCGCGTTCCGCCTCGGCCAACGAAATCCACGCCGCGAACTGCGTCACCATCGGGCTGATCAACAACATGCCCGACCCGGCGCTCGAGGCGACCGAGCGCCAGTTCGTCGATCTGATCCGCGCCGCCGCGTCGAAAACCATCGTGCGGCTGTTGCTGTTTGCGATCCCGGAAGTTTCGCGCGCCGACACCACGCGCCAGGACATGGCCGAGCGGTACCGCGACGTTTCCGAGCTGTGGGACGCTCATGTCGACGGCTTGATCGTGACCGGTACCGAGCCGCGCATGAAAAACCTGAAGGACGAGCCGTACTGGGCCACGCTGAGGAAGGTGGTGGATTGGGCGCGTGATTACACAACCTCGACCATCTGGTCATGCCTTGCCGCCCACGCCGCCGTGCTCCACGTCGACGGCGTCGAACGCCGCCCGCTGGCAGGCAAGCTCTTCGGCGTATTCGACTGTGGGTCGGCCGCCTCGCATCCGATGACCAGCGACGCAAAATCCGGGTTGCGCGTTCCGCACTCGCGCTACAACGATTTGCCTGAACCGGCGCTGGCGGATTGCGGCTACCGCATTCTCACCCGCTCGGCGGTCGCCGGCGTCGACATGTTTGCGCGGCAGGACAAGAGTTTTCATCTTTTCCTCCAGGGCCATCCGGAATACGAGGCGAAAACGCTGCTGCGCGAATACCGCCGCGACGTCGGCCGCTACCTGCGGCGCGAGCGCGACGATTATCCAGGCCTGCCGCTGGACTATTTTGACGGCAAAGCAACGGCGATCGCGGCCGCGTTTCGTGAGCGCGCGCTCCTCGATCGCCGCGAGCACCTCATCGCCGGTTTTCCGTTTGGCGACCTTGACGCCGGGCTGGAAAGCCCGTGGCGCGCTACCGCCATCGGTATTTACGAGAAGTGGCTGGAATATCTGAGCGGCCGCAAGGCGGACCCGCGTCCGCTGACGACGCCATTGCGGCGGGCCTGGCGCGATTGGCCCACCGCCGCCGCGCGACAGGCCGCGGACGGCGTGTCCGGCTAGAAGCGTGACATCTTCAACGGTTTGGCCCTGCAAAGCGTTTCTGCAACATCCGCGTGCAGACCGGCGCGCAGCGTTTACGCTTTGTTTGGCGCTACCGCGTCTAATGGCCCGCTGGTCTTGCTGGAGGGAGCCGTGCCCAAACCTGTCGTCTTCGCCTGTGCCGCCGATGTCGAACTGACCGACGCCCCGATCGCGCCCCATTGGATCACCGAAGGCACGCCGCGGGCGCGTTCGGCGAAGCTCGCGGTCGCCGCCGACGGCACCTCCACGGTCATGGCCTGGTCGTGCACCGCCGGCCGCTTCACCTGGAATTACGACATCGACGAAACCCTTCACGTCCTCTCGGGTGAGGCCTTCGTCACCGACGAGAAGGGCGCGGTCCGCCGGCTCGGCCCCGGCGACATGGTCTACTTTCCCGCCGGCAGCCGCAGCAACTGGTACATTCCCCACGAGATCAGGAAGATCGCCTTTTGCCGGCACGCTATGCCGCGGCCGCTCGGCACCATGCTGCGCACCTGGAACAAGCTCGTCGATCTCATGACCGGCTTTTCCGCAGGCGAGGGGGATTTGGAGCCGGCGCAGCAGCCCGAAATGCGCACCGAGTCCCGGCGCGTGACGGCCACCTAGGCAGCCCAACTCCTTTATCCGTATTATCGTCGTTCCTGACGCGGGCGTAATCGCGCGCCCGCGCCAAAAGTTTGCGCGAATGGGACGGCCATGCCGAAAGTCGAAGGCGTTCTGCATTTCACGATCCCGGTAAAGGACCTGGATCGCTCGGAAAAATTCTATGCGGAGATCCTCGGGTTTACGAAAATCGGCCGCACCGATCGCATCGTCTTCATGCGGGCCGGCGATGATTTCTTCAATCTGACTTTTTCGGAAAATCCGATCACGCAGAATGCCGCCGGCCGGCACGAGATCCATTCCGCCTTTCGTGTGACGGCGGACGTCTACGACGAGACGCTGAAAAGCCTGCCGGCCAGAGGCGTGGAGATTTTCAAGGAAGAGGATCGCCGCGCCGGCGTATTCGTCGGCCGCAGCGCCTATATCCGCGATCCCGACGGCAACGTCATCGAATTCATCGATCTCAAGCGCGCGCCCGGCGCGCCAGCGTAACGCCCAGAGAAATAACCGGAGACCATCCATGGCTGAGCAGCCGATCCGTCGCGTCATTACCGGTCACGACGGCAAGAACGTCGCCAAGGTGATCCTCGAAGGCCCAGCGACCAACACCAAACGGCCGCGCGAAGGCGTCGCTTCGACCTTGATGTGGTGCAGCGACATGATGCCGGCGGATATTGCTGTCGGCGACAACGCCGAGGACATGGGCGCCCGCATTCTCGGCACCGCGCCGCCGGAAAACGGCTCGCGCTTCATCGTCATGGAATTCGCGCCCGGCATCGCCTCGGAGATGCATCGCACCGAGACGATCGACTACATCGTCATGCTGTCCGGTGAGATCGAGATGGACATGGACGAGTCTACCGTGAAACTACGGGCCGGCGACATCATGGTCCAGCGCGGCACCAACCATGCCTGGGTCAATCGCGGCACGGAGCCGGCGCGGCTCGCCATCGTGCTGCTCGATGCCAAGCCGCTCGGCATCGGCCACCCGCGCCTGCGCGGCGATCAGGTGCGCTGACAGGGGCCGGATCGCGGCCTGTCTCTTTCTTTGGAAACGGTCGGCGGTTGCCGCCGGAGGTCATCGCGCCTATGCCGGCGGCTTTTTCGAGAGATCGTTCTTAATTGATTGAGGGTGCCAGAGGGCGGCCGCTGCGATCTTGCGAGAACAACAGTCATCTGCTAGCCATGGTTGCTGTCAAGGACAGACGATAATTTCACGTTGTTTTGTCACGCGGCAAGCATGCGGTTTTTTCTACTGTTTTTTTTCGCAAGCGAGGTGGCGATCGGTACCGCCAGCGCCCAGCAGCCTGAGAACTGGGATTGGTGTGTCGGCCGGAACAATCCGACATTCGAACAACGAATCGGCGCCTGCACCGCAATCATCGAATTGGACGGCGAAACGCCAGCCGACCGGGCCAAGGCCTTCGGTAATCGAGGGGTGGCTTACATCAATAATGGCAACGTCGATCTGGCGGTCCGCGACTACGAGGAGTCGCTTCGCTTGGATGCAACAAGCGCTTCGAGCCATCACTTTCGCGGCAATAAATATCAGGCTGAGAAAGATCAGGAGGCTGCGTTTGCCGAGTTCAACGAAGCGATTCGGCTCGACCCGACTGACGTATTTTCTCTCACCAATCGCGGTAGCCAGTTCCTTGTCCGGAAAGACTACGATCGCGCCATCGCCGACTATAACGAGGCAATCCGGCTCGATCCTGAATGGACCATTGCCTATTACGGGCGAGGGAAGGTTTATGACGCAACGAAACAGTACGATCGCGCGATCGCCGATTTCGATGAAGCGGTCAGACTGAATCCGAGATTTGTAAGTGCCTTCATGGCGCGCGGCACGGTGCATCAGGCGAGGAGCGAGTTTCCGCAAGCGATCGTCGATTACGATCAGGTCATCCGGTTCACCCCCAACTCGACGGGTGCTTTGTACAATCGCGGCGTCGCGCATCAGGCCATCAAGGATTATGACGACGCGATTGCCGACTTCAGCGATGTGATCAAACTCAATCCCGGATATACCAACGCCTATCTCGAACGCGGCATGGCCTATCGCTCCAAAGGCGACTATTCCCGGGCATTTGCCGACTACGATCAAGCAATCCGGCTCGATCCCGGTTCAGCCTACGCCTACTTCAATCGCGGCAACGCTTACTACGCTCAGAAACAATATGCTCGTGCTGCCGACGATTACAGCGATGCAATCCGGCTTAATCCGAAGTTTGCGGTTGCCTACGCGGCGCGCGGTCAAATCTACAGCCGTTATCAGCAATATTCACATGCGATTGCCGATTATGATGAGGCGACGCAAATCGACCCCAGCCTTGCCGTCGCCTATAGCGGACGATGTGGCGATCGAATTGCGGCTGGGCAGGATTTGCACGTGGCGCTTTCCGATTGCAACGAATCGCTACGTCTGCAGCCGCAGCAAGCCCTGGCATCGATGCACCGGGCATACATTCAATTGCGACTTGGCAATGTGGCTCAGGCGCGCATCGACTTTGACGCAGTCCTTGCCATCGAGGCCAATCAGGTTTGGTCGCTATATGGACGTGGTCTCGCGAAATGGGAAAATGGAGACAGCCCCGGCGCCCAATCGGACATTACGGCCGCAAAGAAGATCAGACCGGATATCGTCGACGCGGTGAAAAAATATTACGGCGTTACCCCCCAGCATGATCTCTTATCGAGGCTCGCCGTCGCTGATACGCAAGAACATCCTATGGTCTTTGTGATAGCACGTGGTGGCGACGATGCCTGTGGCCCCGGATGCAACGAATGGATCGCGGCCGATGGAGCCTTTGATCAAGGCGTCGACAAGAGGTTTCGCGCCTTCCTTGGCACATTGAAGGGACGTGAGCCGCCGATTTTCTTCAACTCGACCGGCGGCTTTATGGAGAATGCCTTCGCCGTCGGGCGCATGTTGCGTGAACGCAAGATGGCGGCCGGTGTCGGCATCACCATTCCGGACGATTGTCCGGCCGATAAAGCTTGGGACGAATCTTGCCGGAAAAAGTTGCGGGAAAGCCCGACCCTGAAGGCGCAATTACGCAGTGCCGGCGCGATCTGCTATTCCGCATGCGTATATGCCTTGATGGGAGCATCCGTCCGTCACATTGCGGAAGGCTCGCGCGTCGGCGTCCATACGCCGATTCGGCCCGAGCCAAAATCGCGCCGAGCTGCAGCGGAACTCGAAGATCGAAACCGCGCTGTAAGGCGACAATACGCGAAGCAAATGGGCATCGATCTTGGTCTGGTAGAATTGGCCGACGGAACGCCTTACCTCAATATGCACGTGCTGACCCGAGATGAAATTACCCGTTTTCTCGAGACACCGCGGCCCTGATGCATCGCCGGAATAGGCGGCAAAAATCCGCTGCTGCGGCGCGCTCAAGGTCGAAACAGCCGCGGTTGCCGCTCTAGATCGCGACTTCGCTGTCCATGGTGATGTGCGCCGGCGCGAAGGCCTTGGCGAGCGCTGCAAGCTGCGAGCGGTCGCAGAATGCCGGAATCACCGTCTTGGCCTGGGTGGCGCGCACCAGGGTCGTCGCATCGGAGAGCCGTGGGTGCACGTTCCAGCGCATGAATTGCGCGCGGCCGCTTTTGACCAGACGGTCGGCGGGCGTGGTGGGATTGACGTAGCCGGTGAACACGATGGCCGGCTCGGACTTGTCCTGCCATTCGCCGAACAGGCGCGCGGTGGCGCCGGACGTGCCGTCGGCCGAGCCGGCCAGCATGATGCCGCGAGCGCCATCGATCGGCTTGACGGTTGTGGCGAGTTGTTTGATTTCGTCGCCGACATTGTCGTGCAATGAAATGCCGGCGCCGTCGGCAAGCTGCCGCAGCGCCTTTTGCATGGCGTCGTCGACGAAAATGTCGGTGCGGCCGTGGCGCAGCAGCGCGAGCGCGAATTCCGGGCCGCGGCCGTTGGCCGGAACCGGCAGCAGCAGCGGCCCGCGCTCGACGAACGGCGCCAGCTTGCGCCAGCATTCGGCGAGCGGTGCGTCGTAGGCGCCGTAGGAGCAATCCATCAGCGCCGTGCTGGCCGGCGGCGGCGGATCGTAGGCGTAAAGCATCGATTCCGCCGAAAAGTCGCCGGTGTAAAGAAAGCCGTCGCCGATGGCGAAGCGCAGCCAGATGCCGCCCGGCGCGTGGCCGTTGCGGCCGGTCTCGACCGCGATGCCGAGCACATCGCCGCGGCCGCGAACCGGCAGTGGCCGCCCGGCGGCACCGTTGGGCAGCGCGCGCAAAACGATCTCGGTGGCATAGACCGGCGGATTGCCGAGCTTAGGCAGGAGCGACAGCCCGCCGACATGGTCCCTGTGGCCGTGGCTGAGCACCAGCGCGTCGATCGGACCGATATCGTCGACCTTCGGCAACAGCCCCGGCGGCGGGCCCTCGCCAAGATCGAGCATCAGCCGCTTGCCGCCCATTTCGAGCAGGAAGCAGGCCGGTCCCTTGGCGCCGACGCCGGAGATCAAGCGCAGCAAAGTGGTTTCTGGGCGCATCGCATTCGACCGATATTTCAATGCTCTATGGGCGGCGGCGAAAGTTGACAATGGGCGGCCTCGTCCTTAATCAACGCTTTAAAAGGAAAAGCGCCATGAAAGTCCGTAACTCATTGAAATCGCTCCGCGCCCGCCACCGGGACAACCGCATCGTGCGCCGCAAGGGGCG
>DATHHM010000101.1:0-24434 GCA_035317145.1 Xanthobacteraceae bacterium | reverse complement strand
CCGCGCCGCGACCAAACAGATCGCGCGGCGCCACGGTTTGCTGGCGAGCTTCATGTGCCGGCCCGCGCAGCCGAATTTGTTTTCCTCGGGCTGGCACCTGCACCAGTCGCTCATCGAGCGCAAACGCGGCACCAACGCCTTTGTCGGCAACGCACGCGAAGGGCTCTCCGCCACGGGCCTGCATTTCCTCGCCGGCCTCCTGACCCACGCCCACGCCGCCGCCGCGTTCTCCACGCCGACCATCAACGGCTACAAGCGCTACCGCGCCTATACGCTTGCTCCAGACCGCGCCATCTGGGCCCGCGACAATCGCGGCGTCATGGTGCGCGTGCTCGGCCAGCCTGGCGATCCGTCAACGCACCTGGAAAACAGGATCGGCGAGCCGGCGGCGAACCCGTACCTCTACATGGCGTCGCAAATCCACGCCGGCCTCGACGGCATGGTGCAAAAGCGCGATCCAGGGCCTTCGGCGGATACGCCGTATGAGACCAAGGCGCAGCTGTTGCCGAAGGATTTAGGCGAAGCGGTGGCTGCGCTGCGGGCCAGCGAGATGTTCCGCAAAAGTTTCGGTGAGAGCTTCGCTGACTATTTCGCCCACATCAAGGAAGCCGAGTTGGCGCGCTTCACGGCGGAGGCCAGCGGCGACGCCGAAGTAACGGCGTGGGAGCAGAACGAATATTTCGATTTGTTCTGACTGCTCCCTCCCCCTTGTGGGGAGGGTGGGGTGGGGGTCGGGAGGTCATTCGCCAACGCAGACGGGAGCAGAACGCCCGTCAACGATTTCGCGCCACCTCGCGACCCCCACCCCTACCCCTCCCCACAAGGGGGAGGGGAATTTTGCCGCCGCGGCACGTTGTGCTTGAATGCTCACGGTCTACAAATCCGGTATCCGCTTGCGCATCTTCATATCCGCAGTCACAAGCGAATTTGGCAAGGCGCGCGATGCGGTTGCCAGCGATTTGCGCACGCGCGGCCACGAAGTGACCGTTCAAAGCGATTTCAAGCAAAGTCCCGACAGCGAGACATTGCTGGGCAACCTCGCCGACTATATTCGCGACTGCCATGCGGTGGTCTGCATTGTCGGCAAGCGCTGTGGCGCTTGCCCGCCCGCCCGCGCCGCCGAACGGCTCAAGGGCGTGCTGCCGAACGACATCAAGGAAGCGAGTTACACGCAGTGGGAATTTTTCCTCGCCCGCCATTTCAAGCGCCGGCCGTACCTCTATATCGCGGGCGATAGCTACGAGCCGGATCGAGACGCGGCCGCAGGCGACCGCGCCGATTTGCAAAATACATATTTGGAATTCCTCAAGGCCGATGGCGCCCACTACACGGGATTTTCGGACGCAAACGAACTTCGCATCGCTGTGCTCCGCGATGAGCCGAAGATCATAGCTAAACCCGCGCCGACGAGCCGAACGGTCACTAAGCCGACAGTGCTGCCATATCCGAGTATCGGCCCTCTATTCAAAGGCCGCGACGACTTCATGCGGCGATTGCACGATAGCCTCACGCGGGCACCCGGCGGCCAAATGGCGATCGTCAGTCTCTATGGGCTCGGCGGCGTCGGCAAGACTCGGGTGGCGGTGGAATATGCGCGGGCGCATGCGGACGACTACTCGGCATTGCTGTTCGCCATCGCGGAGACGCCGGAGGCGCTGCGGCGCAACCTGACGGCGCTGGCCAGCGCCTTGCTGCCGCAACTCGATACCACGGACAATGCCGCGCGCCTTGCGGCGGTGCTCGATTGGCTCAATGCTAATCCTGGCTGGTTCCTGATCCTCGACAACGTCGACAGCAAGCCAGCGCTCACCGAAGTCGAGAAACTGTTGGGCGGACTTGCCGGCGGGCATGTGGTCGTCACGAGCAGGCTCGCAAATTTTTCCGCCAACTTCCGGCCGCTCGAACTCGACGTACTCACGGGCGAGGATGCCGCGGCGTTCCTCCTGGCGCACCGACGGACGTAGGCGCGCGGCACCCCACGACGCAACCAAGGCGCGCGAGGTTGCCGAAGAACTTGGCGGTCTCGCACTCATGCTAGAGCAGGCAGGGGCCTTCATTGCCAAGCGACGGCTGACTTTCGTGCAATATCTGGAAGAATGGCGCTCGAAGCGCGGCGATGTCCTCGAATGGTTTGATGAGACGGTGACTGGCTATCCACGAGCCGTCGCCGTCACCTGGCAAACGTCGGTCGCGCAGTTGAGCGAGGGCGGGCGGCGGCTCCTGGAGCGGCTCGCCTGGCTCGCGCCGGAAAAGGTGCCGGAAGCGCTCATTGATGTGCCAATCCCGGGTGCCGAAGCCGAGAACCTGCGCGACGCGTACGACGATCTCGCCGCTTATTCGTTGGTGACGCGCAACGCCGAGGGGCCGTTCTTTCTCGTTCACCGCCTCGTACAGGATGTGACCCGCCGCAGCCTTGCCGGTAAGGCGCAGCCACGCAGTTTGGTCGAGGTGCTGGCTTGGATCGACGCTGCCTTTCCATTTGAATCGGATGATGTGCGCTTTTGGCCGCAAGCCGAACCGCTGTCACCGCATGC
The DNA here is from genome assembly GCA_035317145.1 of Xanthobacteraceae bacterium. Classification (GTDB taxonomy): domain Bacteria; phylum Pseudomonadota; class Alphaproteobacteria; order Rhizobiales; family Xanthobacteraceae; genus BOG-931. The sequence goes on along the minus strand of DATHHM010000101.1, from coordinate 21,900 downwards.
GCGCACTGTGACGGCGCATGCGGACGCTGCCGGCATTCCCGAGCCGACCGTACGGCTCATGAATCAGCTCAGCTTGCTGCTCCGCGCAAAGGCGCTGTACGCCGAGGCCGAGCCGCTGATACGCCGCGCGCTCGCCATCGAAGAAATGAGCTTCGGTCCGGACCATCCCAGCGTCGCGACTCGCCTCAGCAATCTTGCTCAATTGCTGCAAGATACCAACCGACTCGACGAGGCCGAACCGCTGATGCGCCGCACGCTCGCCATCGGCGAAAAGATCTTCGGGCCGGAGCATCCTCAAGTCGCGACCCGCCTCAGTAACCTCGCTGCATTGCTGGGCGCTACCAACCGGGTTGTCGAGGCCGAACCTTTGATACGGCGCGCACTCGCCATCGACGAAAAGAACTTCGGGCCCGAGCATCGCCAAGTCGCGACCCGCCTCAACAACCTGGCCTATTTGCTGCATGACACCAACCGCCTTGACGAGGCCGAACCGCTGATGCGCCGCGCGCTCGCCATCGACGAAAAGAGCTTCGGGCCGGACCATCCCAAGGTCGCGCTCCGCCTCAACAACCTCGCCCAATTGCTGCAAGACACCAACCGGCTCGACGAGGCCGAACCGCTGATGCGCCGCGCGCTCGCCATCGACGAAAAGAGCTTCGGGCCGGACCATCCCAACGTCGCGACCCGCCTCGGCAACCTCGCCCTATTGCTGCAAAAGACCAACCGGCTCGACGAGGCCGAGCCGCTGATGCGCCGCGCGCTCGCCGTCGACGAAAAGAGCTTCGGGCCGAACCATCCCGAAGTTGCGACCGACCTCCATAACCTCGCCCAATTGCTCAGTGACACCAATCGGCTCGACGAAGCCGAGCCGCTGATGCGGCGGGATCTTGCGATCTTTGTGGAATTCACGCGCCGTACGGGGCATCGCCATCCGCATTTGGATCTGGTGTTTGCGAATTATGCGGGCCTGCTCGCAGCCATGGGCAAGAGCCAACAGGAAATCGGGACCGCGTGCGCTGAGTTGAGGCGGCCGTTGGAGTCATGACTGTCATCATCCGCGAAGATGGATGAGCCAGTATTCAGTGAGGATTTGGTACCGCGCGGCATCGCAAAAGCGGATCGCGTAGCAATGACTGGATGCCCGCCTTCGCGGGCATGACAGTCCTACACATCCACACTCGCAACCAGCGCATTCGCCTCGATAAACACCCGCCGCGGCTCGACCTTGTCGCCCATCAACTCGTCGAAGATCGTGTTGGCCTCGTCGATCTCCTTGATGTTGACCTGCAGCATCGTGCGGGCGTTGGTGTCCAGCGTGGTTTCCCAGAGCTGGCTGGGGTTCATCTCGCCGAGGCCTTTGTAGCGCTGTAGCGCGATGCCTTTGCGGCCGGCCGTCATCACCGCATCGAACAGGCTGACCGGGCCGTGGATGGCGGTTTCTTCGTCCTTCCTGCGCAGCATCGCCGGCGGGGTCGGGCGCGGGAAGACTTTCTGCAGCGACGGCGCGAACTCGTCGAGCTTGCGCGCATCGGCGGAGCCGAGCAGCGCCTGATCGATCACCGCGACCTCTTTGACGCCGCGCACCGTGCGCTCGAACCGGAAGCCGGCGCCTTCGGTGAATTCGCCCTGCCAGCCGCGTTCGGTTTCCTCCGACAGCGCGTCGAGCCGCTTGGCGATATAGGGCACCGCGGCCACGGCCTTCTGCGGGTCGCCGAAAATGTCGCGATTGAGCACGCTCATGATCGCCGCCTGTTCGACGACCTGGCGATTGTACCGGCTGTGCAGGCCGCGCAGCAGATTGCGGATCACGCGCGCGTCTTCGACGAGCTGGCGCAGATCGTTGCCGGCGCGCACTTCGCCCGATGACAGCCGCAGCGCGGTGTCTTCGAGGCCGGTGTCGATCAGGTAATTCTCGAGCGCGTGCTCGTCCTTGAGATATTGCTCGGACTTGCCGCGCGAGACTTTGTAGAGCGGCGGCTGGGCAATGTAGAGATGGCCGCGGTCGATGATCTCGCGCATCTGCCGGTAGAAGAACGTCAGCAGCAAGGTGCGAATATGGGCGCCGTCGACGTCGGCGTCGGTCATGATGATGATCTTGTGGTAGCGCAGCTTGTCGGCGGTGAATTCGTCGGTGCCGATGCCGGTGCCGAGCGCGGTGATCAGCGTGCCGATCTGCTCGGACGACAGCATCTTGTCCATGCGCGCCCGCTCGACGTTCAAAATCTTGCCGCGTAGCGGCAAGACGGCCTGGAACGCGCGGTTGCGGCCCTGCTTGGCGCTGCCGCCGGCGGAATCACCCTCAACGATGAACAGCTCGGATTTCGCCGGATCGCGCTCCTGGCAATCGGCGAGTTTTCCAGGCAGCGAGGTAATGCCGAGCGCGCTCTTGCGCGTCATCTCGCGCGCTTTTCGCGCGGCTTCGCGGGCCGCCGCCGCCTGGATCACCTTGCCGACGATGATCTTGGCTTCGCCCGGGTGCTCCTCGAGCCAGGCCTTGAGCATGTCGTTGATGAGGCCTTCGACCGCGGGGCGCACTTCGGAAGAGACCAGCTTGTCCTTGGTCTGCGACGAGAATTTCGGGTCCGCGACCTTCACGGAAAGCACGGCGGTCAAGCCTTCCCGGCAATCGTCGCCGGTCAGCGCCACCTTCTCCTTGCGGGCGGCGCCGCCGGATTCGGCATAGCCGGTGATCTGGCGCGTCAGCGCGCCGCGGAAGCCGGCCAAATGCGTGCCGCCGTCACGCTGCGGAATGTTGTTGGTGAAGCAGAGCACGCTCTCGTGGTAGCCGTCGTTCCACCACATCGCGCAATCGACGCTGACGCCCTCGCGCTCGGCCTTGATGACGATCGGCTGCGGCACCAGCGGCGTCTTGTTGCGATCGAGATATTTGACGAAGGCTTCGACGCCGCCTTCGTAGCGCAGCTCCTCGCGCTTCTCGACGGCGTGGCGCATGTCGGAGAGCACGATGGTGACGCCGGAATTGAGGAACGCGAGCTCGCGCAGCCGGTGCTCCAGCGTGGCGAAGTCGAACTCCGTCATGGTGAAGGTTTTCTTCGACGGCAAAAACGTCACTTCGGTGCCGCGCTTGTCCTGGGCGTCGCCGACCACGGCGAGCGGCGCGACCGCGTCGCCGTCGCGGAACTCCATGAAATGCGCCTTGTCGTCGCGCCAGATGGTGAGTTTCAGCGAGCTCGACAGCGCGTTGACCACCGAAACGCCGACGCCGTGCAGGCCGCCGGAAACCTTGTATGAGTTCTGGTCGAATTTTCCGCCGGCGTGCAGCTGGGTCATGATGACCTCGGCGGCGGAAATGCCCTCACCCTTATGGATGTCGACCGGGATGCCGCGGCCGTCGTCGCGCACGGTGCAGGAACCGTCGGGATTGAGGGTGACCACGACGTCCTTGGCGAAGCCGGCGAGCGCCTCGTCGATGGCGTTGTCGACGACCTCGTAGACCATGTGGTGCAGGCCCGAGCCGTCGTCGGTGTCGCCGATATACATGCCCGGCCGCTTGCGCACGGCATCGAGCCCCTTGAGCACCTTGATCGATTCGGCGTCGTAATCGGAGGCTGCAGCAGGGGTTTTGCGGGCGGGTTCGGCCATGCCTAAAGGGCTTTCAAATGAGCTTTCAGATAAGCTTTCGAATCGCTTGCGAAAAGCACCGAAGAATCGCCTTTCGTTGTACACGAAAAAGGGCTTCCGTACATCACAAAGTGGATGCCAGTAAGATATTGTCAAATCGCCATTTTTCAAGGATTCCGCGTGGCGATTCCGAGGCGTGAATCGGGGCTTAAAAAGAGCCGCCTCGGCGGCGGCGAAATGGCGGTGTTGGAGCGCCTTTTGGCGGCGATGAATCCGCGCCCCGAAACTATCTGCAATTTACGACCAAGTGTTTCCTTTAATTTGCGACCGAGCGCTTCAATTTGCGATTACGTGAGCGCGTCCCGGCGCTGCGGCCGGGTTGGCAAAAGATAACGCTCGCCCGTTTGATAATCGGGAACCGGACGCTGAAAACAGTTCAGCGCCGCGGTCCAAAGTTCCACGCGATCCAAATCCTCGTGCAGGCGCTCAATGGCCTTGGCGAGATTGCGAGCGATTTGGTCTTCCGCCGGTTCCGGCATATTATTGGCCTTGTTCCACGATCGACGTTTCTGCTCCCTGTGTAACTAAGAGTTTCCTTGGCGCTCTGGTTCCGGTGCTGCCAGCTGCGCATGGCAGGTTGGCAAACAAATCTTAGTGGAACCAGGTTCCAACGTCAGTTGTTTGGCCGCCTCGGCTCCAACCGGCCTGACGCTACCTCGATGATCATCGCGTCATTCTCGACCTCGGCAAACAACGCCGGGTCGGCGCCCGTCATCCAAACCTGGCCGCCAAGTTGCGCGAGCTCGACATGCAGCGCGGCGCGCCGGGCGGGGTCGAGATGGGCGACGATTTCGTCGAGCAGCAGGATCGGAGCAAAACCCGTCATCTCGGCGATCAAGCGCCCGTGGGCGAGGACGAGGCCGATGAGGAGTGCTTTCTGCTCGCCGGTGGAAGCGTCTGCGGCGGCGATGCCCTTGTGGGCGTAGGTCACTTTGAGATCGGTCAGATGCGGGCCGTCGCTGGTCCGGCCCGCGGCGGCGTCGCGGGCGCGATTGTCGCGCAGCACCGCGCGATAGCGCTCCTCGATCTCGATGGCCGGGTGTTCCGGGACCAGCTTTTCCATCCAGCCGTCGAGCGCGATCTCCGCCGGCGGAAATGCGGAGCCCTTGCGGCTTGCCAGCACGGCGTCGAGCCGGTGTACCGTTTCCATCCGTTGTCCGGCGACCGCGACGGCGAGTTCCGCGGTCTCGTGCTCGACGGCGTCCAACCAATGGGTATCGGGCCGCGCCTCCTCGAGCAGCCGGTTGCGCGAACGCAGCGAGCGTTCCAACGCGTTGACCCTGCTGCCGTGCTCCGCATCGACCGCGAGCGCGAGCCGGTCGAGAAAGCGCCGGCGCTCGGACGGGGCGCCGACAAACAGCGTATCCATGGCCGGCACCAGCCACACCACGCGCAGATGATCGGCGAAGGCCGCGGCGGACCCGACCGGCTCGCGGTCGATCCGGCATTTGCGTAAAGTTGTTGCGCTGTCTTCGAGCGGCCGCTCGATGCCGGTGCCCAGCGTGGCAAGGCCCAGCGCGCCTTCGATCTCGGCCGCGGCCGCCCACGAGCCGTCGCCTTCGCTGAACGCCACTTCGTCGAGATTGGCGCGGCGCAGGCCGCGGCCCGGCGCGAAGAACGAAATGGCCTCGATCAAATTGGTCTTGCCGGCGCCGTTCGGCCCGACCAGCACGATGGTCTTCGCTCCGGTTTCAAGCGAAGCCGCGTGATAGTTGCGGAAATTGTTGAGCGTGAGTTTCAGGATCATCAGGCATCGGCAATCAGGGATCAGGACGGCTGATACCTGATCCCTGATCCCTGATCCCTGTCAAACCCTCATCGGCATCAGCACATAAAGCGCGCCGTGGGGATCCTTGTCTTGGATCAGCGTCGGCGATCCGGGATCGGCGAGTCTGAGGACCGCGGCCTCGCTCTCGATCTGCGCGGCGATGTCGAGCAGGTAGCGCGAGTTGAAGCCGATATCGATCGGGTCGGACGCGTATTCGACCTCGAGCTCCTCGTTGGCGCTGCCGGAATCCGGATTGGTCACCGACAACAGCAGCTTGCCGCCGGTGATCGACAGTTTGACGGCGCGGCCGCGCTCGCTCGAAACGGTCGAGACGCGATCGACCGCGGCCTCGAATTCCTTCTTGTCGACCACCAGTTCCTTGTCGTTGGCCAGCGGAATGACGCGGGCGTAGTCGGGGAACGTGCCGTCGATCAGTTTTGAGGTCAGGATGGCGTCGCCGACGGTGAAGCGAATTTTTCCAGACGACAATTCGATCGCGACCTCGGCTTCGTTGTCCTCCATCAGGCGCAGCACCTCGCTGACCGTCTTGCGCGGCACGATGATGCCGGGCATGCCGGCGGCGCCTTTGGGCAATTCAAGCTCCATCTGCGCCAGCCGGTGGCCGTCAGTCGCCACCGCGCGCAGCATTTGCGTCTTGGCCGCGCCGGCGGCGTGCAGGTAGATGCCGTTGAGGTAGTAGCGCGTCTCCTCGGTCGAGATGGCGAACTGGGTCTTGTCGATCAGCCGCTTGAGGTCGGCGGCCTTGAGGGTGAATTTGTGCGTCATCTCGCCCGGCGCGAGATCGGGAAAATCGCTCTCCGGCAGCGTCTGCAAGGTGAAGCGCGAGCGGCCGGCGCGGATCGCCAGCGCCGCGCGGTCGCCTGAGGATTCGAGCACGATCTGCGCGCCCTCGGGCAGCTTGCGCACGATGTCGAAGAACATGTGAGCGGGCACCGTGGTCGATCCACCGGGGCCGACCTCGGCCGCGATCGTGTCGGTCACTTCGACGTCGAGGTCGGTGGCTTTGAGGCTCAGCTTTGAACGGTCGGCGCGCAGCAGCACATTGGCGAGGATCGGAATGGTATTGCGGCGCTCGACCACGCGGTGGACGTGGCCCAGCGACTTCAACAATTCGGAACGCTCAACGGTGATCTTCATCGCGAAATCCGTTCACGCGCCGGTTGACGGGCGGACGACAAAAGTGACCCTGCGGACGGCGTTGCGCAAGGCCGGCCCGCCCCTGATCCGGCCTTTTCCCGGCCTTTCACCGTTTTCATCAGGATTCCCATCAGTCCTGAAGCTGGCGTTTGAGGCCCTCGATCTCTTCGGCGAAGGTGGTGTCATTGCCGGCCAGCGCCTCGATCTTGCGCACGGCATGGAGCACGGTGGTGTGGTCGCGGCCGCCGAACCGGCGCCCGATCTCAGGCAGCGACCGCAAGGTCAGGATTTTGGCCAGGTACATCGCCACTTGCCGCGGGCGCACGACGTTGGCAGTGCGCCGGGATGACAAGAGATCGGCGCGGCTGACATTGTACTGGCGAGCGACGACGCGCTGGATATCCTCGATCCGCACCCGCTTCGGTTCCTGCGGCCGGATCAGGTCGCGCATCTCGCGCTCGGCCATTTCAAGGGTCACCGGCTGGCCGGTGAGCTTGTTGTGGGCGAGCAGCCGATTGACGGCGCCCTCGAGATCGCGGCCGTTATGGGTCACCGCCTTGGCGATGTAGGCAAGCACCGGCGCCGGCACTTCGAAGCCAGGATGATAAAGGCGGGCGGTGGCGGTCCGGCTCTTGAGGATTTCGAGCCGCAATTCTTCGCCGAGCGAACCGATCTCCACCACCAGCCCGCCGGCAAGCCGGGACCGGACGCGATCGTCGAGGCTTTCCAGGTCCGCCGGCGGACGGTCGCTGGCGATCACGACCTGGCGGCCGGCGTCGATGAGCGTATTGAGCGTGTGGCAGAACTCGGCCTGGGTCGAACGGCCTTGGAGGAATTGCAGGTCGTCGATCACCAGCACGTCGATGGCGCGCACGGCTTCCTTGAACGCCAGCGTCGTCTGGGTCTTCAGCGCCGAGACAAAGCCGTACATGAAGCGCTCTGCGGTCAGATAGAGCACCTTGCGGTCGGCGCCGTTGCCGGCCCAGGTGATCGCCTGCAGCAGGTGGGTTTTGCCCAGGCCCACGGCAGCGTGGATATAGAGCGGGTTGAACATCAGCTGTTCGCCGCGCCGGGTGGTCGCCACTTGTTTTGCCGCGGCGTGCGCCAGCGTGTTCGAACGGCCGACGATGAAATTCTCGAAGGTCAGGCGCGGATCGAGCGGCGAGCCGCCGAGCGCTTCGTGCACGCTCATGTACGGCGTGCTGGTGCGGCTTTCGACGCCGTCCATGGTTTCGCGCAGCTCGCGCGCCAACATCGCTGGCTCTGCCGGCTTGGGCTTTGTCACCGGCGGGCGGATCGCCGCCGAGCGAACGCTCAGCTCCAAGCGGGTGATGGTGGCGTCCTCGGCCTGCCATTTGGCGAGCACGTGCTCGCTGTAATGCGCCTGGATCCAAGTCCGCAGGAAACGCGTCGGCACCGACAGCCGCACGGTTCCATTGTCCGCAGCGTCCAGCTCCATGCGGCCGAACCAGCTGCTGAAGACGTCCTCGCCGAGTTGTTTACGGAGCTGGTCCTTGACCCGCTGCCAGCGCTCCCGGTCCGTGCTCGTCATTTTGGCCTGCTATTCTTCTTCGGAGTTAAAATTCGACCGAGCAACTCAGGCGAGGCAGGCCCCACCATGCCGGACACTGGCAAACGCGATTGACATATCGAAGGGGTGGTGCTGGCGCGGCTGCGGATCAGTCGATCGCAGCCGCCGATCGGGGGAGAAGCGGGTTCAGCCGCTGGGCTTGGCGGTGCCGGGCTGAAAGGTGAAGACGTGAGGCCAACAGCATCTGCTCAAACGCCCTCTGGGCAAACAGACCCTGGTGGGCAAACAGACCCTGGGCAAAGACGCGCCCGCCGCTATTGCCAATGGATGGATTGTCGTCATCATGCCCCCATCTCCATCGCTCCCAGTTCGATGGTTGTCACTGACTGCCGCGCCGGAAGTTTTGCGCCACCGTCAGAAGCTGCCTGCATGTTTCACCTGCTTCATGACGCTCATAAGCAGGTTTTCTCGTTGAGAATTCTCGACTATGGTGACGTCAGAGCCGCAGGCAGTTGGACACGGCTCTCCCGCACCCATTTTTCGATGAGATTCCTGTCAACCCGTGTGTGATGACCTTCGAAACCGAAGGGACGAAACTTCGAACCCGAAGGGAAGAAAAACGTAGCACGCAGTTTGCGGCTCGCAATAGGAAAAACCGCGCCAACATTGGACTTTTACCAAGGCGCGGGCCAGGCTGCGTTGTCGATGACTCCCACAAGACATTGACTCAACGGGCTGATTACAGTTCGATGACAACCGGAAACAGCCCAAAAATGCGCGCGACCAAACAGCGGACCAAATAAAACCCGACTCGACGGAATCGGGGATGACTCCAACCCCCGAAATTCATCTTGTGGATAAGCCATTCATTGCACAACAATTCTCGTTTTCAAATTTCCGGGGTAACCCCCACGGCACGCGCGCGGAGCAAATAAAACCCGACGCGGCAGATGCGCGCAAAAAGCGAAAATAGCTTTTGCACCCATTTTCACGGGCTTAGGTGACGATTCTGCAACAGTTTAAAGGCGACCCACCGCGAATCGCAAATGATCGCCATCCGTAAATCCACGTACTCGGACGCCAAGTTCCGACCCGCAGACTTCGAATCGTTGGCAAGCGTTGCGCCTTAAGCGCCACGCGCTCACCCGATAATTCTAACTGCTATTTGCCGAGCTTGGCAATGCGGTGGGCGAGCCGCGAGACTTTCCGGCGGGCGGCGTTGCGATGGACGATGCCCTTGCGCGCGGCACGCACGAGTGCCGGCTCGGCTTCAGCCATGGCGGCGGCTGCCGCGGTGCGGTCGCCGGCCGTGATCGCCTCTTCGACTTTACGCACGGCACTGCGCATGCGGGTGCGCCGCGACTTGTTGATCACGGTGCGGCGGGCGATTTGACGAGCGGCCTTCTTGGCGGACTTGGTATTAGCCATGGGGTATCGCGCGAGACCTGTTGAACCAGTGTTATCGTGAAGAAGCGCAGGCCAAACGCCTGACGCCTTGCGTCGCGCTTATAGGGGGATGGGGCGGCGGCGTCAACGCAGGGCTATTTTCCCAGCTATGCCACGCGCTTGGCGCGTACCGCCTCGTAGCCGGCAATGACCGCCGTACGGTCGGCCGCCGGGAAGGCCGAAAGCGGCGGCGCCATGCGGGCCCATTGCGGCTCGTCATGAATATGGGCGACCAGCGCCTTGATGCCGGAGACCAGCGCCTTGCCGTCGAACAGCTTGCGGATCGCGACCGCTTCGTTGAGCGCCGCGGTGTCGCCCGAGCGATAAGCGCGGGCGCAGAGATCGGCGTTGAGATTGGCGGTCGCCGAGATGCAGCCGGCGAACGGGCCGGAACGGGCGTCCGGCAACGCCGCCTCGGTCGAGGGGAAGACCTTGAAGCGCGGCGAGATACTCGCCGCCTCGCGGGCATACGCCATGTCGCCGGACGAATCCTTCAAGCCGACGATACGCTCGCCGTAACCGTCGAGCAGGCGCCGGATCAGCGCGACATGCCAGTGCAGGCCCGACTGGGCCGGGAAATGATAGAGGTAGATCGGGATCGGCCGCGCCGCGGTGGCAGCGACGATCGCGTCGATATAGGCAACCAGGCCGTCGTCGGGCACGCCTTTATAGTAGAACGGCGGCAGCACCAGCGCACCGGCAAAGCCAAGCTCGGCGCCATGCCTGGTCAGCGCGATAGCGTCGGCCAGCGCGGCTGCCCCGGTGCCGACCATCATCCGATCGAGCGGTAGACCGCTTGCCGCGTAAGCGCTCATGACGCGTTTGCGCTGATCCAGCGAGAACGAGGTGGCTTCGCCGGTGGTGCCCAGTACGTTGAGCCCGTCGCAGCCGTTACCGAGCAGGAAGCCGGCCAGTGCGGTCGAGCGCGCGCTGTCAGGCTCGCCCTTGTCGTCAATCGCGGTGGTGATGGCGGCGATCACGCCGCTGAGCGTCTTTGGCGTCGTCATGGCTACCCTGTACCGTCCCTTCGTATTGGCAGGCTTAGAGCACGATCCGGAAAAGTGGATGCCGGTTTTCCGAAAAGATCATGGTCTAGTGTACCACGATCGTGGTGCGGCTCATGCCTTCCCGTTCGACCAGGTCGAATAAGATGGCGGCGTGGTCCGGATCGAGCCGCACGCAGCCGTGCGAGGCCGGTCCGCCGAGCCGCGAGATTTCGTAAGTGCCGTGAATGGCGTAGCCGCCATGGAAGAAAATCGAATACGGCATCGGTGAATTGTAATACAGGCGCGAGAACCAGCGCCGCGCCATCATTTGCGGGCGATAGGTGCCGGGCGGCGTGATGTAGCCTTGCCGGGCGGTCGAGACCCGCCAGAGGTAGCGCCCGTAGCCGTCGACGCTGACCGACATGGTCTGGCTGGCGCGGTCGATATTCACGACGACGGCGGCCTCGGCGCGTTGGCCAAAAGGCAGGAAAACCAAAACCCACGCGACGACGGCAGTCGCGCAAAGCAACCGGCGCATTGCAATCCCCCAGCATGGTCCTGGTCGATAGTGCGGGTAACATTGTAGTGTCGGCGGAACTTGCAAAAAAGTGGGTGCGACAGCGACGGTTAATCATCTGCCGTGCGCTGGCAGCCATGAAACTGCCGGAGCTTTTCCGCTAGACTTTCGGCGATGTCCTTCGATCTGTTCAGCATCGGCCATTCGAATATTCCTGCCGAGCGCTTCATGGCATTGCTGCGCGAGGCCGGCGTGGACGCCATCGCCGATGTCCGTTCGACGCCGTTCTCGCGCCGCTTCCCGTGGTTCTCCGGTAAAAATCTGGCAGCGACGCTGGCGCAGCATGGCATGGCCTATCTGGCGTATGGCGACGCGCTGGGCGGCCGTCCGCGCGATGCCGCGCTTTATTGCGACGGCGTCGCCGACTATGAGGCCATGGCGCGGCAGCCGGACTTTCAAATCGCACTCGATCAGCTGACGGCGGAAAGGGCGCAGCGTCGCGTCTGTTTGATGTGCGCGGAACGCGAGCCGCTCGATTGTCACCGCTGCCTCTTGGTGGCGCGCTCGCTCGCCGAACGCGGGCTCACCATCGGCCACATCCTGCACGACGGCACGGTCGAGCCGCATGCGGCGACCGAACAGAGGCTTTTGGCGCTGATCGGCGCAAGCGATGACTTGTTCGTAACTGGACAGGACGAACGACTCGCGTCAGCGTATCGCCGCCGCGCCCGTGCGGCGGCGTATCGGGCGACGGCGGGGGCGAAGTCCGTCGTGGAGATGAAATGATGCTCGCTCCGGTACGCGCGCTCGCCGTGCTGCTCTTGCTCGGCGCCGGTTCGGCGCTGGCTCAAGACGCCGGCACGCAGAACAGAGCAGCCAGCACTGTCGATACGACGCCGCCGGGCACGCTCGAGAAGGTGACGCTGCCGCCGCTCGCCAATCCCGACGCCCCGAACATCCCGGCGAAAGAATTGTTCGTCCGCAAGCTGACACCGCTCGCCGGCCCGGCGCGCGCCATCGGCGGCTACTCCAAGGGCTGCATGTCCGGCGCCGAGGAGCTGCCGATCACGGGCCCGACCTGGCAGGTGATGCGGCTGTCGCGCAATCGCAATTGGGGTAACCCGGAGCTGATCGATTTCATCAAGCGGTTTGGTGAGAATGCCAAGAAGGCCGGATGGAACGGTCTTTTGATCGGCGATATGGCGCAGCCCCGTGGCGGTCCGATGCTGAGCGGCCATGCCAGCCACCAGATCGGGCTCGATGCCGATATCTGGTTCAGCCCGATGCCCGACCACGTGCTCAGCCGCGAGGAGCGCGAGATGACCGGCGCCGTCAACATGGTGGCGCCAAGCGGTCTCGACGTCGACCACAGCGTCTGGACGCCGGTCCACACCGCGCTGGTGAAGGCCGCCGCCCAGGATCCCGGGATCGCGCGCATTTTCGTCAACGCGGCGATCAAGAAGGCAATGTGCAGCCAAGCCGGCTCGGATCGCGCTTGGCTTGCCAAAGTGCGGCCGTGGTGGGGCCACGCCGAGCACTTCCACATTCGGCTCGACTGCCCGCCCGACAGCCCGCAATGCGAGTCGCAGCAGCCGGTGCCGCCTGGCGACGGATGCGGCCATGCGCTCGATTACTGGTTCACCGCCGGCGTGCTGCATCCGAAGCCGCCGGAACAGCCGCCCGGACCGCGGACCGGACCGACGCTCGCCGCGTTGCCGGCGGCCTGTAAGCAGATCGTGAAGGCGCCGTAGGCTTAGAGCATGATCCCGAAAAGTGGATATCGGTTTTCGGAAAAGATCATGCTCCACTAGGAGTCTTCCGCACTAAACGCCGGCGGTGTGGAACACGGCGCGCTGAATGGCGGCGGCGATCAGCGTTAGCGCGCAAGCGCAAACCACGACCGCCAAAGCGTAGCCGTAAGATTTCTGTACCGGCGATTTCATCAGCCGCGGCAGGCCGAGCACCAGCACGTAGGCGCCGTAGAAGCTCAAGAGGATCAGGAAGCGCAAGCCCGGCAGCAGCAGAAAAATCCCGGCGAGCCACACCGGCGTATAGGAATAGACCGCGAGCTTGAACGCGCTGTCGAAATCCTTCCTCCCGCCGAACAGCGGCGCTAACAGGTCGATGATCAGCGCCAGCACGAGAACGATGCCGAAGGCCATCGCATAGCCGAAGATCGCGCCAAAGAAACCGTCGAACAGCGACGCGCGGGCCAAACCTGTTCCGGGAATGATCACGCCGATGACGCTTGCGCCGATGAAGCCGCACATGGCGGGAACGAGCGCGAGCACGGCAACGTACCGGCTCAACAGATAAGCCGGATCGCCCGATTCCCGCTCGATCGCCGTCCATTCGGTCGACGGATCGAGCAGCATCGCCTTGGCGCGCCATGCCGCCTTCATGCCGCTGCGCCCTTGGCATCGGCGCGGATCAGGGCGGCGCCTTTTTCGGCGATCATCATGGTCGGCGCGTTGGTGTTGCCGGAGGTGATCGTCGGCATCACCGAGGCATCGATGACGCGTAGCCGCTCGATGCCGGCGACCCGAAGCCGATCATCCACCACCGTCATCGGATCGCTCGGCAGTCCCATTTTAGCTGTGCCGATGGGATGAAAGATGGTGGTGCCGATATCGCCCGCGGCCTTGATCAAAGCCTGCTCGTCGTCATCGTGCAGTTGCGGTCCCGGCAAATATTCGTCGGGATGAAAATCTTTCAGCGCCGGTTGGGCCACGATCCGCCGCGTCAATCTGATCGCGTTGGCGGCGATGCGGCGGTCTTCGTCGGTGGTGAGATAATTCGGTTTTATGCGCGGGGCGTCGGCCGGATTGCGCGAGCGCAGCCGCACAAAACCGCGGCTGGTCGGCCGTACATTGCACACGCTCGCGGTGAAAGCGGGGAACGTGTGCAACGGCTCGCCGAAGCGGTCGAGCGACAGCGGCTGGACGTGATACTGCAGATTGGCGCGCTCCTGGTCGCGGTCGGAGCGGGTGAATAGCCCGAGCTGCGACGGCGCCATGGTCAGCGGGCCGCGCCGCAACAGCGCAAATTCGGCGAGCATGCGGGTCATGCCGAAACGCGCGTGATAGCGCTCGTTGAGCGTGGTGATGCCGTCGACTTTGTAGATCATGCGCAGCTGCAAATGATCCTGCAGATTGGCGCCGACGCCCGGCCGATCGAGCACGACGGGGACCCCGAGCTCCTGCAATTGCTGCGCTGGGCCGACACCGGACAAGAGCATGATCTGCGGCGAGCCGATCGAGCCGGCGGCGAGGATCACTTCACCGCGGCAGCGCGCCATCCGTGTCTGTCCGCCTTGCGTCCAGCGTACGCCGACGGCACGCCGGCCGTCGAATACGATGCCTTCGACCAGGCAACCGGTTTCGAGCCGCAGGTTGGTGCGATGAAGCGCCGGTTTGAGGAAGGCGCTGGCCGCCGACCAGCGCCGGCCGCGCTTCTGGTTGACGTGGAAGGCGCAGATGCCCTCGTTGTCGCCGCGGTTGAAGTCGGGGATGGATTTGATGCCGGCCTGTTCGGCGGCAGCGCGGAAGGCATCGAGCAGGTCCCAGCGCACCCGCGGCGCCGCGACGTGCCATTCGCCGCCGACCGCATGGGCCTCGCTCTCGCCGAGGAAATGATTTTCGTGGCGCCGGAAATACGGCAGCACGTCGTCCCAGCCCCAGCCGCTCAAGCCGAGCTGGCGCCAGTGATCGTAATCCGCAGCTTGGCCGCGCATGTAGATCATGGCGTTGATCGACGACGAGCCGCCGATCACCTTGCCGCGCGGATAATTGAGGCTGCGGCCGTTGAGGCCCTCTTCGGGCTCGGTCTTAAAACACCAGTCGGAGCGCGGATTGCCGATGGCAAACAGATAGCCGACCGGGATGTGAAACCAGATCCAGTTGTCGCGGCCGCCGGCTTCGAGAATAAGCACGCGCTTGCCGGCGTCGGCCGAGAGCCGATTGGCGAGGATGCAGCCGGCCGAGCCGGCGCCGACGATGATGTAGTCGTATTCGCCTTCGATCGGCTCTGCCGCGCTCATAGTCCCTCGCTCCTGCGCGAAGGATAGCATGGCTCTCGGCCGGCGGGGCGAGGGCAGCCGTTGCGGTGCGACAGCGGCGTCGCTTGTCCGCCCCCGGCCGACGGCCTATTGTCCCGGCACGACCGACGGAGCGCTGAGCGCGCGCCGTAAATGCCCGGAACGACGGTTCCCCGAGGCGGTCGTATCGATCTGATCTCACGGATCATGTCTTTGATCCGGCGCGCAGTGCTGGCGCGCCCAAAAGCTGTTGGAGAACCGTCGTGCTCACAAGACAATCCATCCTGGCGGCCTTTGCCGCGACGATCGCTATTGTGGCGGTGCCGTTCGCAGCACAGGCGCAGGACAAATCCATCACTGTTTTTGCCGCGGCCTCGATGAAGAACGCGCTCGACGACGTCGATGCCGCCTTCACCAAGCAAACCGGCGTAAAAGTCGTCGCCAGCTATGACGCGAGCTCGGCGCTGATGAAGCAGATCGAAGGCGGCGCGCCAGCCGACGTGTTCGTTTCCGCCGACTTGAAATGGATGGACTACGGTTCGCAGAAAAAACTCATCAAGGACGACACCAGGGTGAATTTGCTCGGCAACACGCTGGTGCTGATCGCGCCCAAGGATTCCAAGATCGACAAGGTGACGATCGCGCCAGGGTTCGATCTTGCAAAACTTGCCGGCGATGGGCGGATCGCGACGGGCGACGTCAAAGCCGTGCCGGTCGGGATTTATGCGCAGGCCGCTCTCGAAAAGCTCGGCGTCTGGTCGTCCGTCGAGCCCAAGATGGCGATGACTGCAAACGTTCGTGCGGCGCTGGTGTTGGTCGCGCGCGGCGAGGCGCCGCTCGGCATCGTCTACTCGACCGACGCCAAGGTCGAGCCAGGCGTGAAAGTCGTCGGCATTTTTCCGGAAGATTCCCACGATCCGATCATCTATCCGGTCGCGGCGACAACGGGCGCCAAGCCCGACGTGACGCCGTACCTGGCGTTCCTGCGCTCGCAGGCGGCGAAGACGATCTTCGAGTCCTATGGCTTTGCCGTCCTGATGAAGCCGACGTCGTGAGCGGCAACGCGACTCAGGCACACTGTGCTCGACCTCACGCCCGCTGAATGGACTGCGGTCGAGCTGTCATTGCGCATTGCAGTCGTTGCGACCGCGTGCGCGCTGCCGTTCGGCCTCGCCGTCGGCTGGCTGCTGGCGCGCAAGAAATTCTGGGGCAAGACCATACTCGACGGCCTGGTCTTCCTGCCGCTGGTGATGCCGCCGGTCGTCACCGGCTATCTCCTGCTCATCTGGTTCGGGCGTAAGGCGCCGATCGGCGCCTTTTTGGACAGTCATTTCGGCATCGTCTTTTCGTTCCGCTGGACCGGCGCGGCGCTGGCGTGCGGCATCATGGGCTTCCCCTTGATGGTGCGCCCGATCCGGCTGGCGCTGGAGGCGATCGATCGCAAGCTCGAAGACGCTGCAGCGACGCTCGGCGCCAATCGTCCCCGGGTGTTCCTCACCGTGACGCTGCCGCTGGCGTTGCCGGGCATCATCGCCGGCGTGGTGTTGTGCTTTGCTCGCGCCTTGGGTGAGTTTGGCGCGACGATCACCTTCGTGTCGAATATCCCCGGCGAGACGCAGACGATTTCGGCGCTGATCTACACCTTGACCCAGGTGCCCGGCGGCGACGCGGCCGCGGGGCGGTTGGTCTTGATCGCCATCGTGCTGGCATTTGCGGCGCTGCTCGCCTCGGAATGGCTGGCGCGCCGCGCCTCCATTCGTTTCCACGGGGAGTGATCGTGCTCGCCGTCGACGTGGAAAAGCAACTTGGTGCGCTGAAACTTGGCGTGCGCTTCGATGCCGCGCGCGGCGCGACGGCGCTGTTCGGGCCGTCCGGCGCCGGAAAGACATCCGTCGTGAATATGATCGCCGGCCTGCTCACGCCCGACCGCGGCTCGATCGCCATCGACGACACGGTGCTGTTCGACGCCGCCCGAAGCATCAACGTGCCGCCGCATCGGCGCCGCATCGGCTATGTGTTCCAGGAGGGCCGGCTGTTCCCGCATCTCAGCGTGCGGCAGAACCTCGACTATGGCCGGCGCATGAGCGGCCGGCCGCGCGAGGCTTCCGAATTCGAGCGCATCGTCGCGCTGCTCGATATCGGGCATTTGCTCGATCGCCGGCCGCGGATGCTGTCAGGCGGCGAGCGCCAGCGCGTTGCCGTCGGACGCGCCTTGCTGATGGGCCCGCGCCTGTTGTTGCTCGACGAGCCGCTGGCCTCGCTCGACGCCGCGCACAAGCGCGAAATTCTGCCCTACCTCGTTCGGCTGCGCGACGATGCCGGAATCCCGATGGTCTATGTCAGTCATACGGCCGCCGAAGTACGCCGCATCGCCACCACCGTGGTGCGGCTCGATGGCGGGCGTGTCGTGGCGACGGGCGGGCTCGAGTTGCTCAAAGACGCCGACATCGATGGCTTGGACTGAATCCGATTTCGCGTTCAGCGAAGCCTGCTGCGAACATTCATGCGCTGTTTTCCGGAACCGCAACGGTTTATGATTCGCGCCTGAATGACCCTTGCTCCGCCTTTGTCGGCAAAACACGCGACAACGTTGGGCGTGTTGTGCGGCGCCGGCTCGGCCTTGTTCTGGGCTTTTGGCTTCGTTGCCGCGCGCCACGGCGTCCTGGTCGGACTGTCGCCGTTGGTTCTGTCGCTGCACCGGTTCGTCTGGTCCGGCCTCATACTGCTCCCCTTCATGGCGGCCAGCGGATTGCGCGATCTCGGCGGTGTCGGTTGGCGGCACGGCATTCTGCTGACCGCATTCGGTGGCCTGCCGCTCGCGCTGTGGAGCTATTTTGGTTACCTGTTCGTGCCGCTCGGCCACGGCGCCATCATCCAGCCGTCCTGCGCCGCGGTCGTCGGGCTGATCCTGGCGAGGATCGTGCTTAAGGAGGCTTTGCCCTGGCGCCGCATTGCCGGCGCGCTGACCATCGTGCTCGGGCTTTGCGTCATCGGCGTCGAAGCGCTGAGCACCATGGGCGCGCAAGGCATCACCGGCGACCTGTTGTTCGTGGCCGCAGGGATCTCGTTTGCGATCTTCGGCATGTTGCTGTGGCGCTTCCGGATTGCGCCGCTGCGGGCGGCCGCCGTCACCAGCATCTTGTCGCTCACCGGCCTGCCGCTGCTGCTGTTGTGCTTCGACAACATGGTGGCGGCCGGATTTTGGGAAAATGTCATGCAGGCCGCGGTGCAGGGCTTTTTTGCCGGTGCCGGCGGCACTTATCTGTTCACCCGCGCAGTCGAGCTGCTCGGCGTCAGCCGCGCGGCGCTCTATCCGTCGCTGGTGCCGGTGTTTGCGCTGGTGGTCGGCGCCGTCACGGTGGGCGAACTGCCGAGCGTCTGGCAGCTCATCGGGCTTGCCATCGTCATCGCCGGCTTCCGGCTGACGCAGAGGAATTAGAGCGTGATTCGGAAAATGCCTGTCCCCGGACTTGATCCGGGGATGGATGCCGGTTTTCCGAAAAGATCATGCTCCAACGAAAAAGCTAGACCATGATCCGATTCAATTTGATCGGATCATGGTCTAGGGCGTGAACTCATGAATGCGCTGGGCGGACAACATACGAGAGTCCGCTTTGTCCCGAAAGCGCCGGACAACCGTCCCAGGGCGGCATGTCGCTTTGGGCGAATGGCGTTCTTGGCGCCTACTGCTGACCGCCCCCCAGCGCATCGGTGAGCTTATCGTAATTTTTGGCGACGAGATCGATATTGCCCTTATTCTCGACCGCTGGCGGCGGGGACTTCAGCGCGTCGTTGAGGCCGGCGAGCGCATCCTTCTTGTCCTTGGCCGACATTTTCTTGTCGGCCTGGATCTGAGCGATCTGCGCCTTCATCGCCGCATCGAACCCGACATATTTTTTGCTTACTGGATCGATACCCGAAAGCACCAGCGTGATGTTCTCGACGACATCATTGTATGCATCGTAGCTGGCAAAACCATTCTTCTTGGCCACGGCATCGAGCTGCGCGATAACCTTCGGACTCGGCGCGGCGTTGGGCGGCAGCTTCTGGGTAATCGCATCCACGTCCTTCTGCGCAGCAAGCACGCCATTGATCTGATTGTCGGTCAGCGCCATCTGCTTCAAGGGGGGTGGGGCGGGCTGGGCCGGAGCCATCTGGCTCGGCGGCGCCTGCCTGGCCTGCGCCAACGCGCCGCCCGTAGATAAGATGGTCAACCCGGCGGCGAGACAAGCAATACCGAGTGTGCCGGCGAGGGGACGCAGGAAGTCGCGCATGGGAGTCTCCTTGGGTTTGGGGCGGGTTTAATCATAATCAATAACGGTCTAACCAGGCCGGTCAAGCCGCGAATCCAGTGCTCATTTTCTGGTGCTCCATTATCACGACCTGCCGCGACGGGCGCTTTGCGCGTTAATGAGTCCACGCCTTAGTTTTCCGGCCCGGCATATTTGCCGGCGGTGTGCGGAAACATCGATTTTACGATCTTGAACCGCGAAATGTCGACGGTGGCGTCCATGTGCAAAAAGATCGCCGCGTCGCGAAAAATCTTCTCGACGCCGAAATCGAGCATGACGCCGTTGCCGCCGTGCAATTCGAGCGCATGCTGCGCGACTTTGAGGATTTCCTCGGAGGCGAACACCTTTGCCATGTTGCACAGCGTGTCAGCGTCCGGCGCATTGTCGTCGACGGCTTTTGATGCGCGCGCCAGCAGCGCGCGCACGGCTTCGATCCGCGTCGCCATATCGGCAATCCGCAGCGCCACCGCCTGATGCTTGATCAGGATACGGCCGCCCTGCACGTAATTCTGCACATAGTCGGCGGCGAGCTCGAAGCCGCGCACGCCGACGCCGAGATTTTTTGCCGCCTGGATGATCTTGCCGGGCCGGAAATAAACCGCGGCCTTGCCGAGCGCGTCGCCCTCGACCAAGAGATGATCCGCCGGCACCCGCATGTCCTCGAACACCAGCTCGCCGTTGTTCATGTAGCGGCAGCCGACGGTCTCGTTGCAGCGCGCGATGGTCAGCCCCGGGGTGCCGCGCGGCACCAGAAAACTCGACGTGCCCTGCATCATGCCGACTTGAGGATTGGTATTGGCATAGACCACGAACAGGCCGGCGTCATAACCATTGGAAATGAACTGCTTGCGGCCGTTGATCACCCATTCGCCGTTGTGCTGCACCGCGCGCGTCTGCATCGCGGCTTCCGGCACGTTATAGGGCAGCCAGCGGTCGGAGGCGCCGCGTGGCTCAGTCAGGCAGTGGGCGAGCAAAAATTGCGGCTCGGCCATCAGCCGCTTGAACCATTTTTCCTGCAGGTGCCGCGGCGCCAGATTGCGCAACAGCACCGACACCTTCCAATTCTGCACCAGCTTGTCGGCCAAGCCTGAATCGCCGCGCGCGATCTCTTCGGCGATCAGCGCAAAAGTCCGCACTTCGCTCGCCCGGTCGAGCTCGATGCCGCCGAATTCCTCCGGCACGCCCAGCGTGCGGATGCCGACCTTCTCGGCGCCTTGCAGGATTTCCGGCGGCAGCCGGTCCTCCGGCGTCATCGACCATTCGCGCTGCCAATTGCGGCGGACGAAGGGAATGATGACGTCGTCGACAAAATCGCGGCAGCTCTGCCGCATCAGGCGCTGTTCTTCGGAAAGCTCTGACGGCATGTCACGCCGCCTTGCGGCTCGTCAGAAAATCGCCCATGCGGTCGAGCGCCTTGAGGATGTTCTCGGTCGAGTTGGCGTAGGACACGCGCATATAGCCTTCGCCGAGCACGCCGAAATCCGGGCCGCCGATCAGCGCGACGCCGGCGTCTTCGAGGAGTGCGTTGGCGAGCGGCTTTGCCTTCCATCCGGTGCGCTTGATGTTGGGAAAAGCGTAGAACGCGCCCTTCGGTGTGGCGCAGGACGTGCCGGGAAGCTTGTTGAGGCCGGCCACGACGATTTTGCGGCGCTTATCGAACTCGGCGACCATTTTCGTCGCTTCGTCCTGAGGACCGGTCAGCGCGGCGAGGCCGGCATATTGCGCCGAAGCATTGACGCAGGAATGCAGGTTGACCGCGAGCTTACGCGCATAGTCGTAAAGTTTTCCCGGCCATATCGCATAGCCGAGCCGCCAGCCGGTCATGGCATAGGTTTTCGACCAGCCGTTGAGCAGGATCAGCCGGTCGCGGATCGACGGATAGGACAACAGGCACACATGGGTCTCGCCGTCATAGACCATGTGGTCGTAGATCTCGTCCGACATGATGGCGACGTCGGGATAGCGCTCGAGTCCGGCAATGAGCTTGTCGACTTCGGCCTTTGGCGTCACACCGCCGGTCGGATTGGCCGGCGAGTTGAGGATGAGAAGCCGCGTCTGCGGCGTGATCAGGCTCAGAGTTTCTTCCGCTGAGAAAGCAAATTCATTTTCTTCGCGGATCGGCACCGGGATCGGCCGCGCGCCGGTATATTCGATCATCGAGCGATAGATCGGGAAACCGGGATCGGGATAGAGGATATCCACGCCCGGCTCGCCGAACATCAAGATCGACATGAACATGGTCGGCTTGCCGCCCGGCATGATCATGACACTGTCGGGTGACACGCTGACCTTGAAACGCTTGTGCAGATCGGCGGCCACCGCTTCGCGCAACGGCGCGATGCCGACCGCCGGCGTGTAGCCGTGATGGCCATCGCGCAACGCTTTGATCGCGGCCTCGACGATGAAATCGGGCGTGCGGAAATCGGGCTGGCCGATGCCGAGATTGATGATGTCGCGACCCTGCGACATGAGCAGCATCGCCCGCGCCAGCACGGCGAAGGCGTTCTCCTCGCCGATCCGATCG
>DATHHM010000100.1:0-12175 GCA_035317145.1 Xanthobacteraceae bacterium | reverse complement strand
TCGTGGGCGAGGTCGGTGGTGCGGCCGGCGCGGTAATCCTCGCACATGGCGTGGATGCGCAACGGGTCCTGGTAGGCGGCGTGGTAGTGCGCCAGCGCGCGCGGATCGAAGATCGGGACATCCTTGGCCTGGGCGCCGGCGCGTGCGCGGGAATCGAAGAAGAACGCAGGATCGTGGCCGATCAGCGTCTCGGGGAATGGCGCCGGCAACGCCAGGAAGGTCCAATGCCAGGCGCGCGAGGCAAGCCGTAGGTCGAAGCGGTGCCACATGTCCCAGGTGGTGATGATGTCGAGCACCGCGAGTTGCTCGAGCCGGCCGGGATGGTCGAGCGCAAGCCGATAACCGACTCTGCCGCCGCGATCGTGGCCGGCAAGACGGAAACGGGCAAAGCCGAGCGCTTCCATCGCCTCGACCATGACGGCGGCCATGGCGCGCTTGGTATAGGGCGCGTGATCGGCGGCCGCTTCCGGCACTGCGGACCAGCCGTAGCCGGGCAGGTCGGCGATCACCAAGGTGAAATGGGACGCGAGCTCAGGCGCAACGCGATGCCACATCACATTGCTCTGTGGATGGCCGTGCAGCAAAAGCAGCGGCGGCCCGCTGCCGCCGACGCGGGCGAAGATCTTGCCGATCGAGGTGTCGATCCAGTGGGCGGCGTAACCTGGATAAAGGTCGGCGAGGTCGGGCATTATTGCGACTCCCGTTCCACCGCACGCCAGCCGATGTCGTGGCGATAGAACCCTTCGGGCCAATAGATGCGGGAGATTGCCTCGTAGGCGCGCGTCTGCGCCTCGCGCACCGTCTTGCCGATCGCCGAGACGTTGAGGACGCGGCCGCCATTGGCGAGGATGCGGCTGCCGTCGGCCTTGGTGCCGGCGTGGAAGATTTCCACGCCCTCGACCTTGGCGGCGTCGTCGAGGCCTTCGATAACGGAGCCGCGGGCGTAATCTCCCGGATAGCCCTTGGCGGCCATTACCACGGTGAGCGCCGGGTCGGGATACCAGCGCAGGTGGAAGGATTTCAGCTGGCCGTCGCGGCTTGCCAAGAGCGCCGGGACGAGGTCCGACATCAGGCGCAGCATCAGCACTTGCGTTTCGGGATCGCCGAAACGGGCGTTGTATTCGATCAGCTTCGGTCCGTCGGCGGTGATCATCAGGCCTGCGTAAAGCACGCCCTTATACGGCGCGCCCATCGCCTGCATCGCCCGCAATGTCGGGGTGATGATTTCGGCCATCACGCGCGCGCTTATGGCGTCATCGATATTCGGCGCCGGCGAATAGGCGCCCATGCCGCCGGTGTTCGGTCCTTGGTCGCCGTCGAAGGCGCGCTTGTGGTCCTGCGCCGTGGTCAGCGCGATCGCGGTCGCGCCGTCGCACAGTGCGAAGAAGGACGCTTCCTCGCCGGTGAGGAATTCTTCGATGACGACTTCGCCGCCGGCTTCGCCTAAGGCTCCGCCGAACATCATGTCGATGGCGGCCTCGGCCTCGGCCACGGTTTGCGCCACCACCACGCCTTTGCCGGCGGCAAGGCCGTCGGCCTTGACCACGATCGGCGCGCCGCGCGCGCGCAAATAGGTTTTGGCCGGATCGGCTGCGCGGAAGCGCTCATAGGCCGCGGTCGGGATGCCGTTGTCCCGGCACAAATCCTTGGTGAAACCCTTGGAGCCTTCGAGCCGCGCTGCGGCCCGCGTCGGTCCGAATGCCTTGATGCCGGCGGCTTCCAAATCATCGACAATGCCGGCGCACAGTGGCGCCTCCGGCCCGACCACGACCAGATCGATGTGCCGTTCACGGCAAAACGCGATCACTGCCCCATGATCGGCGAGGTCGAGCGCCACGCATTCGGCCTCCCGCGCGATGCCGGCATTGCCCGGCGCGCAATAGAGCCGGTCGGCGAGGGGGCTTGCCGCCATTTTCCAGGCCAGCGCGTGCTCGCGCCCGCCGGAGCCCAACAGCAGGATATTCATGGGTCGGAACGCATATCTTTGCTAGGAATTGGCGCAATGGCAGGCTGTCGGGCCCTTGACCGGCGCCCGCGACGCACAACACTAATTGGGATGGAAGCAAAAGCCCATGGACTGCGCCCAGCCATCCACATTTCGCCCCGGCCGGGACATCAGGAGAGCGCGATGAATCGTCCAGCCGTTGGTATGGCTTTGCTGCTGGCGCTCTGCTTCGGCGGGCCCTTGCGCGCGCACGGCGAGACCATCGCGGTTTTCACCAAGAACCAGGGCCCGATCTTTGCCGCGCTGCGCGCCGGCGCCGCGGTCGCCGCCAAGAACCTCGGCGTGCAGCTTGTCAATTACGTGCCGTCGACGGCGGACAGCGTGGCCGAGCAGAACAAGCTGGTCGACGACGCCATCAAGGACAAGTCGGACGCCATCGTCTTCGTGCCGGTCAAGTTCACCGAAGCCGACAGCGCGGTGAAAAAGATCAATGCCGCGCAAATCCCGCTGATCAACGCCAACGAGCCGCTCGTCAACGCCAGCATCGTCGGCTATGTCGGCACCAACGACGTCTCGCTGGCGCGCGAGACCGGCCGCTACCTGCTCAAGGCGATGAACGGCAACGGCAGTGTCGTGATCCTCGACGGACCGGACAAAAGCTTCTCCGCCGAAGGCCGCGGCCGAGGGTATCGCGACGTCGTCAAGGAATTTCCCGGCGTAAAACTCCTCGACGGCAAGATGGCCAACTACCAGCGCGCCGAGGCCAAGAAAGTGGTAGCCGGATTCTTGAGCAAATTCGCGCATGTCGACGGCATTCTCGCCGGCAACGATCCGATGGCGATGGGTGCGGTCGACGCGCTCAAGGCCGCCAACCGCAATGCCTCGGTCGTCGGCATCAATGCCAGCCGCGAGGTGATGGATCTGATCAAATCCGGCGATGTCCTCGGCAGCGGCGACTACGATACCTTCGCGCAAGGCTGCCTGGCCGTCGAAATGGCGGTGCGCGCCGTCCGCAAAGAGAATGTCCCGCAGGAGCTCATTCTCAAGCCGACGGTGATCGACAAGACCAATTATGCGCCGTTCGATCAGCCGTTGGATAAGCGCGAATGTCCGACATTGGGCAATGTCGACCGGCAATGATCGGCCGATAAATCGACGGGACCGTTGAGGGGATCATCGCTTTGGACGAACCGCGGCTCAATCTGCCGGAACTGACCGTCTCGGAGCTGTCGACGGCGCTCAAGCGCACCATCGAGGACGCTTACGGCTACGTGCGCGTGCGCGGCGAGCTCGGCAAGGTGAGCTATCACGGCAACGGCCACGTCTATTTCGATCTCAAGGACGACCGCGCCTCGATCGCCGGCGTGATCTGGCGCAGCACCGCGCCGCGTATCAAACTTCGGCTCGAAGCCGGTCTCGAAGTGGTCATCACCGGCCGGCTCACCACCTATCCCGGCCGCTCGCAGTACCAGATCGTCGTTGAGACGCTGGAGCCGGCCGGCCTCGGCGCGCTGATGGCGCTGCTCGAAGAGCGCCGCAAGAAATTCATCGCCGAGGGTTTGTTCGACGAGGCGCGCAAGCAGCTGTTGCCGTATCTGCCGACGGTGATCGGCGTCATCACCTCGCCGACCGGCGCCGTCATTCGCGATATTCTGCACCGGCTCGCCGACCGCTTTCCGCGCCACGTGTTGCTTTGGCCGGTGAAGGTGCAAGGCGAAGGCTCCGCCGGTGAGGTCGCCGCGGCCATCGAAGGTTTCAACGCATTGACGGAGCAGGGCGCGCTGCGGCGCCCCGATCTGCTGATCGTCGCCCGCGGCGGCGGTTCGCTGGAGGATTTGTGGTCGTTCAACGAAGAGATCGTGGTGCGCGCGGCCGCTGCCAGCATGATCCCGCTGATCTCCGCGGTCGGCCACGAGACCGACGTGACGCTCATCGATTTTGCCGCCGACCGCCGCGCGCCGACGCCGACGGCGGCGGCGGAGATGGCGGTGCCGGTGCGCGCCGAGCTTCTGGTCGATATCGATTCGCTGGCGCGGCGCGCGTTCGCCTCATGGCGGCGCAATCAGGAGGCGCGCCGCACCGAGCTGCGCTCGGCGGCCCGCGCGCTGCCCGACGCCGACGAAGTTTTGGCGCTGCCGCGGCAGCGGCTCGATCATGCCGCCGCCGCGCTCGCCCGCGCGCTGCGCGCCAATGCGCAAATCCATCGCGTCGGGTTTTCGCGGATCGGCGGCCGCTTGAGCCCGCAATTGCTGCGCACCAATGTCGAGCGCCGGCGCGAGCGCTATACCGGAATCGCGCACCGGCTGCGCGCCAGCGTTGCCGCGAATATCGAGGCCTATCGCACACGGATCGCGCGTCAGCGCGAGCGCGTCATTGTGTTTACGCAACGCGCCGAGCGTGCCGTCCGTACCCTCATCGCCACGCGGCTTGCCCGCTGCGAGCGCGATGCGCAATTGCTCGCGGCGTTCTCCTATCGAGGCGTGCTCGCGCGCGGCTTTGCACTCATCCGCGACGCCGCCGGCCAGCCGTTGCATAGCGCCACGGCCGTAACCGCGGGCATGCCGATCGAAATCGAATTTTCCGACGGCCGCGTCGGCGCGCGCGCCGATGGCGAGCCATCGGCGGATACGCCGGGTGCCAAGCCGCGCGCAAAGCGCGGCGGCGGTCCGGGGCAGGGCGATCTGTTCTGAATAGGCTTTAGGCCTGAGCCGCGGCGAGGGTACGTTCGATGAGCGCGTCGAGGCGCTCGCCCGCAAGCTTGGCGGACGCGGCGTGGTAGCCGGGCCGGATCGGATTGAAGAAGGAGTGGCCGGCCTCGGCGTAAAGGAAGATTTCGATATTGGGCCGCTGCGCCGCCACGTGCGTTACCGCATCGATTTCCGGCTGCGGAATATGCGGGTCCTTCAGGCCATAGTGCAATTGCACCGGACAGTTCACGTGGGCGAATTCGGCGTCATGCTTGGCGATGCCCATGCCGTAGAACGACACCGCGGCATCGACGCCAGCCCGCGCCGCCGCGACGAAGGCCATGCGGCCGCCGGCGCAGAAGCCGAGCGCAAACACCTTGCCGTTCGAAAACGGCTGCGCCCGCAGCCATTGCACCGCGGTGCCGATATCGCGGCCGGCGGCATCGACGTCGAGGGCGGCGAGCCGCGCCCAGGCGGCGTCGCGGTCCGGGCCGTCGAAGGCGAGCTCGCCCGGATAGGCGGCGCGCCAGAACGGATTCGGAATCAGCGCGTTAAAACCGCGCCGCGCATAATCTTCTGCCATGTCGCGATTATGCTGCCCGATGCCGAACATCTCGGTGAAGATCATGATGCTCGGCGCGTTGCCGGGTTCCGGCCGCGCCAGATAGGCGTCGAATGTGCGGCTGCCGTCCTGTGCCAGCGCGATCGTCTGCGTCGTGACCATGTGCGAATGATCCCCGGGTGACTTTGCCGTCATCTTATCGCAGGCTGGCGCGTTGTTGCGAGATCGATCGAACGGGGCATCCATGCAAGGCAAGATCGCGGTCGAAGAACATTTCCGCATCGCCGAGACGACCGGAATCGAGTCGCGCTACCCGGGCCCTTACTGGGCCGGCCTCTCCGCAAAGCTCCTCGATATCCACGACACGCGGCTTGCCGAGATGGACAAGACCGGCATCGAAATCGAGGTCATCTCGCTCAACTCTAATGCCGTCCAGGGCATTCCCGACCTCGCCAAGGCGGTCGAGGTCGCGCGCAAGGCGAACGATGCCTTGGCGGAAGCAGTCGCCAAGCGTCCGGATCGCTTTGCCGGTTTAGGCGCATTGCCGATGCAGGATCCGCAAGCGGCCGCCGACGAACTTAAACGCTGCGTGCGCGACCTGAAATTCAAGGGCGCACTCGTCAACGGCTTTTCGCAAGCCGGCTCGGCCGACACCGCGGTCTATTACGACCTGCCGCAATACCGGCCGTTCTGGGCCGAGGTGGAGCGGCTCGGCGTGCCGTTCTACCTGCACCCGCGCGATCAATTGCCGAGCCGGCGCCAGGCTTACGAAGGCCATCCCTGGCTGGTCGGATCGCCCTGGGGCTTTGCCGACGAGACGGCAATCCATGCGCTCCGCCTGATGGGCTCTGGTCTATTCGATGAATTTCCAAAACTGCAGATCGTACTTGGCCATCTCGGCGAGCGCATCCCGTACGATCTATGGCGGCTCGATCATCGCTTGAGCAAGGTGCCCAACCGCCCCGCCAAGCGCACCATGGGCGAATATTTCCGCAACAATTTTCACATCACGACCAGCGGCCACTTCTGCACGCCATCGCTCCTTGCCGCGATGCTGACCGTCGGCGCCGACCGCGTGCTGTTCGCGGTCGACTATCCGTTCGAGGATCACATGCAAGGCTGCGCGTGGTTCGACGCCGCCGAGATTGCCGAGGCCGATCGGATCAAGATCGGCCGCAGCAACGCGATGGCGTTGTTCGGCCTCGGCTGACTTCAAAGCGCCTGCTCGTTCCAGGCCGTGCCGGACACCGGTTTGCCGGCAAAAGTTCCCGACGCAGCGGCAACCCCTTCATAGACCCCGGCGCCAGGGCCCGAGGGAAATTCCTGGCCATCGACCAGACTGGAGACGTTCAAGCTGGCGGCGAATGCCGGAATATCGATCTTGAACTGCATGAAGTAGGTTATGCCGGATGCCGGGCTTGTCCAGGTCCGCCCGACAGGGGTCAAGACGGCGATCTGAAAATACATCGCGCCCGCGGGGTCCTGCAGCGTCACCAAGCTCGCGGTCGGTTGATTGAGTTTCGGCGGACCGTCGCCGAGGACGGCGAAGTTTGACAGCGTCCAGTCATTGTCCAATTGGACGTCCTGCAAAACCCATTTGACGGGCTTGGCGGACGTGCCGAAATAGCCGTATTCGTGATCCATCCAGGTGCGGCCGCTGACGGTGAATTTCTCGCCGCCGATCGTAACCGAGCCCGAGGCGGCAAGCCTGGTCAGCGAGTAGTAGTAGTTGTTGGTCTGCAGATGCGTGCCGCGCGACGGCGGCAGCAGCATCGCACCGACACCGGTTCCCCAGACTATAAACGGCGGTCCCTGCTGCGACAGCATCAAGTCGAAATAAATTTCAGTGCTGCTCGCCTGGTCCATGAGAAGCGCCACGACCGCCATGCCCTTGGTCGGATCGCCCCAGGACGCGTCCATCGTCACGTAGGAATGAACTGCGCGTGCGGTGGCGCCCGTCCCGCAGCCGCCTGAGATCGATATGCTCGGCGCGGAGGTATAACCGCGGCCGGGATTTGTCAGCTGCACGGTGGCAATCTCGCCCGAGATCGGCATGGCGTAGGCGATGGCCTGCGAACCGCCGCCGCCGGTAATTTCGATCGTCGGGGCCGAACTATAGCCTTTGCCGGGGTTGGTGACCTCGATCGCCGATAAGCAGTTGCCAGCGCTGCCCAGCCCGACATGCCAATCCTTGGTCACGTCGTGCTGCGCCCAATTGTCGAAGTCTATTCCGACAGGCGGCGTGTAGAGCGTCGTTCTTTGATAGTGCTTGGCGTTGGCGACGTCGGTCAGCATGATCTGCGAGAAGGCATATCCCCGATCGGAATACGCGGACGCACCGATCTCGAATCCAAAGGTTCGATCGCCGGATTTCAGGGTGCCGACGTGCCACCACCATTCGGTCGGCGCGCCACGGTGCAGGTATTGGTCGGCCGGCATGAAGATCGCCGATTTCGACGCCGGAATCGGCGCCGGTGCGCCGGACGTCGATGCAGCGATATCTGGCGTTGCGTGTAGCCCTCGCTCGAAGTGTCTCATGATCATGCTCCTGTTGACTCTAAAAAATGTGTTCGAAAGCCACCGCCGCGCATCTTGATTGTTCGGTGGATTTGCAATCGCGCCGCGCCAATGAGAAAGCGCTGCTTAGAATGTATGTTCGCTTCGCAATAATCACCGGCAATCTTAATTTGTCAATCTGACAAGAACTCGCGCAGATAGAACGAAGTTCGTGACTGTTACGCGACAGCTGCGTCGAGATCGGCCGCGCCGACGCTACGCCATTGATTGAGTTTTGTTGATTCGTAAATCCTGTCAGTTCGTTCATTTCGGCGTCCTGGAACCGCCATCATGCTCGGGTGTTATGTGCTTGGCGAACACGATTCGCGTCCAAGGAGAACACACAATGTTACGGACTATGTTTGCGATGACGGTTGCGGGCTTGCTCTTCGCGGCCGTTTCCGGGACTTCACAAGCTGCGCCGATTGCTCCCCTGCCGTCCGGCGTAACCAAGGACTCAGGCGGTCTTACCCAAGTGTACTACCGGCATCGTCATTGCTGGGTCGGGCGCTACGGCCATATGCATTGCGGCTATTGATGCCGCGCTCCTGACGCGGAGGTCATAGACGAATTCGACCGAGCCACGCTGTGGCTTTTTCGATGAAAACGCGTCAATCTGGCGCCGCGCCGACGACCGTCGGTGCGGCGCTTGGTTTTTGCGCAAAGCACTTTGGGTTTTGCGCTAAGCGCAATCCTTCGGAGGTCAAAGATGGATCTTCTTGCCGATCGCGGCCGCCGCGTGCCGATCGAGGAGCTCAATACCTCTAGGCTCCTGGCGCACGCCCGCAAGCAGGCGCATGAGCGCAATCTCGACGACATTCTGGTCGCCGACGTCGATTCCCACCATTACGAGAACGAGTGTTTCGACGAGTTTCTACCGTTCATCGAGAACGACGTGCTGCGCCACCTCGTGCTGGCCGGCCGCGCCAAGGGGCGGCAATCGCTCACCCCGAGTCAGGTCAGCTTCCAGGATATGGGCGGCCGTATCACCCGCTATCCGCTGCGCGCATCGGAAAAGACGGCGGCCGGCAAGATTCGCGACGTCGAATTGGGCCAGCGCTGGATGGACGCCATGAGCGTCGATTACGCCTGCCTGTTTCCGACCTTGCTGCTCGGCATCGGGCTCCATCCATCGGTCGAGATGGAGATCGAGCTGTGCTTCTCCTACAACCGCTGGCTCACCGAGCAGGTGCTGCCGGAAGGCGGCGGGCGGCTCTACTCGATGCTGTCGTTGCCGATCTCCGAGCCCGACGAGGCGCTGCGGCAGGTCGAGACGTTCGGCGATTGCAAGCACATCGCCGGCTTCATGGTAACGTCGGCGCGCACGCTGCCGATCCATCACAACTCCAACATGAAAGTGTTCCGCGCCATCGAGGAGCGCGGACTCGCTCTCGCCTTCCACTCGGCCATCAATATCGGCGAGCCGGTGTTCAAGGGGCTCAACCGGTTCGCCGCGGTGCACGCGCTCGGCTTCCCCTTCTTCAACATTCTGCACGTGACCAACTGGGTCACCAACGGGCTCGGCGAGCGCTTTCCCAAGCTGCCGGTGATCTGGATCGAGGGTGGGCTGGCCTGGGTGCCGTTTTTGATGCAGCGGCTCGATCACGAATTTTTGCTGCGCGCGTCCGAATTTCCGTTGCTTAAGAAAAAACCTTCGGACTACATGCGCGACATGTATTACGCCTCGCAGCCGATGGAGCGCGTCGACATGCTGGCGCTGGAATGCACGTTCCGCATGATCAATGCAGAGACGCAGCTGATGTACGCCTCCGATTATCCGCATTGGGATTTCGACCTGCCGTCGACGGTATGGGACCTGCCGTTCGTGTCGGAAAAAGCCAAGCACAATATCCTCGGCGGCACCGCGGCGCGGCTGTTCAAGCTGCCGCCGCGCAACGACAAGCAAAAGCAAAACCTCGCCCGCTTCGGCAATCTCGCGGCGTGACGTGCAAGACGTCAGGCTCGGTGTCGACATCGGCGGCACCTTCACCGATGTCGCGCTCGAAGTCGGCGATAGGCGCTACACCGCGAAGGGATTGACCACGCCGCGCGCGCCCGAGGATGGCGTGCTCGCGATCCTGCACTCGGTCATCGCCGAGGCCGGCATCGCGCCCGGCGACGTGCGCCTGATCATCCACGGCACCACGCTCGCCACCAATGCGCTGATCGAGCGCAAGGGCGCCAAGACCGCGCTCATGACCACCGAA
The DNA here is from genome assembly GCA_035317145.1 of Xanthobacteraceae bacterium. Classification (GTDB taxonomy): domain Bacteria; phylum Pseudomonadota; class Alphaproteobacteria; order Rhizobiales; family Xanthobacteraceae; genus BOG-931. The sequence continues at coordinate 2,218 of DATHHM010000100.1, read as the reverse complement.
GGCTTCCGCGACGTCGTCGAGATCCGCCACGAGAACCGCTTCGAGCAGTACGACCTCAATATCGATCTGCCGCCGCCGCTGGTGCCGCGCCGGCTGCGCCTGCCGGTGCGCGAGCGTATCGATGCCCAAGGCGCCGTGCTGGTGCCGCTCGACGACGACAGCGTTGCCCGCGCGATCGAGACACTTGCCGCGCAACAGGTCGAGGCCGTGGCAGTCGGGCTTTTGCACAGCTTCACCAATCCCGAGCACGAACGCCGGGTCGGCGCGGCGATCGCGCGCCGGCTGCCGAATATCGCCGTGACGCTATCGTCGGATGTCTCGCCGGAAATGCGCGAATACGAGCGCTTCTCCACCGCTTGCGCCAACGCCTACCTGCAGCCGCTGATGGGGAGTTACATCGGCAAGCTTGAGCGCGAACTGGCGCGCGCCGGTTTTCGTTGCCCGATGCTGCTGATGACCTCGGGCGGCGGCATCACCACCGCCGAGACCGCCATCCGCTTTCCGGTGCGGCTGGTCGAATCCGGGCCAGCCGGCGGCGCCATCTTTGCCGCCTGCATCGCGCGCCAGCACGGCCTCGACCAGGTGGTGTCGTTCGATATGGGCGGCACCACGGCAAAGATCTGCTTCATCGACAAGGCGCAGCCGCAGACCGCGCGCCTGTTCGAGGTGGCGCGCATCTACCGGTTCGCCAAAGGCAGCGGACTGCCGTTGCGCATTCCGGTGATCGAGATGGTCGAGATCGGCGCCGGCGGCGGCTCGATCGCCAGCGTCGACGGGCTCGGCCGCATCGCCGTCGGTCCGGCGAGCGCCGGCTCCGAGCCGGGGCCGGTGTGCTACGGCCGCGGCGGCAGCGAGCCGACCGTCACCGACGCCGACGTGGCGCTGGGCCGTATCGATCCGCAAACATTTTCCGGTGGCAAGATGGCGCTCGATGCCGCCGGTGCCAAGGACGCTATCGCCGCGCGGATCGGCACTAAGCTCGATCTGGTGGTGGAGCACGCCGCGCTCGGCATCAGCGAGGTGGTCGACGAGAACATGGCGAACGCAGCGCGAGTGCACGGCATCGAGAGCGGCAAGGATTTGCGGCCGCGCACCTTGATCGCCTTCGGCGGCGCTGCGCCGCTGCATGCCGCGCGCATCGCGGAAAAGCTCGGCATCTGCCGTGTTCTTGTGCCGGCCAATGCCGGTGTCGGCTCGGCGGTCGGCTTGCTGCGCGCTCCGGTGGCCTACGAAGTCGTGCGCGGCCGGCTGATGCGGCTCGAAACCTTCGATGCGGCGGCGGCCAACCGCCTGCTCGCCGAAATGCGCACTGAAGCCGAAGCGATCGTGCGCCGTGGCGCGCCGGAGGTTTTGCTCACCGAGCGCCGCTCGGCACTGATGCGCTATCGCGGCCAGGGCCACGAGATCACGGTGGAGTTGCCGGTGCGCGACTTCACGACTGCGGATCGCGCGACCATGCGAAAGCTGTTCGAGGAAGCCTACAGCCGGCTCTACAGCCGCCATATTCCCGGTGTCGAGATCGAGATTTTGAGCTGGGTGGTCGCGATCGGTGCGCCCGCCGAAGGCGAGCTTGCGGTCGCGGTCGAAACGAAATCGACGGAGCCAAAGCCGCACACGCGGCGCCCCGTGTTCGATCCGGCGAGCGGCGAATTTTTGGATGTGCCGATCTATTGGCGGCCGGATTTAGCGCCCGGTGCGCACGTCCGCGGCCCGGCGGTGATCGCCGAGGACGATACGTCGACTGTGGTAAGCCCGCTGTTCGACGCGCGCATCGACCGCTTCGGCTATATTGAACTCATCCGTCGCGAGACCTGAATCATGATCGCACGCCCCAACGCCGCGCTGGCGCAAATCCATACTCAGATCATGTGGAACCGCCTGATCGCCGTGGTCGAGGAGCAGGCGCAGACCATGATCCGCACCGCGTTCTCGACCTCGGTGCGCGAGGCCGGCGATCTTTCCGCCGGCGTGTTCGACCGTCAGGGGAGGATGCTGGCGCAGGCCGTCACCGGCACGCCGGGCCACGTCAATTCGATGGCCAACGGCGTCAAGCATTTTCTCGATGTCTATCCGATCGCGGGCATGAAACCCGGCGATCACTACATCACCAACGATCCATGGCTGACCGCCGGCCATCTGCACGACATCACCGTCGTGACGCCGAGTTTTTATCGCGGCGAGGCAGTCGGCTTGTTCGCCAACACCATTCATGTGGTCG
>DATHHM010000099.1:0-21768 GCA_035317145.1 Xanthobacteraceae bacterium | reverse complement strand
CATGTGTGGTTTCCTGCCTCGAGCCCATACGTTCTCGGCTGTGGCGGCACCGGAGTGACGCCCCAAGGCGACGAGACGGTGTGGCACGAGGGCGAGATCGGCACCGGCGGCGGCATCAGCGACAATTACCCGGTGGCCGATTTTCAAAATGCAGTTGCGCTGCCGGTGTCGGCGAATCCCGATCAGCGCCGCGGCCGCGGCGTGCCCGATGTGGCGGCGCTCGCGGCCCAATCCCCCGGCTACCGCATCGTGCTCAACGGCGCCGAGATGGCCAAGGATGGCACTAGCGCGGCCACGCCGTTGTGGGCGGCATTGATCGCCATCGCCAATGCCGGACGAGCCACGCCACTTGGCCTCGTGCCACCGCATCTCTACGGCACAGCGGGACTCACGCGTCCGATCACGACCGGCGACAACCGGCAAAACGGCATCGGTTACTCAGCCGGCGGCGGCTGGAACGCCTGCACCGGCCTCGGCGTGCCGCGCGCCGCGGACATCATCGCCGCGCTCGCCACGGCCGGCATGGTTTGAAGATTGCATGGTTTGGAGATTGAATGCGCCACAGCGTATTGCCGGGCGCCACCGCCGCCGTGCACAATTTTCAGCCGCAATGCCCGATCGGCGGAACCTGACCCACCCGCTTTGTGACAACCTTGTCGCCAAACGCCAAAAGTTCAATCAAATACCACCCGTCACTGTCACGGTTTATTGAAGCCGCCACCGCGAGGATGACACAGAGGGCCGCTACAAGGTTCCCATTCGCACGGAGGAATAGTCATGACGCTCCAAGTCGCCATGCCCATGGGTTATCTGCACGAACGCTATTGCGGGCGACCGGCCTGCCCGCGCTGCGGCGAATTGCTGACGCTGCCGGAATATCCGGAATTCGCCGAGCGCGGCAACGGCGTCGAAATCCGCCATGTCTGGCAGTGCGATTCCTGCGACAATCGCTTCGACACTTTGATCAAGTTCAAAGCCGTCGCGTGACGGTGTTGCGACGACGAGAGCTTGCGCACGCGGCACGACCGGCGCAATTCGCAATCTCCCGCCGCGCCCACCGCCGGTAAGTTTCCGTCAGGTCGACATCTTGTATCCGACCCACAGCCCGGCAAACGCGCCGGCGCCGCTCAGCAGCAGCCCCGAATAAGACAAAAGATCGCCGCCCCAAAGCGACGGGATCAGCCCGCCGATGGTCGAGCCGATGAGGATTCCGATCCAAATCGCCGATCGCACGGATTCTCCGCGCTATTGCGCAAGACCTTCGACCGCGAAGGAATGAACGGTCGCGTATTTGGCCGCGGTCTTCTGATAATCCGTGTTCTCCGCGGACTTGAACCAGGCCAGAAGCTTATCCATGTTGTCCCACTGCTGAATGACGATGCGCGCTTTCGGCGCGTCACCCGCGAGCGCGGTGACGGCGCCGCCCTGGACGATGAAGCGGGCACCTTGGGACTTGGCATAGGCCGAGGATTTCGCGGCGAATTCCTTGACGTAATTGGCCTGATCCGTCACGTCGTTCATGGCGATATAGAAAGCCGGCGGTTTGGCCTGGGCGTGCAGGCCTTCGATGGCCGCGGCGCCGAGACCGAAGCCCGCGACCGTGGCCAGCATCGCCACCTGATAGGTTTTCATGCCGTTGTCCTTCTTTTCGCGATTTGCGGCAACGCCGGCGCGCCGCTCACGGCTGCATTAATATGAATTGATTTTGCCGACGCTACAACCTGCGCCTTATGGATGGCCTCTGCAATGCGCTTGCCGGACAATGGCCAATCGATGCCGCGAGGCGTGCTATTATTCGCCTGCGGCCACGCGATTTTTGGAGGCGGAATGTCAGACGGCAACCCATCCGGATATTTGCCGGGCGATCCGCGCTACGGATTGCAGGGCGAGGCGCTCAAGGATTATTACCGCACCAAGCCGGCGCAGTGGGCGATCTATTGCTGGGACAAGCCGGGGACAGCGGAGACTCGGCGCGCGAAGTTGGCGGAGCAGAAAAGCTACATCAAGAATTTCGGTGAGCGCATCATCGGCTACGGCCATTTCGTATCCGACGACGGCCGCGATCCTCTGGGCACCTCGTTTTTCATGCAGCTCGACGATCGCGCGGCGGCGGACAAGTTCGTCGCCGACGAGCCGCTGAACAAGGCTGGCGTCTATCAGCGCGTCGAAATCCGACGCTGGTCGAACAGTTTTGGCAAGCGCGCCGCCGACTATCGCCGCAAGGGTTTGCAGCAGTTCCTGTGCCCCGGACCCAAGACCGGCACTCCCGAATTCTTCCGCGAGCACCTGCACGCCCACGAATCCTACTTCGCGTCCTACGGCGACAGCTTCATCTTCCGCGGCCCAATCCGCTCAGCCGACGGCGCCGACAATATCGGCACCGCGCTGCTGCTCGAACTGCCGGATCGAGACGCGGCAGATAAGTTCTGGAACAACGAGCCGTTTGCCAGGAATGGCGGGTATGAGCGCGATGCGCGGATTGTCCGGTGGATGTTTGGGGATTAATTACGGATTTTTTCTTGGTCTGATCGGTCACTTGACATTTATTGGGGGTACAATTAATTATGAACATCACCTTCGATCCGGCGAAGCGTGAGTTGACGCGTCGGCATCGCGGGCTGGATTTCGCGCGAGCCGGCGAGGTATTCGACGGCCGGACCGCAACGATCGCCGACGACCGGTTCGATTATGGCGAGGCGCGTTTTATCACCGCAGGTTATCTCGACGGCCGTTTGGTGGTGATGGTCTGGACGCAACGTGGCAACGCACGCCACATCATCTCGATGAGGCACTGTCATGCCAAGGAAGAAAAAATCTGGCTCCGCCGCATGGGTTGATCCCGATGACGCGCCGGAGTTGACGGAGGCGTTTTTTGACCGGGCTGAAATCCGGCACGGCAACAGAGTTGTCCGACGCGGCCGGCCGCCGCTGCCAAATCCGAAGCAGGCCGTGAAGCTCCGCCTCGACGCGGACGTGCTCGCGGCCTATCGCAAGACCGGCGCGGGCTGGCAAACGCAAATCAACGCCGATTTGCGCAAAGCGCGGAAGCTGAAGGCGGGGTGAGGCGGGCTCACCCGTTGAGCACAATCAAGGGAGGATCACGCATGGGAAAAGGCCACGAGGATAAAGTCGCCGTCATCACCGGCGGGGCCAATGGTATTGGGCAAGCCTTTGCAAAGCGTCTCGCGGAAGACGGCGTGCACATTGCCGTCGCCGACATGGCGGACGGGCGCGAGACCGTAAGCCTCGTCGAAGCGGCAGGGCGCAATGCGCTCGCTGTAGTCTGCGATGTATCGAGTCCCGACTCGGTCGCGGCGATGGCGAAACAGGTGCAGCAAAAATTCGGCCGCGCCGATATCGTGGTGAACTGCGCCGGAATTTACCCGCAGCTCGACTTCGCCGCCATGACCTTCGCCGACTGGCGCAAAGTCCTCTCCATCAATCTCGACGGCACATTCCTCGTCACCGCGGCCTTCGTGCCGGGCATGCGCGCCCGCAAATGGGGCCGCATCGTCAACTTGGCCTCGAGCACATTCGGCTCGGTCACCACCGGCTTCGCGCACTACGTCGCCTCGAAGGGCGGCATCATCGGCTTCACCCGCGGGCTTGCCGGCGACGTTGCGGCCGACGGCATCACCGTCAATGCCATCGCGCCGGGACTGACCCGTTCGCCGGGCACGCTGGTGCGCAAGCCGCGCCCGGGCTTCGCCGACATGGACGAGGAATTCACCGCCGTCGCCGGCTTGCAGGCAATCAAGCGCATCGAGGTGCCGGAGGATCTGGTCGGCGCGCTCTCGTTTCTCACCAGCGACGACGCCGCGTTCATGACGGGACAGACGCTGAATGTGGACGGCGGGCGGGTAAGGTCGTAGAAGAAAAAGGCGCGCACTGGGCCATCGCACGATATGGTCGCAGGCGATAAGCTGATTCGCGTCTTCACACATCATTCCTCGGAGCAAAAACTCATGCGCACCGCATCCGCATTCCGTGCCGGCCTGATTGCATTGCTTGCGCTGGCTGGCGTTACCACCGCGGCCGATGCTGACGGCGGCAGCATCAGCTTCAACGTGATCAAGGCCGGCATTGTCATCGGCGGCTCGGCCGGTTCCGGCACGCTGGTTTTCCACGGGCAGACGTACTCGATCGGGATCGGCGGCTTGAGCTATGGCTTCACCTTCGGCGCGTCCGAGACGCGCTTCCGCGGCACGGTGAGCAACATCCGCGGACCGGTGGATGTCGCCGGCGTCTATGCGGCGGGCAATGTCGGCGCGGCGATCGGGCGCGGCGCACAGGCCATTGTGCTCACCAACCAGCACGGCGCGGTGCTGGAGCTGACCGGCAATTCGGTCGGCGCCATCGTCAGCGCGGACCTCAACGGCCTGGTAATCACGGTGAGGTAAGCGGAAATATCGTCATGTGGACGGCGGGCGCGTGCAGTCTTAAGCGCGCCGGCATCGCGAACGGGCGTCTTTGTTTTCCGATCCACAATGTCAAACAGCGCCGCACTCTCTCGTCACCACCGCAAGCCCGGTAATGACGGCGCGGAACTGCATTCCCGCGATGCGCTTCGCATCCGGGTCTGCTTCAAGAAAGCTTGCCTCGAACGGACGGGAGGCGATGTCTTTGCTCCCCAAGACGTCTTTGCTCCCCAAAGAGGGAGGCGGAGCGCCGAACGGCGCACCAACTCCAGTTGCCGCGCCTCGATGGGCAGGCGCAGCCGCGGCCCGATAAGCGGGGCCGCTCGCCTTTCGGCGCTCCTCCGCGGTCATGCGCCGGGATTTCTCCCAACTCGGCCTGGGCCGCGCTTCCTGGAATCACCGGATGCAAACGGGAGGACCCTCTCCGGCACCAGTGCAGCGAGCACCTCGCAGTCCGGCACGCGCCGGACGGGCTGATACCCAAACCGCCTGAAGGCTAAGAGCGACAAACTCCGCCCGCAGGAACCGCACCCGCTCCGTCAGTCGGCGTCACCGGTTGACGTCCCTTACGATGAACGGGATGGACGCCGTTATCCAAATCCGCGCGGCACTGTCAAAGGCTTTTCGATTTATGCAGACAAATCGCGGGGTTGCGCTGAGCGATTGCCGCTGCGCACTGGCCCGGACGCGTTTCACTCCGCTTCAAAGATTCGCAAAAGAGAAGTTGTGCCCGTCAATCGCGGCTTTCTATGCGGTACGAATCTTTTCGCGGCTGCACGGCGGCGTCCGAATTGCACAGCAGCCGGTAGATTTCCGCTCGTCCCCGCGCATGCGGGGACCCAGTCTGGATTCCCGCGTGCGCGGGAATGAGCGGAGCAGCGATGAGTCTTCGTAGGGTGGGCTGAGCAAAGCCCACGCGGTTCGGCCTCTAACAAACGACAGCGTGGGCACGGCGCTTCGCGCCTTTGCCCACCCTACTTCCTCGGCACTTTCGCCAGCCGCTTGATGATCTCGCCTGCGTCAAAGCCGATCGCATCCGCCCATTCCATCATTTCGACGACATCCACCAGTTTTTGACCAGTCTCCACATAGCTGACGTACGACTGCGAACGGCGCAACCGCTTGGCAACGTCGGTCTGGCTCAGGCCGGCTTTGTCGCGGCGTTCGACCAGGAACGCTCGCAGGGCTTCGTGACGGCGTGATTGCCCAGTGCGAACCATCTGTTTTCAAAAGCCGGAAGCTCCGCTTCAATCAATCCGAGCGACGTGGCTTACGTTTCGAGGACTCGGAGAGAAGCTTCATCACCTCTCTCGGATCGAAGCCCAAGGCGTCGGCCCACTCCATCAACTCGACAACGTTGACGATCTTCTGGCCTCTCTCGACATCGCTGACATAGTCCTGTCCGCGCTTGAGCCGCTTGGCAAGGTCTACCTGCCGCAAACCGGCTGCTTTGCGCTGTTTTACCAGAAATGCTCGCAACGCCTCGTGTCGAGGTGAGGCAAAGACGCGGGCCACGTATCGCCTCCGAATCGGGAGGCGATTGACTTATATGGACTTTATCAATATGGAAAAAAGCCATATTATTAGTGGCATGCTGGACGGTGTTCGCTCGATGCGGGAAGGCACCACATCAACCCCGGCATGTGACCGATAACCTGGGTTAAGCAAAAGCCAGAGAACCCGATGGCGGTGTCTCGAAAAACAGCTCGGCGCTCTTCGCGACGCCTCGGCGACCATGCCAAGCGGGTCAGCTTAGCGGAGGGCCCACCGCAGCCGCAGAAGCTTTTCGCCGGGCGGGTAAAACGTCCCGCCGATCCACGCCGCGCCTGCACGTTGCTCCTCAAGTATCTAGGCGCGAGGGCCCCCACGGAAGCGCTGCTCCACGCCTTCTTCGCCGAACGCGATCTCGACCGCGCCGCCGCGCAATTCTGGATCGAGGCTTATCAGCTGATCGTAGAGAGGCGTACGCGGGGGTAGCCCGGATTGAGCAAAGCGAAATCCGGGATCGTGCCGTGAGGCCTGCCCCGGATTTCGTTTCACTCAATCCGGGCTACGCTCGCTTATCGCCTTGATCCCGCGTCGCGCAGGCGCTGCACGAGTGCGATAACCGCGTCGCCTTTGGCCCACGGACAGCCCCAATAGTCGAACAGCCCCAACGATGTCTGCCACAACGCATCCGTGGCACGCGCATCGTAGCCGCATACGACCATGGCGCCTGTTCCGGCTTCCGCTTTCATGAGCGAAGCGAGCCAAGCGACAAAGCCCGACGCATTCGACCCTTCGGCGAAGTGAAACGCGAAGATGCGATATGCGCCGGCCGCTTCCGCGTTCGCCGGCAACAGCGCCGCCCACGACGTTCCGTCACGGACGGCGGCGAGCGCGTTATCGGACAGGGCGGACGTGTGAGCGATTGGCTGCCACGCATACGCATCGCCAAGAACTGAAAATCGCGCCTGTCCGATGACGCCGCACAGGCGCGCGTGCATCTGCTCCGGCGTTTCGGTCATGGCATTCTCACAACGCCTTGTTGCTCTCCTTCACCACCGCCGCCTGATCGACATAACTCCGCCCCAGCGTCTCGTCGTAGTATCCGAGCGTAGTGTCGGGATCGAGTGAAGGATGGAACTGATCGATCCAGTGAAAGTCGAAGGCGGCGCAGACGCAAGCGCGAGTAGGTTCTCAGGGCTTGCGCCACTTGTCCCTGCCACCGACATCGGTGTCGCGGACACGCTCGACAAGAACAGCCGCCTTGGGATCAAGTTTTTCAGCTTTCTTAATCGCCTGCTTTTGCGTTGGCGCGGTAGCCGACGCCCGCTCCGAACCACCCCGCCTAACCGCATAATCGCCTTCCGGACGGCGCTCAACGTAAAGTTCGTGCCTCTTTCCTGTCATGGAATTACCCCGCGATTCTTTGAACAAATTATATCGCGAAATATCCGGCCCTTCTACCAAAAAGAAACGCCCCGATCTTTCCTCGCGTGTGCCGTGCACCGCTTTCTCAGCGGCGCGCTTAAAAGCAGCTTGAGCCTTTTCAAAATCAAGTCCTCGTCTCATGTCTTCCGTCCCAGGAGTTGATCAGAGCAAATGCACCTTGGTGGCTCTCCCATATATACCATTCATCGACGATCGGCCGATAAATGGTCTCAAAATAAATTTTACTCCGACCAAATCGCCGCCTGATCGTATTCTCCGGGATGTCATGCCCGCCGGCTGCGACCCGTTTGCGGACCCGCGCGATCGAGTCTTCTATTGACTCAAGGCGCACGTAGACCAAGGACACCCGGTAGCCACGCCGCCGCCAGTCCGGGATTTTTTGAGCATAAGTCAGATTAGCGAGAGTCGTTTCAACAACGAAATCCGCGGCGGCTTCAATCAGCTCATCAACACGACGAAGCATCGATCGAGCCGCCTCAAAATCTGACGGTGCCGGCGAATCGCGACCAGTCAGCCCGATAGCGATTTCATCGGCATTAATAAATTCAAATTCGCGGTCGTCAGCGAAGAGGTATTCCCGCGCAAAGGTCGTTTTGCCGGCTCCGTTCGGGCCGGCAACGATGATCAGCGTCGGCACATTCAGAGCGCCTTGTTTGCCTCTTTCACCACCGCCGCCTGATCGACATAAACCTGCGCCCCCATGTCCAAAAACTTCTTGGACATCTGTTCCATGCCCTGCTTCGCGGCGTCGGGATAGAGCGCGGCCTTCTCGTTGTCGGTCAGGCCCGAGGCGTATTCCCGAACGTCGGCCGTGATCTTCATCGAGCAGAATTTCGGCCCGCACATGGAGCAGAAATGCGCCACTTTGTGTGCGTCCTTGGGCAGCGTCTCGTCGTGGTATTTGAGCGCGGTGTCGGGGTCGAGCGACAGGTGGAACTGGTCGATCCAGCGGAAGTCGAAACGCGCGCGGCTTAGCGCATCGTCGCGCAGTTGCGCCGCCGGATGGCCCTTCGCCAAGTCGGACGCGTGCGCCGCGATCTTGTAGGCGATGACGCAGTCCTTGACGTCGTTGCGGTCGGGCAGGCCCAGATGCTCCTTCGGTGTGACGTAGCAGAGCATGGCGGTGCCGAACCAGCCGATCATGGCGGCGCCGATCGCGCTAGTGATGTGGTCGTAGCCCGGCGCGATGTCGGTGACGAGCGGGCCCAAGGTGTAGAACGGCGCCTCGCCGCATTCCTTGAGCTGCTTGTCGACGTTGATCTTGATCTTGTGCAGCGGCACGTGGCCGGGGCCTTCGATCATCACCTGGCAGCCCTTCTTCCAGGCGACCTTGGTGAGTTCGCCCAGCGTCTCCAGCTCGGCGAATTGCGCGCGGTCGTTGGCGTCGCGGATCGAGCCGGGGCGCAAGCCGTCGCCGAGTGAGAAGCTCACGTCGTATTTGCGCATCAGGTCGCAAATCTCGTCGAAGCGCTCGTAGAGGAAGCTCTCCTTGTGATGCGCCAGGCACCACTTGGCCATGATCGAGCCACCGCGCGAGACGATGCCGGTGACCCGGTTAGCCGTCAGGTGAATGTAGCCGAGCCGCACGCCGGCGTGGATGGTGAAATAATCGACGCCCTGCTCGCACTGCTCGATCAGCGTGTCCTTGTAGCATTCCCAGTCGAGTTTTACGGGGTCGCCGTCGACCTTCTCCAGCGCCTGGTAGATCGGCACCGTGCCGATCGGCACCGGCGAATTACGAAGAATCCATTCGCGGGTGTTGTGGATGTTGCGGCCGGTGGAGAGGTCCATCACCGTGTCGGCGCCCCAGCGGATCGCCCACACCATCTTTTCCACTTCCTCTTCCACCGAAGAGGTGACGGCCGAATTGCCGATATTGGCGTTGATCTTGGTGAGGAAGTTTCGCCCGATCGCCATCGGCTCGAGCTCGGCGTGATTGATGTTGCACGGAATGATGGCGCGGCCGCGCGCCACCTCGTCGCGCACGAATTCCGGCGTGACGAACAGCGGCACCGAAGCGCCGAAGCTTTCGCCGTCGTCATGGGCGGCTTGCGCGACGTCGAGCATCTTCTTGCGGCCGAGATTCTCGCGCTCGGCGACATAGATCATTTCCTTGGTGATGACGCCCTTGCGCGCCCATTCGAGCTGGGTCACCGGATGGCCGTCGAGCCCACGCAGCGGGCGCGGCGTGTTGGGGAAATTGCGCGCCAAATGTTTGCCGGACGCGTTGCCGTTGTCGACCGGCTTGATCGGCCGGCCGTCATATTCCTCGACGCCGCCGCGCTCCTTGACCCACGCGATGCGCGCGCGCTTCAAGCCCGTCTCGACGTCGATCGCCACATCGTTGTCGGTATAAGGCCCGGACGGATCGTAGACCCGCACCGGCTCCTCGCCGGAACCTTCCGTAAGCGGAATCTCGCGCAGCGGCACGCGCAAATCCGGCGCCGCCTCCGGCACCGAGAAGATCTTGCGCGAGCCCGCGATCGGGCCGGTGGTGACCTTCGGCGTGGCGAGATCGGAATCGGAAAGCGGCTTATTCATCGGTTCGCTCCTTTCGAGCGATCCGGACGCCGGCGCGTGTTGGGACGGGATTTGCGAGAAGTTTCCGTCCCTTCGCCGGCATGACCCGGATCAGGTTCAAAGGGTTTTTCTCAGCCCATGACGGGGCACCCCTCGGAACACCTGTAATTTAGGCCGTTCGTTAGGGGTGTCAACGCGGCTGGCCGATGGCTGGGGCGCGAGTGCGGCATGACTTCCGTCACCCTGAGGTGTGAGCGAAGCGAGCCTCGAAGGGCGACGGCCCGGGCCGTGCATCCTTCGAGGGCCGCTTCGCGGCCACCTCAGGATGACGGAGTGGAGTCGGCGCGCGGGGAGAGAGCGGTTTACACCGCCGCGCACGCGGACTATGCGGAAGTGCCTACAATCATCCAAACATCCGAAAGCATCATGGCAGGTGAAACCAAAGCGCTGGCGGAGTTTGCGGCCGGCCTGCGCTACGAAGACATTCCGGCGCCGGCCGTCGCCATCGCCAAGGCCTGCATCGTCGATACCGTCGGCGTCGTGCTGTTCGGCTCGACGATGCCGTGGAGCAAAATCGTTGACGATTACGTGCAGCACGTCGGCACCGGCCGCTCGTCCATCCTCGACTCAGGCTTTCGCCGCACCAGCGCGCCGGGCGCGGCCTTTGCCAACGGCGCCTTCGCGCACGCCTTCGAGTTCGACAATCTGCGGCAACCGTCGACCGGCGTGCATCCCGGCGCCACGGTGCTGACAGGTGCTTTAGCCGCAGCCGAAGAAGCCGGCGTATCCGGCAAGGATTTGATCACCGCCTTCGTCGCCGGCCTGGAATGCATGTTCCGCTTCGCGCTGGCCGCAAAGAGCTCAAGCGAAAAACTGGGATTTCACGCGCCGGGCATCACCGGGGTGTTCGGATCGGCGGTCGCGGCCAGCAAGATCATGAAGCTGACGGCGGAGCAAACGACGATGGCGATGGGCATCGGCGGCTCGTTTTGCTCAGGGCTCTTGGCGTTCGTGAAATCCGGCCAGGGCGGCATGGTCAAGCGCATTCACATGGGCCGCGCCGCGGAGGGCGGCGTGACGGCGGCGAACCTTGCGGCGCGCGGGTTCGAGGGCCCCGAGGTCATTCTCGAAGGCAAGTTCGGCGTTCTCGACGTCTATGCCCGCGACGGCGACGCTTCGCTCATCGCCGCGGGTTTGGGCGAGCGCTGGGAAACGCTGACGATCACGTTCAAGACGTTTCCGTGCCACGTCACGTCGCAATCGCCGGTGCAGGCTCTGCTGGCGCTCAAGGCGCAGCATCAATTCACGCCGGCGGATATCGCCACAATCACCATCGACGTCTCGGACAAGGTGCTCTCGCACCACGCCGACCCGGCGCCGCGCGACGTCGCCACGGCACAGTACAGCCTGCCGTTCACCATGGCGCTGGCATTGTTCCGCGACCCCGGCGATCCGCAAGCGTTCCTCGACGGGCCGAACCAAAACCCGGCGATCCTGGAACTCGCCAAGCGCGTTGCGCTGCGGCCCTACGCCAAGCACGGGCCGAACAACAACGACATGGCGTGCCGGTTGCATATCGAACTGAAAGACGGCCGCACATTGAGCATGGCGAAAACCGATTTCGAAGGCACCACCACGTCGCCGCTGTCGCGCGAGCGGCTCGAACAGAAGTTTCTCAAGCTGGCTGGAGTTATTCCCGAGACGCAACGGACGGAGCTGTTGTCGCGGTTGAATAATCTCGAAGACGTGAAAGTGGCTGAGCTGTTTAGGTTTTGAGAGACTTATTCCTCCCCTTTCAGGGGGAGGAAAGAAAAATAAGTTTCAATAATCCTTCAACAGCCGCTCGATGTAATCGAGCTCGTCCTGCGGGCGGCCCATGTCGCCGAAGCGCTTGCGCAGCTCCTCGATGATGCGGCGGGCGCGCTGGGCGTCGATTTCGTCCGGCACTCGCACGTTGGCGTCGTCGCCGTAGTCGCGGCCGCGCAGCGGCCGGCCGAGCGGATCGGTATCGCCCTCGGCGCGCGATTGGCCAAGCCGGCCGGCGCGGCCGGTCTGTCCGGGGCCCTGCCCCATCTGCTGTTGCATGGATTGCGCCAGCGACTGCGCGCCCTTGCGCAAGGCTTCGAGCGCGCGGCCTTGGGAATCCACCGCGCTGTCGGGATTGCCCTGGCCGAGACTGCCTTCGGCTTGTCCCATCGCCTCGCCGGCGCGGCCGAGCTGCTCCAAATCGTTCTGGCCCTGCTGAGCTTGTCCTTGCTGGCCTTGGCCTTGCTGGCCCTGCTGGTTCTGGCCAAAGCCGCGGTTCTTGAGCTCTTCGAGCAATTGGTTGAGGCGATCGCGCAGCGCCTGCTGGCCCTGCCGCAACTCGCCCATGCTATTGCCCTGCTGCCCCGGCGGCTGCTGGCCGGGCCGCGATTGCTGGCCGCGCTGTTGGCCTTGCTGGCGCTGGTCCTGGCCCTGACGGAAGGTGCGGTCGCGCAAATCCTGCTGCTGGCGGATCATGTCGCCGAGCTCGTCGAGCGCCGACATCATGTCGTCGCCGTCGTCGCCGTTCATATCCGGCGACGCCATCTGCAGATTCTCCATCATCTGCTGGAGCTGTTGCAGAAGCTGCTTGGCGGCATCGCGAGCGCCGTTCTTCGCCAAATTCTCGAGCCGGTCGAGCATGCTTTGCAGATCGCGCTGGCTGAGCAGGCGCTGATTGGGGCCGAGCGGACGGGCGAGCTGCTGGCTGTTTTTCAATTGCTCGGCCATCGCCTGCATGAAGCGATCCATCGCCGCGCGCAGCTGATCCATCAGCGCTTTAAGCTCTTCGTCGCTGGCGCCGCGTTCGAGCGCCTGGCGCAACGCTTCCTCGGCGTTGCGCAAATTGGCTTGCGCATCGGAAATGTCGCCGTCCTCGAGCTGCACCGCCATCGACCACAGCCGCGCCGCCACGTCGCGCAGGTCGTCGTCGGACTTGGCGCGCACCAGCGACCAGAAGACGCCGCGCAGCCCCAGATATGTGCCGGCCTGGGGCGTGAATTTTTCCGGCGCCAACGCCAGCGCATCGAGCGCGGTGAGGACGAGCGGCCGCGCATTAGCATCGAGCGCGAGATTGCGGCGCTGCTCGACCAGCGCCCGCGCCAGCGGCTTGGTGAAGACGCGCTCGGGCAGACGGAACGCGAACGGCTCGCTCTTGCCGACATTGCCGCCTTCGTCGCGGGCGACCAAGGTCATATCCACTTCGGCGCCGGCCCAGGGATGATCGGTCAAATCCTTGATGGTTTGGGCGACGCCGGCCCGGGTGCGCGCCTGCGGCAGGATCAGCGCGAAATCGGGCGGCCCGAACAATGGATGCGGGCCTTCGCTGTCGGCGTCGGCATCGTTCTTGCGGGCAAACGTCGCCTGCGCCTCGGTCACGCCGTAGTCGTCTTCGAGCCGGTAGGACAACAGCAGCGAGCCGCGGCGCTGCAGCTCGGGATCCTTGGTCAGCTCAATGGTCGGCGGCTTGTCGGGGATGACATTAAACGCCCAGGTCAGATCGTCGCCGGCGCCGCGCAAGGTGGCGCTGCCCGTCGCGGTGATGGCGAAGCGATGCTCGTCGGTGCCGGCCGGCGCATGCACAGCGTCTGTCGCCGGCGTGACGCCGCCGAGGCCGGAGACGTTGAGACTGACCTTGCCGGTCGAGCGCACGACCAGCGTCGAGTTGACCGGCACGGCGACGATGCCGTTGGTTTGCAATGCCGCCGTCTCGCCGGGATGGATGCCGGGAAGGATGACAGGCGGCTTGCCGGTATAGACCGGCGGAATGACCCAGGCATCGACGCGGAAATTCGCCGGCAGCACCACACCGTGCCAGTCGAACGCCGCGGTGATGCGCTTCCAGCGTTCGCCGCCGGCGGCAAAGAACGTAGCGACGCAGGCGATGAGAACGAGCGCGCGCAGCGCGTAAGGATCGTGCCGCGCCACCCGCGGCGACGGCCAGCCGGATTTCAGCGCCCGCGCGGCGTTGAGCGCGCGCTCGACATGGGCATTCCACAGCGCGAGCGAATAAGGATCTTTCGGCGTGACGGCGAGATCGTCGGTGATCGCGGTCGCCGGCCGATGCGGCAGCCCGCTGCCGCGATCGATCCGGCTCAGCGCGTCGCGGGCGCCGGGCATGCGCACGAACACGAACGGCCATGCCGCGACCATGGCGATCGCCGCGCAAGCGATCACGGCCGCGGCGCGGCCAAGCGGCGGCAGCCACAGCCATAGCCCGAGCCAGGACAGTGCCAGGAACAGCCCGATGGCAGTCGCCAGCGAAGTCAGCGCCGGCCACAGCCGTTCCCAGAAAATCGTCCAGCGCGCGCGCTTGAGGGTCGCCTCAAGCAGCGCCCGGGTGGCATCCGGTGGCCGCGGTTGCGGGCCGGCATTGGGCAAAGTCGCTTCGGTCACACTTGTCCCGTCATTTTGGGCTCGGCGCACCGTAATTCCGCATGACAACAGGGTAACATGAGGGCGGGTTCAAGGCACTAAAACCCGCTCGCTACAATGTTATGCAATTTCAAAGCCAGGACTTCAAAGCCAAGGCGGCAGGCGGTCGAGCGCGATCAGTTCCTCGGCCGTCACGCGCGGCCGCACCAGGGCCCATTCGCTAGCCCTGACAAGCACTTCGGGGACCAGAGCGCGGGTGTTGTAGGTGCCGGCCTGGACCGCGCCATAGGCGCCGGCAGTCATGACGGCGAGAAGCTCGCCCGGCTGCGGTGCGGGCAGCGAACGATCGAGCGCGAGAAAATCGCCTGATTCGCACACCGGGCCGACCACGTCGGCGGTGATCCGCGCGGCGCCGACCGCGGCCTCGCGAACCGGGCGGATGTCGTGATGCGCGTCGTAAAGCGTCGGGCGGATGAGATCGTTCATGCCGGCATCGACGATGACGAAGGTTTTTGCTTCGCCGTGCTTCACATAGAGCACGCGGGTGACGAGGATGCCGGCATTGCCGACAATGAGCCGGCCCGGCTCGAAGATCAGCTTGCAGCCAAGACCGCGCGTCGCATTTTTGACGATTTTGGCATAGGCATCCGGATCGGGCGGCGGATCGTTGTCCTCGCGGTAGGGAATGCCCAGGCCGCCGCCGAGATCGATATGGCTGATGGTGTGACCGTCGGCGCGCAGCGCGCGCACGAAATCGGCGAGCAGCGCAAACGCGTCGCCGAACGGATCGAGCTCGACGATCTGGCTGCCGATATGCATATCGACGCCGGCGATGCGCACGCCCTTGAGCCTGGCGGCGCGGGCATAGACGTCGCGGGCGCGGCTGATCGGAATGCCGAATTTGTTCTCCGCCTTGCCGGTGGCGATCTTGGCATGGGTCTTTGGATCGATGTCGGGATTGACGCGGATCGAAATATCGATCGCGCGGCCCTTGGCGGCGGCGATGGCGGCGAGCAACTCGAGCTCCGCTTCGGATTCGACATTGACGCAGAGGACGTCTTCATCGACCGCGAGCGCAAGCTCGTCCACGGTCTTGCCGACGCCGGAAAACATGATCTTGTCTGGCGGGATTCCCGCCGCCCGCGCGCGCAACAGTTCGCCGCTGGAGACGACGTCGGCGCCGGCGCCGAGCTTGGCCAAGGTCGCGATCACCGCCTGGTTGGAATTCGCCTTCAGGGAGTAGCAGACCAGCGCGTCGACGTCGGCAAACGCGCCGGCGAAGACGTTGTAGTGCCGCTCCAAGGTCGCGCTCGCATAGCAATAGAACGGCGTGCCGACGGCTTCCGCCAGCGCGATGAGATTGACCCCTTCGGCGTGCAGCACGCCGTTGCGATAAGCGAAGTGGTGCATGGGACGTGTTTAGCGCGTGATTGCGATGTTCGCTACGGCCCAAAGCCCCGTCTGAGTCGCGCGTAAAAAACTATTGCAGGATTGGATCGAGGATGAAGGATTTTTTTGTGCTCGGGGCGGCCACCGGATTGCCGCGGGCATCGAAGCCGTTTTTCACGGCGGCGGCATCTTCCTGCTGCTGCGTCGGCGGCGCGCCCGCGTAGTTCGGCATAAACCCTGTCGGCGACACCGGCGCGGCGGCGACCGGCGGCTGGGTCGCGGGACCCGGCGGCATTTCGAGCTCGCCCTTGCGCCCGCAGGCGGCAAGCGAAAGCGCCGCCACGGCCAATACCAGCCCAAAGCTCAGACGATAACCGGCCAAAGGCCTCCCCCCCGACGCACGCTCAAACCCAGCATAGCAAACCAGATCGCGGCGGCGACATTGTGTCGGCAACCTCTTGCCAGAGCCTTTACCAGGGCGTTTACGGCCGCTTTTTCAACAGTTTGAGCCAGCGTTTGGCCTGCGCCCGCACGTTTTGTGGCGCCGTGCCGCCGTAAGCCTTGCGGCTCTTCACCGAATTGCCGACCGAGAGCACGCCGTAAACCGCCTTGGTGATCCGCGGCTCGACCGCCTGCATGGCTTTGAGCGGTAGTTTTTCCAGCGCGACGCCGGCCTCGGCCGCCGCGGCAACGATCCGGCCGGTGATGTGATGGGCGTCGCGGAACGGCAATTTCAGCGTCTGCACCAGCCAGTCGGCAAGATCGGTGGCGGTCGAATAGCCCGCACCCGCCGCGTTGGCCATCGCCGCGACATCGGGCGTCATGTCATCGACCATTTTGGTCATGAGGGCGATCGACTGCGACAGCGTGCCGAAGGCGTCGATGGTGCCTTCCTTGTCCTCCTGCATGTCCTTCTGATAGGCGAGCGGCAATCCCTTCATCACCACCAGCAACCCAGTGAGCGCGCCGACGACCCGGCCGGTCTTGGCGCGAATGAGCTCGGCGGCGTCCGGGTTGCGTTTTTGCGGCATGATCGAGGAGCCGGTGGTGAACCGGTCGGACAGCCGCAGGAAACCAACCAGCGGCGACGACCAAATCACGATCTCTTCGGCGAACCGCGACAGATGCACGATGGCGATGGCGCAGGCCGACAGCGTTTCCAGCACAAAATCGCGGTCGGCGACGGCGTCGAGCGAGTTCGCCATCGGCCGCGCAAAGCCGAGCGCCTTCGCGGTCATGGCGCGATCGATCGGGAAAGAGGTGCCGGCCAGCGCGGCGGCGCCGAGCGGGCTTTCGTTGAGGCGGCCCCGCGCATCGGCGAACCGGCCGCGGTCACGCGCCGCCATCTCCACATAGGCGAGCAGGTGATGGCCGAAGGTCACCGGTTGCGCCGGTTGCAGATGGGTGAAGCCCGGCATCACCGTATCGGCATATTGCAGCGCCTTCTCGGCCAGCGCGCGTTGATAACCGGCGAGGGCTGTATCAAAACCGTCAATGTAGTCGCGCACCCAAAGCCGGAAGTCGGTCGCGACCTGGTCGTTGCGCGAGCGCGCGGTGTGCAGCCGCCCGGCGGCCGGCCCGATCAGCTCGGCGAGCCGGCTCTCGATATTCATATGGATGTCTTCGAGCGTGGAATTGAAGGCGAACTTGCTCGCTCTGAACTCTGACAGGATCGTGTCTAGACCGTGAGCGATCTTCTTCGCATCTTTGGCCGTGATGATGCCCTTTTTGGCGAGCATCGCCGCATGGGCCTTGCTTGCCGCGATATCCTGCGGGTACAGGGTCCAGTCGAAGTGGATGGAAGCGCTGAAATACTCCATCAGGGGGTCGGGTTTGGCGCCGAATCGTCCGCCCCACATTTTGTTGCTCATGACAGATCGCTCATAAAGGTTGCGCCAAAATCCCGAGGTTTTATCGCCAATGTCCGAGTTGCCTGCCGAGCCGTATTATAAAGTACGCCGCCGCCGCTTGATCGCCGCCACCGCCTGGGCGCTGTGCGGGACTCTCGCGGTGCTGGCGGGGGTATACGGGATTGGCCGTCTGCGAGGCAATCCGGCCGATGCGGCCTGCCAGCCGGCGGTGCAGACCGCGGCGCGGCTCGCCCCGCTGGTCCATGGCGAAGTCGCGGCATTAAGCCTGGCGCATACCGGCTTTCTCGTCCCCGATCTGGTCTTCAAGGACGCAGCCGGCCACGACCGCACCCTGAAGGATTGGCGCGGCCGCACCGTGCTTTTGAACCTGTGGGCGACCTGGTGCGTGCCCTGCCGCAAGGAGATGCCGGCGCTCGATGCGCTCGAAGGCAAGCTCGGCGGTCAAAACTTCGAGGTCGTCGCTATCGACATCGACACCCGCGATCCGCAAAAGCCGCTCAACTTCCTCAAGGACGTCGGCATCACGCGGCTCGGCTATTTCTTCGATCCGAGCGCGCGTGTATTCGAGGATCTGAAAACCGCCGGCAAGGCGTTCGGCATGCCGACGACGCTCTTGATCGACCGCTCCGGTTGCGAGATCGGCAACATGGCGGGCCCGGCCGAATGGGCGAGCGACGACGGGGTGAAATTGGTGAGCGCGGCGATTGCCGACGGCAACGTCACGCGCTGACGTTCAAATTCGTCCCGATTCCGGCTGCGACATTGGCGAGCGGATCGATGCTCTGCTGCGCGGCGTCGATCAGTTTTGCCACCGCGGCGCCCTGATCGGCGTTCATGCGCATAAGCCGCGCCGCGACGGCAAGCTGCATCACGCCGGTCTGGGCGCCCATGAGCGCGGTGATGAGGCTGGACGGGTCCATAGGGGCGGCATGATTGGCGGTGAAGTTTAAGAACGTGTGAATCACGTCCGTCATTCCGGATTGCCGCGAAGCGGCAAGTCCGGAATCCATAATCGCTGACAGTGGCTATGGATTCCGGGCTCCGCGCTTCGCGCGGCCCCGGAATGACGAGGCCCCGGTTGACAGCGCCAGCCACAGGCTTATACTAAACCAAATGGTTAACTTTCAAAGCTCGACCCTCGACCGCACCTTCGCGGCGCTTGCCGATCCGACGCGGCGCGCGCTGGTGATGCGGCTTGCCGCGGAGCCCGACATTTCGGTGAGCGCGCTGGCCGCGCCGTTTCCGGTGTCGCTGCCGGCGATCATGAAGCATCTCGATGTGCTGTCGGACGCCGGGCTGGTCGCGCGCACCAAAACCGGGCGCGTCGTCGCCTGCCGCCTCGACGCCGAGCCGATGCGCGACGCGTTCGAGTGGCTCAATCGCTATCAGAAGTTTTGGTCCGAGCGGCTCGACCGCCTGGCCGCATTCCTGGACGAAGAAAAAACACTTTCGCAGAAGGAAAGAACATGGCCACCCAAACCGCCACAAAACCGAGCCTCACCATCAAGCGCCGCCTCAACGCGCCGCCCGCCAAGGTCTTCGCGGCGTGGATCGACCCGGAAAAAGTAAAGCTTTGGATGGGACCCGGCGAAATCAAGGCGGCGCACGTCGAAAGCGATCCGCGCACCGGCGGCCGTTATCGCTGGGTAATGCGCGCGCCGGGCGGCGAGGAGCACGATGTCAGCGGTGTCTATCGCGAGGTCATCGCGAACGAGAAGCTGGTCTTCACCTGGGCCTGGAAAACGATGCCCGAGCGTGAATCGCTGGTGACGGTGCTGCTCAAGCCTGACGGCGACGGCACCTTACTGACGCTCACCCACGAGCAGTTCTTCGACGATGACGCACGTGATCGCCATCAGGGCGGCTGGAACGGCGCCATGGACAAGATGGAAAAGCTGTTCGCCTGAGCTTCGCCGGATTGACACAAAGCACAGACACAATGGCCAGACGTCAACTTGCAACAATGGAGTAGATGATGCGCGGATCGCACGGCACATTTTACTGGAACGAGCTCATGACGCGCGACGTCGAGGGCGCGAAGAAATTCTATGCCGACACTTTGGGCTGGAGCTACGACGCCATGCCGATGCCCGGCGGCGGCGGCACCTATTGGCTCGCCACGATGGACGACGAGCCGGTCGGCGGCATTTTGGACATCAGCGGCCACGATTTTCAGGGCGTACCGGAAAGCTGGATGTCCTACATCGCGGTCGACGACGTCGACGCCCGCGTGGCCAAGGCGGTCAAGGCCGGCGCCAAATTGATGAAGCCGGCGTTCGACGTGCCCGGCGTCGGCCGCATCGCCATCCTGATGCAGCCCGACGGCGCCGGCGTCGGCTGGATGACTCCGGTCGAGCAGTAGAGAACGTAGGGTGGGTTAGCCCAACGGGTCCGGCCCGAAGTGGCCGGCCCGATGGCGGGCTCCGGCGTAACCCACCGCTCGTTGCAAACGAATGGCGGATTACGCTTCGCTAATCCGCCCTACAGGTCGAGGAGCAACAATCATGGAACCGCATCGCATCGTCTCCCAGGACGAATGGATCGCCGCGCGCAAAGCGCATCTCGCCGAGGAAAAAGCGTTCTCGAAAGCGCGCGATGCGCTGAGCAAAAAGCGGCGCGAGCTGCCCTGGGTGAAAGTCGACAAGACTTACGTGTTCGACGGGCCGAACGGCAAGGAAACGCTGGCCGACCTGTTCGGCGGCAAGAACCAGCTGATCGTCTATCACTTCATGCTCGGCCCCGACTGGGAAGCCGGCTGCCCGAGCTGTTCGCTCTTAGCCGATCATTTCGATGGCACCGTCGCTCACCTCGCGCAACGCGATGTGACGTTCCTCGTCGTGTCGCGTGCACCGCTGGCGCAGATCGAGAAATTCAAGCGCCGCATGGGCTGGCACTTCAAATGGGTGTCGTCGTTCGGCAATGACTTCAACTTCGACTATCACGTCTCCGCAACGCCCGAGGAGAAAGCCAGCGGCAAGGCGATGTACAACTACGAAATGACGACGTTTCCCAGCGAAGAACGCCCCGGCGCCAGCGTGTTCTACAAAAGCGAGACCGGCGAGATCTTCCACACCTATTCGAGCTACGGCCGCGGCCTCGACATGCTGATCGGCACCTATCACATGCTCGACCTGGCGCCGAAGGGCCGCGACGAGGCAGGCTTGCCGTGGTCGATGGCCTGGGTGCGCCACCACGACCGCTACGACGGCGCCGCGGTCGATCCCAAGGCGACGTATGTGGAGCCGAAGAAAACGGACGCGTGCTGCGACTAGAGCATGATCCCGAAAAGTGGAAACCGGTTTTCGGAAAAGATCATGCTCAAACCAAAAACCTAACGCGGCGCGACAGTAATCAACGCGACATCAGGGGGAGCAAGATCAAATGTCGACCGATCTGAAATATCTGGCCTTTACGGCAATGCTGACGGCGGCGCTGTGGATTCCTTACGTCGTGGCGCAAGTCATGACCAACGGATCGCTGAAACCGGAGAATTATGTCGATCCGACGCAGCGACCGCTGCCGCTCTGGGGCAGGCGCGCGGACCGCGCCTATCTCAACGCCGTCGAGACGTTCGCGCCCTTTGCAACGCTGGTGATCCTGATCCAGTTGACCGGCAAGGCCAACGCAATGACGGCGTTCTGGACGATGTCCTTCTTCTGGCTGCGCGTCGTGCACGCCATCGTCTACTGGACCGCCATTCCCTACATTCGCACGATCGTTTTCACGCTCGGCTTCGTGGCGGTTATCGGTCTCTTTGTCGAATTGATGAAGTAACGGCTTGGCAGACGACGGAGGACGGATTGATGTTTATCCGTCGTCCGTCGTCTGTCGTCCGTTATCTGGTCGGCACCGGCTTCTCGCCGCGGTAATCGTAGAACCCGCGCTGCGTCTTGCGGCCGAGCCAGCCGGCCTCGACGTATTTCACCAGCAACGGACACGGGCGGTATTTGGAATCCGCCAAACCTTCGTGCAGCACCTGCATCACCGAGAGACAAGTATCCAGCCCGATGAAATCGGCGAGCTCGAGCGGCCCCAGCGGATGGTGGGCGCCGAGCCGCATCGCGGTATCGATCGCCTCGACGTTGCCGACGCCTTCATAGAGCGTGTAGATCGCCTCGTTGATCATCGGCATGAGAATACGGTTGACGATGAAGGCGGGGAAATCTTCGGCGACCGCGATGGTCTTGTGCAGCTTCGAAACGAATGCCTTGGCGGTCTCAAAGGTCGCGTCGGCGGTC
>DATHHM010000098.1:0-3744 GCA_035317145.1 Xanthobacteraceae bacterium | reverse complement strand
GGTCGATCTGTCGGTGCGGCTGGTGCAGTCGGATCGGCGGGCCGCGAAATATGCCGGGCTCGTCAATGCCGTGCTGCGCCGCTGCGCGCGCGAGGGGCAACCGCTGATCGACGAGGTCAAGTCGCAGACGCTCGATGTTCCACCCTGGCTGTTGGCGCGCTGGATCGCCCACTACGGTGAGACGGTTGCACGGGACATCGCGATTGCCATCGGCTGCGAGCCCTCGCTCGATATCACCGTGAAGTCGGATGCCGCGCAATGGGCAACGCGGCTGCACGGCGAGACGCTGCCGACGGGTTCCGTGCGCACGCTGCTACAAGGTTCGGTGACGATGCTGCCGGGCTTCGCCGAAGGGCAATGGTGGGTGCAGGACGCCGCCGCCGCTTTGCCGGCGCGCTTGTTCGGCGACGTCGCCGGCAAAACCATCGCTGATCTCTGCGCCGCGCCCGGTGGCAAGACAGCACAGCTCGCGCACGCCGGCGCCCGCGTCACCGCGGTCGATCGTTCGACCAATCGCGTGACGCGGCTGCGCGAAAATCTCGCGCGGCTGGGGCTGGAGGCCGAGACCGTGACGGCCGACGCCACCGAGTGGCAAGGCGGAGCAAGTGGCGGAGGCTTTGACGGCATCCTGGTCGACGCCCCCTGCGCCTCGACCGGCACCATCCGGCGCCACCCCGACGTCGGCTGGCTGCGGCAGGAAGCCGATATCGGCGCGCTGATGGCGTTGCAGAAGCGCTTGCTGCAAAAAGCGGTCGCGCTGCTGAGGCCGGGCGGAACGCTGGTCTATTGTACCTGTTCGCTGGAACCGGAAGAGGGCGAGCACGCCATATCGGCACTTCTCGCCAGCGAACCGGCGGTGCGCCGCGCGCCGATCGATGCCGGCGAGGTCGCGGGCCTTGCGGAGATCCTGACCGCGGAAGGCGATCTGCGCACGTTGCCCTGCCATCTGCCGCACGACGACCCGCGGCTGGGCGGGCTCGACGGCTTCTACGCGGCGCGGCTGGTTAAATCCTGATATTACACCCGTATTTCCACACCCCCCGCTGATTCGCGGGGTTTCAAGATGGTGTCTTGCTCGCGTTTCCGGATTAAAAGGATTCGAGAGAGAATCCTCCCAATCAAGGCAAGGCGTGTCGGTCGCTCAACGCAGACGTATTTCGACGCTGATCATGGGCCGCTTCGCGCGGAACATGATGGCGCGCGTAAGCGGCGGCTCGGTGGCGGTAACGCGGCTGTGGCCGGGCCGCACCGATCGCCTGATCATCGCCCCGCATGATCTGCGCACCGCCGACGCCACCCGCGCCGCCGAAATCTATGCCGGTCGCTTCGTGTTTGCCGGCAAAATCGTAACCTGCCATGGGCGCTCGATCTTCGATCTCGAGCCGCCGTCGGAAGATTGGGAAGTGGCGCTGCTCGGCTTCGGATGGTTGCGGCATTTGCGGGCGGCCGACACCGCGCTTACCCGCGCCAATGCGCGCTCGCTGGTCGACGACTGGATTTCGAATCCGTTGCACAGACGCCCGGTCGGCCGCCGCGCAGATGTCATGGCGCGCCGCGTCATGTCGTTGTTATCGCAGGCGCCATTGGTGCTCGGCGATACCGACGGCAAATTCTATCGGCGCTACCTGCGCGGATTGTCGCGCGAGATCCGCTATTTGCGCTATTCGATGCTGGACATTCCCGATGGCGTGCCGCGGCTGCAGGTGCTGATCGCGCTTTGCTATGCCTCGCTCTGCCTCGCCAACCAGGCGCGGCACATCCGCACCGCCACGCGCAAGCTCTCCGACGAGCTGCAGCGGCAAATTCTTCCCGACGGCGGACATATCTCGCGCAATCCCGGCGCGCTGATCGAGTTGCTGATCGACCTGCTGCCGCTGCGGCAGACCTTCGCCGCCCGCAACGTCGCGCCGCCGCCATCGCTATTGAATGCGATCGACCGCATGATGCCGATGCTGCGCTTCTTCCGCCACGGCGACGGCAGCTTCGCGCTGTTCAACGGCATGAGCAGCGCGCCGTCCGATCTGCTGGCGACTTTGCTTGCCTATGACGACAGCCACGGCACGCCGATGGCGAACATGCCGCATACCGGCTTTCAGCGCCTCGATGCCGGCACGATGACGGTGATCATGGACACCGGCCCGCCGCCGCCGGCGAGCGTCAGTCACGACGCTCACGCCGGCTGCCTGTCGTTTGAACTGTCGTCCGGGCCGAGCCGGATCGTCATCAATTGCGGCATGCCCTCTACCGGCCGCGACAGCTGGCGTCCCTTTGCGCGTAGCACGCTGGCGCATTCGACCCTGGCCTGTCACGACACCTCGTCGTGCCAGTTCGTCGAACTATCGGCGATGAAGCGGCTGTTGAAGGGCGCACCGGTCGTCGGCGGCCCGACCAATGTGGAAAGTTATCGCGAGGCGGTCGCCGACGGCGTGTTGCTGACGGCATCGCATAACGGCTATCTCGCGCGGTTCGGCGTGGTGCATCGCCGGGTGCTGATGATCGCGCAGGACGGATCCAGGATCGACGGCGAGGACACGCTTTCGCCAGCGCCGGGCGCCCGGATCAAAGGCACCGAGACCGATTATACGCTGCGGTTTCATCTGCATCCGTCGGTGAAGGCGAGCCGACTGAGCGACGGGCGCGGCGTGATGCTGGTGCTGCCGAACCGCGACGTCTGGACCTTCGAGGCGCTCGACGACAAAGTCGAAGTGGAGGACAGCGTGTTCCTGGCGGGGAATGACGGTCCTCGCCGCACCGCCCAAATCGTGATTCGGCAGGATTCGCGGCACGCCCCCAGCGTTCGCTGGACCTTTGTGCGCTCGACGACGGCCCCGGTCCCGGCCATCCCGGCAAAACGCAACGCACGCCGCGAGCCGGAATCGCCGCAAAAGGAATAATCCTGCCAGGCTCTCGGCGGTGCTCCCTTGACGGATGTAAGCTAATTGCTTACATTTACTTGTGATCCGAACCTTTAAAAGCAAGGCGCTGTCGGAGCTTTGGACCAAGGGCAAGAGTTCGAGGATCGATGCGAAGATGCACAAACGCATTTTCGCCAGGCTCGATCGTCTCGATGTCGCCGTCCGACCCGAGGAAATGAACGTTCCGGGCTTCGATTTTCATTCCTTGCAGGGATTCGATCCGAAACGATATTCAGTCCACGTCAATGGACCGTGGTGCATCACCTTCGAATTCAAAGATGGCGAAGCCCGCCGTGTCGATTTCGAGCAATATCATTGAGAGGAGCAAACATGGTCTATGCGGCAAAGCGCAACAAAAACCGCTGCCCTACCCATCCCGGTGCGCTGCTTCGCGATGACATTGTTCCGGCCACCGGTCGGACCAAGGCGGAAATCGCCGGGCTGCTCGGGATTTCACGCCAGCATCTTTACGACATCCTCAGGGAAAGAAAACCAGTGTCCCCGACCATCGCGGTTCGGCTTGGCAAGCTCTTTGGCGATGGTGCGGGTATCTGGACGCGGATGCAGGCGGCCTACGATACGTGGCACGCGGAGCGGACCGAAGACGTCAGTCACATCCCGACCATCAAGGCGAAGGCCGTTTAAGCCTTCCGGGCTTGCCTATGAGCATCCCCTGAATTTCCAGGTATCGGAGCCGTCCGTGGTTTCGCACCAAGGAAAACCGTGCTACGCGGCGGGCTTGTGATTAGGACTTAAGGAATGACCGACCATCCGCGCCGCGTGACCCGCGCTCTGTTGTCCGTCTCGGATAAATCCGGACTGATCGAAT
>DATHHM010000097.1:0-2292 GCA_035317145.1 Xanthobacteraceae bacterium | reverse complement strand
GCCGGTCGCCAGCACTGTGGCTTTGGCGGCGATGACGACCGGCGCGCCGCTGCCGAGATGGTAGGCAACCGCGCCGGTGACTTCGTCGTCGCTCCTGACGAGATCGACGATGCACAGATCGCCGGCTTTGCGGATCGCCGGATTGCGCGCCATCGCGGTGCGCAAGGTCTTCGACACCGCAGGCCCCGTATTGATGAAATCCACATAGACGCAGCGCGGCCGGTCGTGGCCGGGCGCCATGGTCGCGGTGATGTGGCCGTCCTTGCGCGCCCAGCCGACGCCCCAGCGCTCGAGTTCGCGGATGCAGTCTGGCGCGTCCTCGCACAAAAGCTGCGCCAGCTTTTCGTCGCACAGTCCGCGGCCGGCGGCGATGGTGTCGTCGTAATGATGTTGCCAAGTGTCGGGCGTTTCTTCGCCGAGCGCGACGGCAACCGTCATCTGCGCCATCACCGTGGCGCCGCCGCGGCCGATCAGGCTGCGATCGGCGAGCAGTACGTTGGCGCCGTTCCGCGCCGCCTCGATCGCCGCATACATGCCCGCGGCGCCGGAGCCGATGACCAGCACGTCGGTGTCGATGGCGATGGGATCAGGCGTCATTGCGGGCGCCACACTACGTCGTCATGGCCGGGCTTGTCCCGGCCATCCAAGTCTTCCGGCGATCCACGTCTTAATGCCGCGAGCCTAAAAGTCGCGGGTCACGCCGGCAGCGGCTTGCCGTTGGTTTCCGGCAGGAACGGCGCGACGCAGAAACCCAGGATGTAGATCGACGAGATGATCATCGCCGCATGGCTGAAGCCGCCGAACTGCACGATCAAGGTGCCGGCGAACAGCGGGCCGAGGAAGGCGATGAAGCGCGGCGCGTTGAAGCTGAACGCGATCCCGGTGGCGCGCGAGCGCGTCGGGAATAGTTCCGGCAACCACACCGCCATCCAGGAATATTGCCCGAGCGTGAAGAACGCATTCACCGCCGCGGCGACCAGGAGCAGGTTCAGATCCTGCGTCCACAGGAACAGCACCGGCGTCATCACCAGCGCCAGCGCGAAATACAGCATGACGATCGGCTTGCGCCCGAAGCGATCGGCAAGGAAGCCGAGACTGATATAGCCGAGGATGGCGCCGAAATTGTAAGCCATGCCGGCATAGCTCGCCCATTGCGGCCCCGGCAGATTGGCCTTCACCGCGACCGAGGCGATGTAGGGCGGCACCCAGGACGAGATGCCCCACCACGCCAGCGTCGTGGTCAGCGACATCAGGAAGGCGATGATGGTGCGCCGCCGCGTCTCCGGCTCGGCGAACAGGTCAGTGACGGTGAAGCGGGTCAGCGCCTGGTCGTCCGCCGAGAGCACGGCGCCGCTTCGCTTGCGCGCGGCCGCATCGCGCCGCCGCGCATCGGTCTGCTGCCAGGTCTGCGATTCGTCGATCGAGGTTCGCATCCACAGCGTCAGCAGTGCCGGCAGGATGCCGATCAGAAACATGTAGCGCCAGGCGTCCGGTCCGTAAGCGCCGACGAACAGCCATATGAACGAGGCCAGGAAGAAACCGATGCCGAGCCCGCATTGCATGAGGCCGGCGCCCTTGCCGCGCGCATTGTTGGGCCAAAGCTCGGCCATCATCGACGAGCCGGTGGCCCACTCCGAACCGATGGCGATGCCGACGAGGAAGCGAAGCAGCGCGAAGGAAATCCAGCTGAACGACAGCGCGGTCAATCCGGTGAGGAGCGAATAGGCCAGGATGGCGTAGATCATCGTCCGCTTGCGGCCGATATAGTCGGCCATGATGCCGCCGATGAAGCCGCCGATGCCCCAGCCGAGCAGCGTGATCGCCACCACCATGCCGATATAGGCGGGGATTTGCGGATATTGCGCCGGCTCGAGCAACGCGCGCATCGCCGGCCCGACGGTGAGGAACAGCGCATAGGCCTCGTAGCCGTCGAACAGCCAGCCAAGATTGGTGGCGATCAGGACGCGCACCTGGCTCGACGTCAGCGTCCGATACCAAGGCACAGTGCCGGCGGCGATATCCGTCATGTCGTCCTCCCCTTGTCGCGGCGCTGTTTACAGCCGGCGGGTTAGTCCCGCCGATGCGCGCTTTGGGCCGCGCCGCGTTCTTGATTGCAAGCTTAGCCGATCAATGGCGCGCGGTCACGGCGCCGGCGTAGCCTGCGGCGCAAACGCGGCGGCGAGGCGGGCGGCGAATTGCCGTTCCATCTCCTTCGCCTTCGAGCGCAGCACCGGCTGGCCGAGGCTGCCGAGCTTGCCGGTCAGCGCGGCTTCAACTTCGTATGCGATCTTG
>DATHHM010000096.1:0-6292 GCA_035317145.1 Xanthobacteraceae bacterium | reverse complement strand
CGCGCGCCTTGATCCGCGACGTGCGGCACGTAGCGGCAGAATTGGATCACGTCGCCATACCCTTGCTCGGCATGGAGCAGGACGGTCTTGCCCTTGAGCTCGTTCGATCCGAACAACTGCGGTTGCGAGAAACTGTGCTTTGCGTTTCTTTGCCGTACGGCAATCCAAGCCCATTCAAGTTTTTGCCAGCCGCGTTCGAAGTCGCCGAGCAGCATTCGGCACATTCCTTCGTGACAGTGGGCGTCTACATCATCTGGCCGTAGCGCGATTGCGCGATCGTAGCTCGCCAGGGCCTCCTCGAATCGTCTCAGCTCACACAGGGTGTCGCCCTGATCGACGAAGGCCTTGGCATAGTCCGGCCGCACGGCAAGCGCGCGGTCGTGGCCCGCCAGTGCTTCCTCGAACCGATTCAGGCTATGCAGCGCGACGCCCCGATTGGCGAGCGCCTCGACAAAGTCCGGTCGAAGCGCGAGTGCACGCTCGTAGCTCGCCAGGGCTTCCGCGAACCGCTTCAGCTTGTGCAGGGCGTTGCCGCGATTGTAGTGCGCCTCGGTATAGTCCGGTCGCAGCGCCAGTGCACGATCGTGGCTTGCCAGCGCCTCATCGAACCACATCAACTCATGCAAGGTGCTGCCACGATTGGTGTGTGCCTCGGCCAAGTCCGGCCGCAGCGCGAGCGCGCGATCGTGGCTTGCCATCGCCTCATCGAAGCGCTTGAGCGCGTGCAGCACGTTGGCGCGTTTGGCGTGCGCGTCGGCAAAGTCCGGGTGAATGGCAACGGCGCGGTCGTAGCTCGCCAACGCCTCCTCGAACCGCTCGAGCCCATTCAAGATGTCGCCACGGTTGACATGCGCTTGCACATAATCTGGCCGCACGGCAACCGCGCGATCGTAGCTTGCCAACGCTTCCTCGAACCGCTGCAGCTCGTTCAGGGCGTTGCCCCGACCAAACAGCGCTTCGGCGTAGTCCGGCAACAGCTCAAGTGCGCGGTCGTAGCTTGCCAGTGCGTCTTCGAAACGCTTCAGCTCCCTGAGCGCGATGCCGCGACTGTTCAGGGCGGGAATATTATTGGGATTTACCTTGAGCGCGAGATCTATGTGCCGCAGCGCTTGGGCGTGCTCGCCGCGCTGATGAAAAACGATGCCCAGCAGGTGCAGGCTGTCGAAATGATCGGGCTGCGTTGCCAGAATTCGATTGTAAGCCTCTTCCGCCTCCGCCAGCCGACCGGCTTGATGCAGCGTGAACGCTTCGACCAACAATGATGTCACCTCGGACACTCAACAATCCCGACTTGTGAGATATGCGGCAGCGTGACACGGCCCGCGATACGGCCCAAGATACTGCCATGACAACCGTGCGCACCAAAGGGTAGGCTACATATATCGGCCGGCACCGGCGGGTGCTGCAACAAAAAAGTGGAGGACGGGCTTGGACGGGGAGGGTGTTTTGGCGCGGCTGACGGCTGCTGTTGCGGTTATTGCGGCGATCGCCGCGTTCGGCATGTCCGGCCCGCTCGCGGCCGACGATTACCCGAGCCGCCCGATCATCCTGGTCATTCCGCTGCCGCCCGGCGGCACCAACGACATCATGGCACGCTCAGTCGCCGACAAGATGAGCGCCGCGCTGGGCCAGCAGATCGTCATCGAGAACCGCAATGCCGGCGGCAGCGGCACCGTCGGCACGCGCCAGGTCGCCCACGCCACGCCGGACGGTTACACCATCATCCTCGGTTACACCTCGACCTTGGCGACCGGGCCGAACCTCTACAAGAACGTCGGCTACGATCCGCGCAAGGATTTTGCGCCGATCGGCCTGATCGCCTCGGCGCCGGCCTTGCTGCTGGTGCACAAGGATTTGCCGGTGCACTCGGTGGCAGAGCTGATCGCCCTGATGAAAAGCTCCAAGGAGCCCTATCAGGTCGGCACGCCGGGCCTCGGCACGGTCAATTACCTGGCGTCGGTGCTGTTCGCGCAACAGGCCGGCGTCAAGGTCTTGCAGATTCCGGAGAAGGGCTCGAACCCGCTGATCACCGACATGATGGGCGGCTTCGTCAAGGTCGGCTTCAATCCCATTCCGGTGTCGCGCGCGGCGCTCGACGGCGGCTATATCCGCGCGCTTGCGGTCACGTCAGCCAAACATTCCACTTTAATGCCGCAACTACCGACGCTGGCCGAATCCGGCTTGCCGGGTTTTGACGCGACGTTGAATTACGGCCTGCTGGCACCGGCCGGCACGCCGCGCCCGATCATCGAGCGGCTGAACAAGGAGTTGCGCGCGGCGCTGGCGACCGAAGAGGTGCGCAAGCGCATCATCTTCGAAGGCGGCGAGCCCGAGTCGACGACACCCGAGGAACACGCCGCGATCATCGACCGCGAAGAGACCAAATGGTCGACGGTCATCCACGGCGCCGGCATCACGCTCGGCGAGTGAACGACAAAGACAGAAAAGCCGCAGCCGGCAAGAAATCAGGAGATACCATGACAAAACTCACCAAGGCATCGGGTCCGTCGCGCCGCGGGATTGTCAAAGCCGCCGGCGCGCTTGCCGCCGGCATCGCCGCGCCGACATTGTTGCGCGTGCGCCCGGCCTATGCCGCTTATCCGGACCGCACCGTGAAGATCGTGGTCGCCAACACGCCGGGCGGTCCGTCCGACATCATCGGCCGCCTGGTCGCCGCCGGGCTGCAGCAATCGACCGGCAAAACCTTCATCATCGAGAACCATGGCGGCGCCGGGGGCAATATCGGCATGGAATATGCCGCGCGCTCCGAGCCGGACGGCTACACGATCCTGCTCGCGACCAACGCCTATTCGATCAATTACGGCCTGTACAACGCGATCCCCTACGATCCGTTCAAGGATTTCGTGCCGGTCTGCGAATTGGGCGGCTCGCCGAATATTTTCGTGGTGAAATCCGACCTGCCGGCGAAAACCATGAAAGAATTCATCGCGCTCGCCCGCGCCAATCCGGACAAATTCAATGCGTCGACGTCGCCGATCGGCACCACGCCGCAACTGCAATTGGAGGTCCTGAAGAGCCGCGAAAATCTGCCGAAGCTGGAATCGGTGGTTTTCAAGGGCGGCGGCGACGCCATCGAAGCGCTGCTCGCCGGCACCGTGCAGATGTGCTCGGGCTCGCTGGCGCCGTCGCAGCCGCATATCAAATCGGGCGCGTTGCGCGGGCTCGCGATCTGCGCCGAGCAGCGCTGGACCGATCTGTCGGACGTGCCCACCATGGGCGAGGCCGGTTACAAGGATTTCGTCTTCGCCGTCGACGCCGTGCTATTGGCGCCGGCCAAGACGCCGCCGGCCAATATCAAATGGCTGGAGGCGGAAACGCTGAAGGTTCTGGTCACGCCGGAAATGAAAGACAAGTTCTTCCAGGCCGGCTTCTTCGTGCGCGCCAAGGGCGCCGACGAGGCCTGGGCACGCGTGACCAAGGAGATCACCTTGTTCAAAGAGGTCATCGATCAGGCCGGCATCAAGAAGTTGTAACGGCATCCGGCGCGCCATGAAACGGATGATCGTTGCGATCGCGGCAAGCATCGTCGCGCTTGCCGCGGCGGGTTTGGCAGTCGCCAATGCCGCGGATTATCCGGCGCGGCCGGTCACGCTGATCGTTCCTTATCCGGCCGGCGGCGGCAACGACGTGATCGCGCGGCTCGTCGCCGCTAAGATGAGCCAAAACCTCGGCCAGCCGATCGTCATCGAAAACCGCGGCGGCGCCGGCAGTACCATCGGCACCCGCGACGTCGCCCGCAGCGCGCCCGACGGCTATACGCTCTTGATCGCGACGAGCTCGCTAGCGATCAATCCGTCGCTCTATCCCGATGTCGCCTACGATCCGAAAAAGGATTTTGCGCCGATCGGTTTGATTGCGACCAGCCCGAATTTCGTGCTGGTGAATCCGGCCGTGCCGGCGCATTTGATCGCGGAACTGATCGCGCTCGCCAAGAAGGATCCGGGCAAGCTCGACTTTGCCTCGACCGGCACCGGCACCAGCACGCATCTCGCGGCTCTGCTCTTTGCCATGATGGCCGATGTGAAGTTCACCGCGGTTCCTTACAAGGGCGTCGCGCCTGCCATTACCGACCTTCTGGGCGGGCAGGTGGCGCTGATGTTCTGCCCGATGGCGAGCGTGGTCGGCCAGGTGCGCGGCGGCAATTTGCGGGCGATTGCGGTGACCGGCGCCAGGCGCTCGCCGCTGTTTCCGGACGTGCCGACGGTCGCCGAGGCCGGGCTGCCCGGCTTTGCGGCGGAGCTGCACTACGGTCTCGTGGCGCCTGCCGGCACGCCTCCGGAAGCCATCGCCAAACTCAACGCCGCGCTCAATAATGCGTTGGCCGACGGCGACATCCGGCAACGGCTTGCTGCCGACGGCACAGAGGTGCTGCCGGGCACGCCGGAAGCCTACGCCGCAGACATCGCCGGCGAGGAAGCCAAATGGGGCGCCATCATCAAACAGACCGGCGTGACAGCGCAATGAGGCGACCATGAACTTCGATTACACCGACGAGCAAAAGCAATTCGCCGAATCGGTGCGGCGCTTCGCGCAAGATCATCTCGCCGCCGGCGCGCTCAAGCGCGCCCACGATCCGCGCTTTCCTTATGACGTGGCGCAGCTCATGGCCAAGCAGGGGCTGATGGGCATCGCACTGCCGGAGCACGACGGCGGGCAGGGCGGCACGCTGATGGACGCGGTGATCGCCATCGAGCAGGTCGCCGCGGTGTGCCCGCGCAGCGCCGACGTGGTGCAGTTCGGCAATTTCGGTCCGATCCGCGTCTTCGCCGAATACGGCAGCGAGGCGCAGAAGAAGCGCTGGCTCGGGGAACTTCTGGCCGGTCGCATGGTCATGAGCCTCGGCATGACCGAGCCCGATGCCGGCTCGGCGGTGACCGATCTGAAAACCAGCGCGCGGCCGGACGGATCGCACTACATCATCAACGGCAGCAAGGTGTTTTCCACCTTCAGCCCGGACGCGCAGATTTTCCTCGTCTATGTGCGCTACGGGCCCGGCCTCGGCGGCATCGGCTCGGTGCTGATCGAGCGCGGCGCGCCCGGCTTCACCATCGCTGCGCCTTCGGAATTCATGAGCGGCGAGGAGTGGTGCGAACTGCATTTCGCCGACTGCCGCATTCCGGCGGAGAACGTGCTGCTCGGCCCCGGCGGCTTCAAGAAGCAGATGGCCGGCTTCAATGTCGAGCGGCTCGGCAATACGGCGCGCGCGCTGGCCTGCGGCCGCTATGCGTTCACGGCGGCGCGCGATTATGCGGCGACGCGCGAGCAGTTCGACCGGCCGCTGTGCGAGTTCCAGGGCTTGCAATGGAAGTTCGCCGACATGGCGCTCAAGCTGGAGAGCGCGCAGCTTCTGCTCTATCGCGCCGCGACCCACGCCGACAACGGCCTGCCCTCGGCCTACGAAACGGCCATCGCCAAAGTGGCGTGCAACCAGGCCGGCTTCGAAGTGGCGAGCGAGGCGGTGCAGATCATGGGCGCCATGGGCTTTTCCCGCGAGACGCTGGTCGAATATTGCATGCGCCGCACCCGCGGCTGGATGATCGCCGGCGGCTCGGTGGAGATTTTGAAGAACCGCATAGCCGAGCAGGTGTTCGATCGCCGCTTCGACCAGCGCAAGCGCCAGCCGACCGCGGCGGAGTGACGGATCGTCAGTTGCGGCCGTATTGGTCGCTGAGACGTTCGATGTCATCTTCGCCGAGATAGTCGCCGACCTGAACCTCGATCAGTTCGAGCGGCATCGGGCCAGGATTGGCCAGGCGATGGACGCCGCCGATCGGGATGTAGATCGATTCGTTTTCGGCAACGGTGCGGATGTCCGATCCGATGGTGACTTCGGCCACCCCGCGGACCACGACCCAATGTTCCGAGCGGCGGCGGTGTTTTTGCAGCGACAGCATGGCGTTCGGCTTCACGACGATGCGTTTGACCTGGTAGCGCGCACCGACGTCGACGCCCTGGTAATAGCCCCACGGCCGGTAAACCCGCAAATGCGTGACGGCCTGCTCGCGGTTCTGCGCCTTGAGCAGTTCGACGAGGTCCTTGACCTGTTCGGCCTTGTCGCGCGACGTCACCAGCACCGCGTCCGGCGTCGCCACCACGACGAGATTGTCCACGCCGACCACCGCGGTGAGGATCGGTTCGTCGGAGTGCGCGAGGTTGTTGTGGCCGTCGAGGAAGACGACGGAGCCGGTGGCGGCATTGCCGTCGGCGTCGTGGCCGAGCTCATCCCAGACCGCGCTCCAACTGCCGACGTCCGACCAACCGCAATCGAGCG
>DATHHM010000095.1:0-10300 GCA_035317145.1 Xanthobacteraceae bacterium | reverse complement strand
CCGACGAAGACGAGCACGCCGATCACCGAGATCGCCCAGTCGAGCCCGCTCGATTTCAGGAAGATGTTGACCAGACTGGCGATGATGATGCCGATCAGGCCCATCATCATGAACGAGCCCATGCCGGTCAGATCGCGTTGCGTGGTGTAGCCCCACAGGCTCATGGCGCCGAACGTCGCCGCCGAGATGAAGAACACCCGCGTGATCGACGCCCCGGTATAGACCAGGAAGATCGAAGCCAGCGATAGCCCGAGCAGCCCGGCATAGACGAAGAACAGCATCAGCGCCGTGCTTGCGGACAGCCGGTTGATGCCGAAGCTTAGGAGGAAGACGAGCCCGAGCGGCGCCAGTATCAGGACCCACATCACCGGGCCGTGAAAAATGGTCTGGCCGAACGAGGTGAGCTGCAGCGAGCCGCCGACATCGGTCACGGCGGCCGAGAACGTGAACCACGCCACCAGCCCGGTCAGCGCCACGCCGGCGGTCATGTAGTTGTAGACGCGGATCATATAGGCGCGCAGACCCGCATCGACCGCGACCTGGTCCGTGCGATAGCCGGGTCTCGCGGCCGCAAGATTCCGATCGAAGTCGGACATGGAAATACCCCTGGGTTGTCCCGGTCTGAGCCGGGCCTTGGCGGTCGGCGGACGACGCCGAATTCGCTTGGCGGGAATCTAGTGCGAAAGCCGCGGCGGCGCCAGATGGGTGCGGCACCATATTCGCTATGGTTACAATTGTTTCATTCTGCCCGCCGCCGCGCGCTTTATCAGAGATTCCGCAGCACCTCCGCGGGTTTGCGGCCAAGCGCCGTAAACGTGCCGGCAAGGCCCAGCGCCAGCGTCACCGCGACGGCGGCCAGCGCCGCGCCGGCCGCCTGGCCGGCGACAAAGACGAAGGGAAATTCCATCACCCGCGTCACGATCAGGTCGGCGGCCAGCGTCCCCATGGCGACGCCGAACAGCACGGTGACGGCGCCAATCAAGAGATATTCCAGTGCATAGGCGGCAAGCAGCCGTGCCCGCGTCGCGCCGAAGGTTTTCAGCACCACGGCGTCGTAGATGCGAAAGCGCTGGCCGGCGGCAAGCGCGCCGCCGAGCACCAAAGCGGCGGCGATCAAGGTGATGGAGCTGGCGCCGCCGAGCGCCAGCACCAGGTTCTTGATGATGCCGTCGAGCGTATCGAG
Organism: Xanthobacteraceae bacterium; assembly: GCA_035317145.1. GTDB lineage: Bacteria > Pseudomonadota > Alphaproteobacteria > Rhizobiales > Xanthobacteraceae > BOG-931. The sequence goes on along the minus strand of DATHHM010000095.1, from coordinate 9,117 downwards.
CGCGTCCTTGACGTGCACGGCGGTGACCGTCGGGAAAGCGTCGGCCAGCGCCTTGATGACGGCGGTGTCCTCGGCCGCCGTGCCGCCGTCGGCAAAGGTCAGCGTGGCGATGTCGCTGTGCGGCGCGCCACCGAAGGTGCCGGGCGAGAATACCAGGACGAAATTGATGCCGAGGTTCTCCCAATCGACGGCACGAAGGTTGGCGACGCGCGCCGTCACGTTGCGGCCGAGCACATTAACCGTGATGGAATCGCCGATCTTGAGATCGAGGTCGTGCGCCGTCTTGCTCTCGAGCGAGACCAGCGGCTCGTCGGAATAATCGGCGCTCCACCATTGTCCGGCGACAATGCGCGAGCCGGCCGGGACGGCGGCCGCGTAAGTGATGCCGCGGTCGCCTTGCAGCACCCAGCGCGAGCCGGCGGCGGGTTTGAGATTTTCCGCCTTGATGCCGTTCGCCGCGACGATGCGGCCGCGCAGCATTGGTACGCGTTCCAGCGTCGAAGCCGGCGCCCGGTCGCGCACGAAGACGTCGAACCGGTCGGCATCCGTTGCGGGGATATCGAGGAAAAAGAACGACGGCGCTTTTTCCGGCAGTGCGGCGGTGAATTGGCGATGCAGGTTGCCGTCGAGCTCGATCACGGTCACCAGCAAAGCAAGGCCGAGGCCGAGCGACAGCATGACGGGGGGCGTCAACGATCCAGGGCGGTAGATGTTGGCAATGGCGAGCCGCAGCACCGTCGCGCGCGCGCGCGGCAGGCGGCGGGCGATCGCCATGGTGAGCATCGCCAAGAGCCGCAGCATGACGAAAATGCCGATGGCGGAGGCGACAAAAATCGCCGCAATGCGATGGTCGTAGGTTGTCGAGATCGCGAGCGCGGCAAGCACGGCGGCGATCAGTACCGTGGCGACAAGGTAGCGCCGGCGCGGCCAGTGCCGCTCGGCGGCGATCTGGTCGCGAAACAGCATAGACACCGAAATATCGTGGGCGCGGCCGAGCGGCCACAGCGCGAAGGCCAGCGCCGTCAGCAGCCCGTACACGATCGACAGCGCCAGCGTGCCCGGATGCAGCGACGGCGCGACGGGGAGCGGAATGATGGCGCCGAACGCCCAGGTGATCGCGTAGGGCAGCGCGGCGCCGAACGCAGCGCCGATCAAGGCGGCCAACAGCGCGACCAGCACCATTTGTCCGCAATAGATGGCGAACACCGTGCCGCCGGAGGCGCCGAGCGCCTTCATGGTGCCGATGGCGTCGCGCTTGCGCGCCAGATGCGCGGCGACCGCGTTAGCTACGCCGACGCCGCCGACCAGGAGTGTGGTCAGGCCGACCAGGGTCAGGAACTGGGTGAAGCGCTCGACATTGCGTTCGAGCTGCGGCGACGCCTTGTTGCGGGTGCGGACTTCCCAGCCGGCGTCCGGGAACGCGGCCTGGGCGGCTTTCTCGACCGCCGTCACCGCGCGATCGCTGGTATCGGCCGGCGGCAGCCGCAGCCGGTATTGCCAGCGCACCAGGCTGCCGGGCTGCAATAGCCCGGTGGCACGCAGCGCGGCGTCGCTGATGAGGAGGCGCGGACCGAGGCCAAGGCCGCCGGCGAGCTTGTCCGGTTCGCCGGTCAGCGTCGCGCGCAGCTCGATCGCGATATTGCCGATGGTAATGCGGTCGCCGGTTTTCAGATCGAGCCGCGTCAGCAGCGCCGGATCGACAGCGGCCCCGAACGCGCCGTCTTGCTGCGCGAACAGCGTCGATAGCGGCAGGCTCGGATTGGTCACGACTGAACCGAACAACGGATAGGCCGCATCGACGGCTTTGATCTCGACCAGCGTCGAGCGGCCGTCGCTGGTGCGCGCCATCGCCCGCGTCGTGGCGGCAACGGAGACGGTGCCATGGTTGTTGAAGAAGGTAAGTTCGCCGTCGCTCGCTTCGCGCTGAATGAGCGCAAAGGAAACATCGCCGCCGAGAATCAACTGCCCGGCGCTGCCGATGCCGTCGGCAAGGCTCGCCGCCACCGAGCCGACGCCGGCGATCGCGAATACGCCGAGCGCGATGCACGCGATGAAGACGCCAAAACCGCGCAAGCCGCCGCGCAATTCGCGCCAGGCGAGACGCCCTACGAGTTGCGCCTTTTGCCCGACGCCCGGGCGCCACACCTCGCGCGTATCGGCCCGCGCGGTCATTTCGCCTCGTGCAGCATTGTCGTGTCGAGCCGTCCGGAATGCAGGTGCACCACGCGGTCGCAGCGCGCGGCGAGCTCGGTGTCGTGAGTGACCAGAACGAGCGTGGTGCCGCGCTCGCGATGGCCGCGGAACAAAAGCTCGATGATCTCGCGCCCGGTCGCTTCGTCGAGATTGCCGGTCGGCTCGTCGGCGACGATCAGCGCGGGGTCGGGCGCCAGTGCGCGGGCGAGCGCAACGCGCTGCTGCTCGCCGCCGGACAATTCGGCCGGATAATGGTGCAGGCGTTGTGCGAGCCCGACCGCCGCCAGTTCCTTTTCGGCGCGTTGCAGCGCGTCGCGGTCGCCGGCGAATTCGAGCGGCACCGCGACGTTCTCCAGCGCCGTCATGGTCGGAATGAGATGAAAGGCCTGAAAGACGATGCCGATATGCTTGCCGCGAAAGCGCGCGAGATCGTCCTCATCGAGCTGCTGCAACTCCTGTCCGGCAACGATGACGGAGCCGGTATCCGGCCGCTCCAGTCCGGTCATCACCATCAGCAGCGTCGACTTTCCGGAGCCGGAGGGGCCGAGGAGGCCAATCGCCTCGCCACGGCCTATATTGAGGTCGATCTGTCGCAGGATATGGACGCGGGCGGCGCCGCGGCCGAGCGCCAGGTTGACGCCGGAGAGCGCGATGGCGTTGGAAGGATGGCTCGAAATGTCGTGCATGTTGGCGGCTGGTCCGCGCCCCTCGTCATCACGTCGTGCCCGATCATATGGGTGGCGGCGCGCGCTCATCCAAATCGCCGGTGCGGCGGTTTGTAGCGTGGCGCTCATCGGCGCGACAGCCGTGCCGTCGGCGCACGCCCAAGCGCCGGTGAAAATCGTCGCCTTCGGCGATTCGCTAACGGCTGGTTATGGGCTACCCGACAACGAAGGTTTTGTGCCCCGCCTGCAAGCAGCCCTTGCCGCCAAAGGCATTGCCGCGGAAGTCCAGAACGCCGGCGTCTCCGGCGACACCGCCTCTGATGGGCTCGCCCGGCTCGACTGGTCGGTGCCGGAGGGCACCGAAGCCGTCATTCTCGAGCTTGGCGCCAACGACATGCTGCGCGGTTTCAAGCCGGAGGTGACGCGCGACGCGCTCGACACCATCCTGCGCCGTCTCACCGCGCGCCATATTGCGGTGCTGCTCTGCGGCATGCGTGCCGCGCCAAATCTCGGGCCCGAATACGGGACTGCGTTCGAGCGCATCTATCCCGACCTTGCGGCGAAATATGACGTGCTTATTTATCCGTTCTTCCTCGACGGCGCCGCCGCCGATCTTAAGCTTCTGCAGCACGACGGGCTGCATCCCAACGCCGCCGGCGTCGACATTATCGTCGCGCGCATTTTGCCGAAGGTGGAGGAGCTCATCGCCCGCGCCCGCACGCAACATCCGTCGTAAGGGTTGCATACCGCGCCCGATCACCGCATTGTGTTGATGCGGCGATTCGTATCGAAATGCAGGTCGTCATGCCCCGCCTGTTCACTGCTCTCGAAATTCCGCCGCATGTCGCCCAATCGCTTGCCATGATGCGCGGCGGGCTGCCGGGCGCGCGCTGGATCGATCCCGAGAATTATCACCTGACGCTGCGTTTCATCGGCGACATCGATGACGCGCTGGCCCATGAAATCGCCGGCATGCTCGGCCGCGGGCGGCGCATGTCGTTCGAGCTGCGGCTCGACGGATTGTCGTCGTTCGGTGGCCGCAAGCCGCGCGCACTGGTCGCCGCGGCCACACCGATCGCGCCGCTCATGGAGCTGCAAGCCGAGCACGAGCGGCTGCTGCAGCGGCTCGGGCTCGAGCCCGAGGGCCGCAAATACACGCCGCACGTGACACTTGCGCGGTTGCGCGATTCATCGAGCCACCAGGTCGCCGAATATTTGAGCGCCCGCGGCCACTACCGCTCGGCGCCGTTCGAGGTCTCGCGCTTCGTGTTGTTCTCGTCGCGCTCCTCGGTCGGCGGCGGCCCCTATATTGTCGAGGCCGATTATCCGCTTGGCGAGCCGGCGCTGCGGCGGGCGTAGTGTCGTCATTCCGGGGCCGAGCGAAGCGAGGAGCCCGGAATCCATAATCACATGTCACGCAGAACGCGCGCTGAGATTCTTCTGCGGGGATGGTGGTTATGGATTCCGGACTTGCCGCCATCCAAGTCGGCTGTTGCCGACTTGGATTTCTTAGTGTCGATCTCGGGTAAACCCGAGATCGATGGCAATCCGGAATGACGATTGGAGGTCACGCCCGCAGCATCCTGGTCTGCAGATCGAGCATCGCGGTAGCAAAACCGTGGCCGTCGGCCATCACTTCGCGCATCAGCGACAGCGGTGTCGGCCGCGACGATTCGACCTCGCCGATGACACTGCCGAAATCGAACGAGAGCTCGGCATCGAATTTGCGCGCCAATTGCTGCATGCGCCGATTCTCGGCGAGACACGCCATGTGCAGGAGCTTGATGCCGCGATTGCGCGCCGTGAGCAAAGTATGGCGCAGCAGTGCCGAGCCGACGCCGTGGCTCTGCCATGGCTTCTCGATGCTGATCGCGGCTTCGGCCTGGCGCGGAAAGCGCACGCCCAGCGGCCGCAGCTCGGCTGCGCCGCGCATCATTCCGCCGATGAAAAAACCGTGGATCACGGCGTCCAGCGATTGCGACAGATCGGCATATTTGCGGATGAAGTCGTCGGATACGCCGCCGGCGAACCGGCTGTTGCGGCTGTCCGGGTCGAGGCGCAACATATGATCGCGGTATTTTGCCGCTTCACCGACCCACAATTTGCGGATCACGCCGCCTTCTGGAAGAACGTCTTGCATTGGGTCTCCTGACATTGTCGTCCCGGTAAGGACACTGTCGTCTGCGAGACCCTCCCGATCGTTTCCTCCGCGCAGCAAATTGGCGTAGCAGGCAGTTTCACCTGTACGCCGAATCAAATCATCATGTCGTGCGGCGCCAAAGTTTGGCAAGGTGAAGCATTGAGCAACATGCCTACATTCCGTATACGCATGGCTCGTAATTCGTTCACGACTGTTTGACTGCACAATCTTGGCATGCGCAATGCAATGCTAAATCTCCGCGTCTTCCGGCCACGTTTCGCCCACAACGGTTAATTCGCAGATGGCGAGCACTGTCACAGCGCAATACGCCGCCGGTGTCGCCGCGGGGCGCGTCGGCAGCGACGACGCGCAGCTCGCCGTCATCGCGAAGCTAGCGCGGCTCGAGGTGCGGATCGCCGAACATCGCCTGGCGCGCAAATCCTCGTCGCTCGGTTGGCTGTTCGGCAACCGCAAGGAGCCGCCGATCAAGGGCCTCTACATCCATGGCGACGTCGGCCGCGGCAAGACCATGCTGATGGACTTGTTCTTCGAGGCAAGTCCGGTGACGCGCAAGCGCCGCGCGCATTTTCACGAATTCATGCTCGACGTGCACGAGCGCATTTTCGCGCTGCGCCAGAAGATGAAGCTCGGCGAGCACGACGGCGAAGATCCGATCCGGCTTGTTGCCGAGCAATTGTTCGACGAGGCGTGGCTGCTCTGCTTCGACGAATTCCATGTCACCGACATCGCCGACGCCATGATCCTTGGCCGGCTGTTCGCGCAATTGTTCGACCTCGGCGTCGTGGTCGTCGCCACCTCGAACGTAGCGCCGGACGAGCTTTACAAGGACGGCTTGAACCGCGCGCTGTTCGTGCCGTTCATCCACCTGCTCGAAGAACACATGGACGTGGTGCGGCTCGATGCGCGCACCGATTTCCGGCTGGAAAAGCTCGCCGGCCTGCCGGTGTGGTACGTGCCGGCCGACGCGGTGGCGGATGCCGCGCTCGACGATGCCTGGCGCCGGCTCGCCGGCGGCCACGACGGCACCGCGCAAGAGCTGCCGCTCAAGGGCCGCAGCGTGCACGTGCCGCGCGCCTTCATGGGCGTGGCGCGCTTTTCCTTCCACGATCTGTGCGAGTCGCCGCTTGCCGCCGTCGACTACCTGCGCCTCGCGCACGAGTATCACACCATCATTCTCGACCATGTGTCGGCGATGACCTACGACACGCGCAACGCGGCGAAGCGCTTCATCATCCTGATCGACACGCTCTACGATATGAACGTGAAACTGATCGCCTCGGCCGCCGCGGAGCCCGATGCGCTCTATTGCGCCGACGAAGGTTTCGAAGCGCAGGAATTCAAGCGCACCGCTTCGCGCCTCATCGAGATGCGTTCGCAAGCCTATCTGGCGCGGCCGCACGGCGCCGCACACACGCAAGTGCCCACTTCGTCCGCCGGTATTGTCGAGACCTAACCGCTAATGCTCGTAACCAGCATGGCGGCGACGACGAGGCCCATCAAGAATGTCGCGAACCAGCCGAACACCATCAACGCGCGCGAAGCGGCGTATTTGCCCATGATGTTGCGGCTGGCGACGACCACCATCATGGCGATCATCAGCGGCACGGCGACGATGCCGTTGACGACGGCGCTCCAGAACAGCATGCGGATCGGATCGAGCGGGGTGAGCGCCGCGCCCAATCCGGCCAGCGTCGCGGCGCTGACGACGAGGTAGAAACCCGGCGCGCTGCGGGCCGGCATTTCGAGGCTGCCTTTCCAGCCAAAAGTCTCCGCCACCGCATAGCCGGCAGAACCGGCGAGCACCGGCACGGCGAGCAGCCCGGTGCCGATGATGCCCAAGGAGAACAGAAAAAACGCGGCCGGGCCGGCGAGCGGGCGCAGCGCTTCGGCGGCCTGGGCCGCGGTGTCGATGTGCGTCTTGCCGTGGGCGTGCAGCGTGGCCGCCGTGGTGACGATGATGAAGAAGCCGATGATGTTGGACAGCAGCATGCCCGTCGTGGTGTCGATCCCGATGCGAAAGCCGTCGCGTTGTCCGAGGCGCTTGGCGGTGGACGCAGCCGTGTTGCTCGTCGTTTTGGCACGCAGCTTGCGCTCCTCCGCTTCGAGCGAGGCTTGCCAGAAGAACATGTAGGGACTGATCGTGGTGCCGAAGATCGCCACCAGCATCAGCATGTAATCGCGATCCCACGATATCTGCGGCAGGAACGTCGCCGCCGCCACCTCGCCCCACGGAATCCGAACGGTGAAGGCGGTGGCGACATAGGCGAACAGCACGAGCGTGAGCGCCTTCAGATAGCGGGAATAAGAATGATACGGAATCAGGATCTCGGCAGTGAGGCAGCCGATGCCGAACAACGCGATGTAGAGCAGTTCGGGACCGCCGGCGACCAGCCGCAGCGCGTCGCCCATCGCCGCGATGTCGGCGGCGATGTTGAGCGTATTGGCAATGAGCAAAAGCCCCACCAAAGCGTGCAGCAGTGTATTCGGCATCGCCTTGCCGAGATTGGCCGCAAGTCCCTGCCCGGTGACGGCGCCGATGCGGGCGCTGACCATCTGAATGGCGATCATGAACGGTGTCGTCAGGAACATCGTCCAGCCGAGCGCGTAGCCGAATTGGGCGCCGGCCTGGGAGTAGGTGGCGATGCCGCTTGGATCGTCGTCGGCGGCGCCGGTGACCAGGCCCGGACCGAGCATGGCAAACAGCGATTTTACCGACCAGCGTTTCTTCGCCATGACCGCTCTCGTTTCACCGCTCCGGCCGCACCGACCCGCCACTCAATGGCGGCGCGCCCCTTTTCGTTCCCTACGGCCGCCTCGCCGATCTTAGCCGACTTGAACGCGTCACCCGAAAGGGCTAATGACCGCGGCAGCCGGACCTCTTTCGCCCATCAATCAAGGACATTTATCGGATGGCACGAAACAAGATTGCATTGATCGGCGCGGGTCAAATCGGCGGCACCCTGGCGCATCTGATCGGGCTCAAGGAATTGGGCGACGTCGTCATGTTCGACATCGCCGAAGGCGTGCCCCAGGGCAAGGCGCTCGATCTCGTCCAGTCGTCGCCGGTCGACGGTTTTGACGCCCGCTTCACCGGCACCAATTCCTACGAGTCGCTGGAAGGCGCCTCGGTCTGCATCGTCACCGCCGGCGTGCCGCGCAAGCCCGGCATGAGCCGCGACGATCTGCTCGGCATCAATCTCAAGGTCATGGAGCAGGTCGGTTCCGGCATCAAGAAATACGCGCCGAACGCCTTCATCATCTGCATCACCAATCCGCTGGACGCCATGGTCTGGGCGCTGCAGAAGTGCTGCGGGCTGCCGAAGCAGATGGTGGTCGGCATGGCGGGCGTGCTCGATTCCTCGCGCTTCCGTTATTTCCTGGCCGACGAATTCAACGTCTCGGTCGAAGACGTCACCGCCTTCGTGCTCGGCGGCCACGGCGACACCATGGTGCCCCTGGTGCGCTATTCCGCGGTCGCCGGCATTCCGCTGCCCGACCTGGTCAAGATGGGCTGGACCACGGCGGCCCGCGTCGACGAGATCGTCGATCGCACCCGCAACGGCGGCGGCGAAATCGTCAGCTTGTTGCGCACCGGCTCGGCGTTCTATGCGCCCGCCGCGTCGGCGATCGCCATGGCCGAAAGCTATCTGCGCGACAAGAAGCGCGTGCTGCCGGCTGCCGCCTGGCTCAACGGCGAGTACGGCGTCAAGGACCTCTATGTCGGCGTGCCGGTGGTGCTCGGCAGCAAGGGCGTCGAGCGCATCGTCGAGATCGAGCTCAACAGCGCCGAGCGCGGCATGTTCGAGAAATCGGTGGGATCGGTGGAGTCGTTGGTCGAGGCCTGCAAGAAGATCGCGCCGGATTTGGGGAAGTAACTTCTTCCGTCACCCTGAGGTGGCCGCGAAGCGGCCCTCGAAGGGCGACGGCCCGGGCCGTGCATCCTTCGAGGCTCGCTTTGCTCGCACCTCAGGATGACGGATCATAGACTGAGTTGGACCTAGGCATTTTCCATGAACATCCACGAATACCAAGCCAAAGCCGTGCTGCGTGAATACGGCGTGCCGGTGCCGCGCGGCAATCCGGCGTTCAGCGTCGATG
>DATHHM010000094.1:0-11192 GCA_035317145.1 Xanthobacteraceae bacterium | reverse complement strand
GTACTGGCCGCCGAGCAGCTCCGGGTGGAAGATCAGCCGGTAGGTGCGCACGGCGATCAGCAGCACCGCCGACACGTCGCCGAGCCAGGCGACCAGGAAGAACGGCCACACCGGCAGCCGCAAATCGAAAGTGAGCACGTGATCCGCATAGGTGCCGCGCACCTTGTCGAACAGCGTATAGGTCTGCACCGTCACCACGAACAGCAGCACCGAGGTGGCAAACACATCGATGACCCTTTTGGCGCGATCGCCGACATTGGCATAGAGCAGGTCGACGGTGATGTGATTGCCGCGATACGACGTCGCCGCGATGCCCCAGAAAATGAGAATGCCGAGCAGAAGCCGGCCGAAATCGTAGCTGTCGGGAATCTGCATGCTGAAAAATTTGCGCAGCATCACCGAGGCGAAGATATCGAGCGCGACGATGCCGACGAAGAAGGCGGCGATCAGCTCGATGCCGTCGATGAAAACGTCCATCGCATTGCGCGGTGGCGCATCTTGCGGCTCGGGAATTCCGGAAACGGGAGTTTCGGCTTCCGCCATGAGACGAGGTCCAGTGATTGAAACCAACCTCCCCTGCAGGGGGAGGCCGCCGCGCGAAGCGCGGCAGGTGGGGAAGTACGGCAGCTAGCTCTTGTACTTCCCCACCCGCCGCTTCGCGGCGGCCTCCCTCCTGGCAGGGGAGGCTAAGTGTCAGAAACCCGCGCTGTATTGCGTCAATGACGCCTGCAGCTCTTTCCAGATCGCATCGGGATCGCCGCCGGCCTTCTTCACATCGGCCGCCCATTTCAGCTTGAGCGGCTCAGCCGACTTCTTCCACAAGTCGAGCTGCGCGTCGGTGATCTTGTAGACCTCGTGATCGGGCTCGGCCTTGAGCTTCTCGATACCGCCATGCTCGAAATCCACCCACGGATCGGCGAATCTCCCGGCCCATTCGGTGGTGCAATGATCGTCGATCACCTTCTTCTGCGCGGCCGACATGGCGGCGTAGACCGCGGGGTTCATCAGCCACTGGAACGTCACCGAGCCGAGCGGCTCGTCCATGTCGTATTTGGTCACCTTGTCGATGCCGAACAGCAGCATCGAGCCCCAGGGGAAGGTGATGGCGTCGGCCACGCCCTTGGCCAGAATGTCGCGCGCCTCGGGCGCGCTCGACTGCACATTGGTGCCGCCGAGCTGCGTCACCCAGGCGGCGATGGTGCCTTGGGCCGGCCTGATCTTCATGCCCTTGATGTCGTCGGGCACCACGATCTTCTTGGAGACCGAATGCCACGCCACCGGATCGAGCACGAAGGAGAAGCAGTAATGCACGTCCTTCATCTCGGCGGCGGCGTATTTGCGGTACCAGGCGTCGATGGCGCGATTGCCGCCCTTGGCTTGGCCGACCAGGAACGGCAGCTCGCCGGCTGAAATGATCGGGAAGCGGCCCGGCTGATAGCCCGGATTGACGTAGACGAAGTCGGCGATGCCATCGCGCGCCATATCATAATGGTCGAACGCCTTGCCGAGCTGCTGCGACGGATAGACCTTGTAGGTGATGGTGCCGTTCGAGGCCTTCTGGATGTCGTCGCCCCATTGCTCGATCGCCTTCTGCAACGGATGCGACGGCGGCACCCAGTGCGACAGTTTCAGCTCGAAGGTCTTGTCCTGCGCCGACGCCGTACCGAGACCGAGCGCAAGCCCGAGCGCGGCGAGCCCGCAGAGTTTCAAGTGGCGCGTGCTGTCCATCAGAATCTCCCCATGGGATTTAGTTGCAAGCCGAACTTTCCCATTTAATCGCAGAAAGAAGCGGCTGTACATCTGAGCAACCCTCCCCTGCCAGGGGGAGGGTTGGCCGCGAAGCGGCGGGGTGGGGCCGTACTGTTTTGCACTACCCCATCCGCCGCGCGTTGCGCGGCGACCTCCCCCCTGCAGGGGGAGGTGAAGAAACGGAGCGTCAATACCCGGAATTGTACTTGGTGAGATCGGCCCTAAATTCCTTCAGGATGGCCTCCGGATCGTTGCCGGTCTTTTTCACCGCATCAGTCCACGTCTTCACCACGGGCACGGCCGCCGCTTTCCATAGATCGAGCTGCGCGTCCGAGATCGGATAGACCTCTTGGCCCGGCTCGGCCTTGAGCTTGGCGATACCATCATGCTCGAAATCGGCCCACGGCGAAGCGATCTTCTCCGCCCATTCTTTGTTGCAGTGATTGTCGATCACCTTTTGCTGCGACGGCGACATCGCCGCATAGGTGTCCTTGTTCATCACCCAGACGAAGCCCGTGGTGTAGAGCGCGGCTTCCATATGGTACTTCGTCACCTTGTCGATGCCGAACAGCAGGATCGAGCCCCACGGGAAGGTGACCGCATCGGCGACGCCTTTCTCCAAAATGTCGCGCACTTCCGGCGCCGAGGCCTGCACATTGGTGCCGCCGAGCGACGTCACCAGCGCCGCCATGCTGGCGTGCGCCGGGCGGATCTTCATGTCCTTGATGTCGGCCGGCACCATGATCTTCTTGGTGCGGGAATGGAAACTGCCGGGATCGTGGGTGAAGGCGAAGCAGAATTTGACGTCCTTCATCTCAGTCGCGGCGTATTTGCGGTACCAGTCGTCGAGCGCTTCGGTGCCGCCTTTTGCATTAGCAAGCATGAACGGCAGGTTGGCGGCGTCGAAGATCGGGAAGCGGCCGGGCTGGTAGCCGGGGCTGACATAAGTGACGTCGGCAATGCCGTCGCGCGCCATGTCGTAATGGTCGAACGCCTTGCCGAGCTGTTGCGACGGATAGACCTTGAATTTGATGGTGCCGCCGGACTCTTTTTCGATCGACGCGCCCCACTCCTCCATCGATTTTTGCAACGGATGCGACGGCGGCACCCAGTGCGAGAGTTTCAGCTCGAAGGTCTTGTCCTGCGCGGAGGCGGTGCCGAAACCGAGCGCGAGGCCAAGCGCCGCAAGACAGCACAGTTTCAGTTGGCGCGTCTGGCGCATGATGTCCTCCCGATAAACTGTTCGTTGCAAACTTAATTTTACGCATTTAATCGCAGATAAGTGAGGCTGTACAGGCAATCGACGGATCGTTGCGCTACTTCGATTCCGCCTCATAAACGCCGTCCCAATCGGAGGGTGGCGGATCGGCGCGATAGCTCGCAATGCGCTCTACATACATGTCGTAAAGTCCAGCGACATTGAAGCTGTTCGCAGGCTCGCGGCAGCGATTGATGAGATCGAGCGCCTGGTCCCACTCCTGCTTGCGATAGCTGGCGATCATGCTCGCATTAAGCTCGCACAGCTCCTGGCAATGCGGATCCTGCTCGACTTCCGCGCGCCCGAGCACCGCATACACGGCCTCCGGCTCTTTCTTGCCCTTCACCTGGATCAGATCGATCTCCATCGTGGCAAACTTTTGCTTGGCCTTTTCCGCGGTACGTGAACCGATCACCAGCGGCAAACGATAGTCCTTGGTCCGCGCCTCGAGCCGCGCCGCGACGTTGACGGTGTCGCCCAGCACCGAATAGTTGAAACGGAAATCGGAGCCCATATTGCCGACCACGCAGGGCCCGGTGTTGAGCCCGATGCCGATGCGCAGCGGCATGAAAGCGCTGCCATTGGCGTCGGCCTCCTGCTTGAGCTCGACGTTGAGCGCCGCGGCCCGCTCCTGCATTTCCAGCGCCGCATCGCAGGCATTCACCTCCTGTTCGTCGTCATCAACCGGCGCATTCCAGAACGCCATGATGGCGTCGCCGATATATTTGTCGATGGTGCCTTTGCGCTCGATGATGGCGTTGGTCAGCGGCGTGAGGAAGCGGTTCATCAGCCGGGTAAGACCCTGCGGATCGTCCTTGTAGTGCTCGGAGATGGTAGTGAAGCCGCGCACGTCGGAAAACAGGATGGTCATGCGGCGCTCCTCGCCGCCGAGCACCAGCTTTTCCGGCGAGCGGGCAAGTTGCTCGACCATATGCGGCGACAGGTAGAAGCCGAACGCGGAGCGGATCTGCTGGCGCTGCTTCTGCTCGCGGAAATAATTCACGAAGGTGAGCACCAGGTAGATCAGCCAGCTGGATATCAAGGGATAAGTAAAATCGAGCAGCTGACTGCGCGCGACGAAGAAAAACCACGATGCGCCGATGAGGCCGGCGATCAGCACGGCGCCGAGCCCGACGACCACGGTCGGCGACAGCAGCGGCGCAGCGATGATGATGGCGATGCCGAGCAGCACCGCCAGGACGACCTCGACGCCGAGGGCGTCCGGCACCGGCGACAATTGGGCTCCGGTCACCACACTTTCCAGGATTTGCGCGTGTACTTCAACGCCGGGCATCGCCGGATCGACCGGCGTCGTCTTGATATCGAGCAGACCCGTCGCCGAGGTGCCAATCAGCACCAGCTTGCGTAGCAGCCGGTCCCGCGACAGCGTGCCCTGCAGCACGTCCTTGGCCGAGACATAGCGCGTTTTATCGCTCTTGTTGAAATGGGTCCAGATCTGACCGGCGCTGTCGGTCGGCACCACATTGCGCTGCACTGAAATCGACCGCACGCCGGCCTGGTCGACGCGCACCAGCACCGCTGTCGCGCCGGTGGCGACACGCAGCATTTCCGTGGTCAGCGACGGCACCAGCCCGCCTTGCGCCGCCAGGATCATCGGCACGCGGCGGACGATGCCGTCGCGTTCCGGATTGATCGAGAACGAGCCGCGGCCGGCCGCCGCCTGCTCGATCGGCAGGACGTTGCGCAGCAGCCCGGGTGAGGTCACCAGGAACGGCGCCGGGTCCGGTCCGATATAAGCGACGCCGGTTTGCAGCGTCATTTCCTCGGGCGCGCGCGGCTGAGGTGTTGCCGCACTGACCTGACCGACGACGACGCGCGCCTTGCTGATCGCTTCGGCGAAAACCGCGTCATTGCTGGGCAGGCTGTCCAATTTGGCGCGGGTTTCGTCATCAAGGCCGCGGAAGTTTTGCGCCGCTACCGCGGGCGACATGCGATCGGGCTCGGCGAAAATGACGTCGAAGCCGATGACGACCGCGCCCTGCTCCTTCAGCTTCGTCACCAGATCGGCCACCACCGTGCGCGGCCACGGCCACTGCCCGATCGCTTTCAGGCTCGGCTCGTCGATATCGACGATGGCGACCGGATAGCCCTGCTGCTCGCGGGGATGCAGCACTTGGAACAGATCAAAGGTGCGTAGCCGCACTTCCTGCAGCGGTTGCGGATCGACGGCGCGCAGCGCGACCAGCGCGAACAGCAGCACCACGCACACCGCCCGCGCCACACCGAACTGTCGCGCCCAGCGCGCTAGCGTCTTCATGATCGATCGGCCCCGGAATGACGGCGTGAGCTTATATTATTTTTCGCGGAACGACCGCATCAGCTGATCGCGCAGCGGCTTGATCAGGAAGGCCACCATCGTGCGGTCGCCGGTCTGGATGAAGGCTTCGACCGGCATGCCCGGCGTCAGCTTGACCTGGCCGAGGCGCCCGACCTCGTCGGCGTCGATGGAGATGCGCACCAGATAGTAGCTCTGGCCGGTGCGCTGGTCGACGTTGGTATCGGCCGCGACGCGCGAGATGGTGCCGTTGAGCTCCGGCGTCGTGCGCTGGTTGAAGGCGGAGAAGCGTAAGACCACCGGCTGGTTGAACGCCACCAGATCGATGTCCTTGGGCTCGACCTTGACCTCGACCGAGAGCGAATCGGATTCCGGCACGATCAGCATGATCTGGTCGCCGGCAGCGATGACGCCGCCGACCGTATTTGCGGTCGACTGGAACACGGTGCCGTCCTGCGGCGCGCGGATGTCGATACGGCGGAGCTGATCTTCGGCCGTCACCTTGCGCTCGACGGCTTCGCCGATCTTGCTGTCGGTCTCGCGCAATTCCTTGGCGACGTCGCTGGTGAATTGCTGATCGATCTGGAGAATCTGCAGCTGGATCTCGGCCATCCTGCCCTTGGCCTCCGCAGCATTGGCGATCAGCGCGCCGCGCTCGCCCTCGATCTTGGCCTGGTCGCGCTCGAGCGCGGTGAGCCGATTGAGCTGGACCAAATTCCTTTGCCAAAGGTCGCGCACGCCCGTGAGCTCCTGGGCGATGAAGCCGAGCTCCTTGGCTTTGGCCTCCTGCTGGGCGACGAGCCCGGTAATCTGCTCCTGCAATTGCTTGATGCGCTCCTGCAGCTGATTTTTCTGCCCGAGCCGGGCGGTGCGCCGCAATTCGAACAGCTTGCGCTCGCTATCCATCGCGTCCTTGACGTCCGGATTGTCGATATTGCCGGCAAGCTCGCGCGGCACCGCCATGGTGTCGGCGCCGTCGCGTTCGGCGCCGAGGCGGGCCTTGCGCGCATAGAGCTCGTTGAGGCCCTTGGTGACGATCGAGAGATTGGCGCGCGTCACGGTCTCGTCGAGCCGGATCAGAATATCGCCGGCCTTGACCCGGTCGCCGTCGTGCACGCGCACCTCGCCGACGACGCCGCCGGTCGGGTGCTGCACCTTCTTGATGTTGGAATCGACGACGATGCTGCCCGGCGCGATCAGGGCGCCGGAGATTTCCGCGGTCGAAGCCCAGCCGCCCAAGCCCAGCGCCAGCACCGCCACCACCACGCTGCCGATGACAATGTGCTTTCGGATCGAAACCTCGGAGCTCGAAGACGGACTGCCGAGCTCGAGACGACCGATTTTCAGATCGGGAAACTTGAGGTTGCGGAGCTTGTCGATCATGCCGGCCCACCCTTTTCCGGCACCACCTTCAACGCCCGCGGCGGCGGCGTCGGCTGGATCACGCGGTTGAGGATCTCCTCCTTCGGCCCGAACTGCTGCTGGCGGCCCTTGGCCATGACCAGAATGTAATCGACGCCGGCAATGGCGCTAGGCCGGTGCGCCACCACCACGGCGATGGCGCCGCGGGCGCGGATGCCGAGAATGGCGCGGGTCAGCGCTTCGTCGCCTTCGGCGTCGAGATTGGAGTTCGGCTCGTCGAGCACGATCAGGAACGGATCGCGATAGAGCGCGCGCGCCAGCGCGATGCGCTGTGCCTGGCCGGCCGAGAGCGCATTGCCGTGGTCGCCGACATTGGTCTCGTAACCTTGCGGCAGATTGACGATGAGGTCGTGGACACCGGCCGCTTGGGCTGCTGCAAGCACGGCCTCCGGATGCGGCGGATCCTCGAAGCGGGCGATGTTCTGCGCCACGTTGCCGGGAAACAATTCGACGTCCTGCGGCAGGTAGCCGATGTGGCGGCCGAGCGCCTCCGGCGCCCATTGGTCGATGCTGGCGCCGTCGAGCCGGATGCTGCCGCGCACCGGCGACCACACCCCGACCAGCATGCGCGCCAGCGACGATTTGCCCGACGCCGTCGGCCCGATCACGCCGAGCGCCTTGCCGCCGGTCAGCGAGAAATTGACGTCCTGGCAGACGATCGTCGGGCCGCCCGGCGCCGCGACGGCCGCGCCCTGCACCACCAGCGTGCGCGCCGGCGGCTGCAACGGCATCGGTGCATTCTGTACCGGAAGATGCGCCAGCAAATTCGCCAGCCGCGCCCAGCTTTGCCGCGCGGCGACAAAGCCGCGCCAATTGGCGATCGCAAGATCGACTGGCGCCAGCGCGCGGCCGCCCAGGATCGAGCCGGCGATGATGATGCCCGCGGTCGATTGCTGATTGATCACCAGCCAGGCGCCGACCGCGAGAATGGCGGACTGCAGCAAGAGGCGCAGCACCTTCGACATCGCGCCGAGACCGCCGGCGACGTCGCTGGCAGCCTGGCTCGACGCCACGTATTTGCGATTGAGGTCGCCCCAGCGCTGCGCGATGCGGCCGACCATGCCCATGGCCGTGATCGCTTCGGCGTTGCGCCGGCTCGCCTCCATCAGCGCGTTGCGCGCCGCCGCGAATTGGGTGGCGGTGCGGGTCGGCCGCCGCGTCTTCAATTCGGTGAGCACCGTGAGCGTGACCAGAATGATCGCGCCGGCGAGCGCGGTGAGACCGAGATAGGTATGAAACACGAAGCAGACGATCAGGTAGACCGGCATCCACGGCAGATCGAACAATGCCACCGGGCCGACACCGGACAGAAAGCCGCGCACCGTATCGAGGTCGCGGATCGGCTGCGCGCCTTCAGCTCTGCTGCCGGCCTTGAGCGGCAGCCGCACGACGGCGTCATAGACGCGCATGCTCATCGCCTCGTCGAGGCTGTTGCCGACCCGCACCAGGATGCGGCTGCGGATGGTTTCGATGACGCCCTGCGCCGCATAGAGGCCGGTGACCAGGATCACCAGCGCGATCAGCGTCGGCACGCTGCGGCTCGGCAGCACGCGGTCGTAGATTTCCAGCATGAACAGCGCGCCGGAGAGCATCAGCAGGTTGCTCACGCCGCTGAACACGGCGATGGCGATGAAAGCCCGCCGGCACGCAATCAGCGCCGCGGCAAGTTCGGAACCTGCCGGCGCCTGGCGAAGCGGACCGAGGGATGAAGCCATCAGGGCTGCGTACCACCGTTAAGGGGCCCAAAACCACTTCCGGCCTGCAAAAGACGGGCCGCGGATGCACAAAGCGCTACGATGCGACAGGCCCCGAGCAAGAGTGCCGGGATTATCATACCCTTAGTTAACGGAGCAGTGGGGCCGGTTCATCGCCATTAGTTAACGGCGGCGGCAGGCGGCCGCGACCGACCGCGGACAGCCGGAACCGGCGCGGGATCGCGCACCAGGCTTCCAGAAATATCGCCGGAAATATTCCTATGACGCCGACGGCGGCGAACGCCCAGCCGCCATCGCGCGGCGCTGGCAACGCCGACTCGCGCAACTCATCGCTGCAAAAGAAGTATTACGACACCGGCCGAGGCCTAAGGACCTCGGTCGATGCCGCTACTTAAGAAGCTTGAATTGCTGTTGTTAGATCAGGAACGGGAGTCGAGTGACAGCCCGATGCTGAACGCCTTCTGCCGCGTCGCGCCTTCAGACCGGCGCAGCTTCTTGGCAATTCTGCCCGCCGTCGTCTTCTTGCGTGCCATCGATTTCAGATCACGGAGCTCGCCTGCAGTCCACGCGCGCCGCTTTTTTGGTCTCTTGGCCATAAAACCTCCCTTTCAACAAAGACAGTTTGTATCCCTTACGGGAGTGGATGAAAAGTGACCAGATAGGATGTGATCATGATGGATAGTCATCACGACGATTGTTGTCGAGCCATAACTTGCCGACAGGGCCGCACCTAAGGCAAGTCAAGTTAAGAAATCGTTTGTTAGATGGTTCTTAGCGCGCCGCAGACGCGGACGCAATTGCAACTTTCACGACTGCCCTACCCATTCTTGACATATCGCCATCATCGGCGCAGCCGGCGCCATGACCATGACAAGCAAAAAGATTTGGACCGCTGCGGCAAATAGCGAGCAAATCTCCGCTCCTGACATTATTTGGACCTATTGATCGGCAGGATGCTTGTGGAACAAGCTTCAAGTCGGCCGAGCGTCAATTGGCGGCGAATCGGATCGGGACATTGACCAGCCCTCGACGGGACATCCGGGAGATCGGAATGACAAAATTCGCGCGGGCGGCAGCCTTGTGGCTGCTGGTCATCCTGGCGTTGACGCTGGGTGAGCAGGCAAGCCAAGCGGCGGAACAGCGCTTCGCGCTGGTGATCGGCAACGACGAATACCGGGCGGCGAAACTTGCCACGTCCGCCAACGATGCCGGGCTCCTCGCCGACGCGCTGCAGTCCGCCGGCTTCACGGTCACCGGCGCGCGCAACCTCGATCAGACGACGCTGCGGGAATCCTTCCGTGAATTCATCGGCCAGGTGTCGGCCGCCGGACCGGATGCGGTGGCGCTCGTTTATCTCGCCGGCATCGGTCTGCAATTCAATGGCGAGAATTATTTCGTTCCGGTCGACGCCGATATCCAACGCGACGTCGACGTTCCGCTGCAGGCGATCCGGATCTCGGATTTCACCCAACCGCTGGCGTCGCTGCCGGGGCGCGTCAAGATCGTCATTCTCGACGCCGCGCGGCAGAATCCGTTCGGCGGCGGCAATCAGCCGCTGGCCGGCGGCTTGGCGCTGGTCGAGCCGATGCGCAGCATGGCGATCGCGTTCAACGCCGCGCCGGGCACGGTCGCTCCCGACGAGCAGGGTCCGTACGGCGCTTACGCGACGTCGCTTACGGAAATGATCGCGGCCGGCGGGCTTGGCCTCGACGATCTGTTCGCGCGGCTGCGCCTGCGCGTCAGCGATCTCACCCAGGGCGCCGAAATTCCCTGGTACGCTTCGCAGATCGACGGCCCGTTCTTTATGACGGAACTCGCCGCGGGCGCGCCGCCACCGCCCAACGTCATGCCGATCGTCGACGTGCGCGCGAAATCGATTCGCGATTTTCCGAACGTCGACGACGCTTACGCCGCGGCGCTGGATCGCGACACCATCGACGGCTATGAGCAATTCCTCGCCATCTATCCGAACAGCCCGTACTCCGAGCGCATCGGCGGCATGCTGGCGGTGCGCCGCGAGGCGATCATCTGGCGCCGCGCCGTGATCGCCGACACGCCGCCAGCCTATTGGTCGTATCTGCGCCGCTATCCGAACGGGCCCCATGTCTGGGATGCACGGCGGCGCCTGGCGATGCTCGCGGCGGCCTACGACCCGCCGCCCGATTTCGCCTATTACGATTTCGGCGTGCCGCCGCCGCCGCCGTACGAACTCGGCTATGTCGACCAGCCGGTCATCATGTTTGCCGGGCCGCGCTACGCGCCGCCACCGCGGCCGCCGCTGTTCTTCCTGCCGCCGCGGCCGCGCGAATTCGCAGTGCTGCCGCCGCCACCGCCGCAGCGCGAACGCTTCTCGCTGCCGACTCCGGCAGGCCCCGCCGTGCCCGCTTTCGTGCGGCCGCCGCGCGGTGTCGAATTCCGTGGGCCGCCGCCGGGAGCACCCGGCGGAGCGGCAGGAGGACGAGAACTGCGCGTCTCGCTGCCGACCGCGGTGACGCACGCGCCGCCGCCCGGCCCGCCGCCTGGAGCGGGATTCCGTCCGGCACCGGGCGCCGGCCCCTCGACCTTGGCGCCGCTTCCGGCACCGCCGCGTGCCGGACCGGGCGGGCCTCCGCCGCCGCCCCCACCGCCGTCGAATGCCTTCGTGAAACCGGGGTCGCCGCCGCCGCCA
Organism: Xanthobacteraceae bacterium; assembly: GCA_035317145.1. Lineage (GTDB taxonomy): Bacteria > Pseudomonadota > Alphaproteobacteria > Rhizobiales > Xanthobacteraceae > BOG-931. Next base: position 84 of record DATHHM010000094.1, on the reverse strand, counting down.
CAGAACGGTCCGGGACCGGCATCGGTGAAACCTGCGCCGCTGCCACCTCCCGGCAGTCAGCCGCAGCCCAGCACGGTAAAGCCG
>DATHHM010000093.1:0-8672 GCA_035317145.1 Xanthobacteraceae bacterium | reverse complement strand
ATCGTGTCGTCGCGATGGACGGATGGCAGCCCGACGCCGCGCCGGGATTCGGCTGGCCGCTCGGCGAACGCACGTGGATCAATCCCAGCCCCAACGCGCCGAATGTTTGGATGGCGCGCGCCTATGCGGGCACCGTGATGGTCGAGGGCACCACGCTCTCCGAAGGACGCGGCACCACGCGGCCGCTCGAAGTGTTCGGCGCTCCCGATATCGATGCGCGCAAGGTCATAAAGGACATGCATGCGCTGGCGCCGCAATGGCTGCGCGGTTGCGTCTTGCGCGATTGCTGGTTCGAGCCGACGTTTCACAAGCACGTCGGCAAGCTCTGTCACGGCGTGCAGATCCACACCGAAGGTCCTGCTTACGATCACCACGCCTTTAAGCCATGGCGCATCCAGGCGCTCGCCTTCAAGGCAATCCGCCGTTTGTATCCGCACTATCCGCTATGGCGCGATTTTGCCTACGAGTACGAGCACGGCAAGCTCGCCATCGACGTCATCAACGGCAGCCCGTTGCTGCGCGAATGGGTGGACGATGCGTGCGCGACGCCGGCAGACTTGGACGCGCTGGCTATTGCGGATGAGCAGGCTTGGATGAGCGAGCGGCAGGAGTTGCTGCGGTACTCGTAGCCCGGGGTGAGCGCAGCGAAACCCGGGATGCCGATTCCCGGATTTCGCTGCGCTCACCCCAGGCTACGAAGCTTCCCACTCCGGCCGCACTGGGCCTGACACGCCCTCAAAGGCGCCATCAATAAGCTCGGCGACCAGAAGCCGCGCCGGATCGACCGGGCCGGGCATGACGGCGCGCCCGGGCGGTACGCGCTTGAAGCCGGATTTGCCGTAATACGGCTCGTCGCCGACCAGGATGACGAGCTTGTGGCCCTTCGCGGCCGCGTCCTTGAGCGCGCGCTCGATCAAGGCCTGGCCGACGCCGCGCTCGCGGAACGCCGGCTCGACCGTCAGCGGGCCGAGCAGCAGCGCCTTGGTGTCGCCGATGCGAATGGCCGACAGCTGCACCGAGCCGACCAGGAGCGTGCCGGTGCGCGCGGTGAACGAGACGTCGAGCCGATGCGCCACCTGCTCGCGCAGGCGGTAGGCGGTTTTGGCATAGCGGCCGGGCCCAAACGTGCGCTCGTTCAGGCGGTCGATCGCCGGCGCGTCGTCGGCGGTCTCGGGCAGGATGGTGAGCGCCAGATCGTTCATCGCGCCGCGCCTAGCATCTCGATTGTCCGAGGTCCAGCGGGAGCGCGACCGCCATGGCAATACGCTGCCCTATCGCCGGCCGGCGGAATGATTAAATAGGGTTTTGCAGCAGCGGAGATCATTATGGGCCTGCTCGTCGACGGCGTCTGGCAAGAGGATGTTACGCGCACCACCAACGGCCGCTTTGTCCGGCCCAATACCGCCTACCACAATTTCATTACGCCCGACGGCAGTCCGGGTCCGAACGGCACAGGCGGATTTCCCGCCGAAGCCGGCCGCTATCATCTTTATATCTCGCTGGCCTGCCCGTGGGCGCACCGCACGCTGATCTTCCGCAGCCTCAAGCAGCTCGACAATGTCATCTCGGTTTCGCTCGCCGAGCCGCTCTACGGCAAGACCGGCTGGGAATTCGGCGGTGGAACGGGTGGCACGCCCGACAGCGTCAACGGCAAGAAGACGCTGGCCGAAGTCTATCTCCTCGCCGATCCGCACTATACCGGCCGCGTGTCGGTGCCGATGCTGTGGGACAAGAAGCAGCACACCATCGTCAATAATGAATCGTCCGAAATCATACGTATGTTGAATTCGGCGTTCGAGGCGTTCACCAACGTGCGCACCGACTATTACCCGGCCGAACTGCGCGGCGAGATCGACCGCATCAACGACCTCGTCTACCCGACCGTCAACAACGGCGTCTATCGCGCCGGCTTCGCCACCAGCCAGGATGCCTACGAAGAAGCGGCGCGCGGCATTTTTGCGACCTTCGATCAGCTGGAAGAGCGGCTATCGCGCCAGCGCTATCTTGCCGGCAAAGCGATCACCGAAGCGGACTGGCGACTGTTCACCACGCTCGTTCGTTTCGACGCGGTCTATTACAGCCATTTCAAATGCAATCTGCGGCGCATCGCCGATTATCCCAATCTGTCGAACTATCTGCGCGATCTCTATCAGGTGCCGGGTATCGCCGAGACCGTGAGCCTTGAGCAGATCAAGCGGCACTATTACGGCAGCCAGCTTAAGGTCAATCCGACCGGCATCGTGCCGATCGGCCCGCTGCTTGACTTCACGCTGCCGCACGATCGCGGGCGGTTCGCGTAGACGACTACCAAAGCTCCGTGGGCTTGCGCCCGCTCAACACCTCGGCGATGCGATCTCGCGTCGCACGCGTCGTTTCGGGCGGCAGCGCGTCGGGCGCGAAGAAACCGTGAGCCACGATCTCGTAGTTCGGCTGTGGCGGCGCGTCCTGGCGGAAAGAACGCACGACATAAAGCGCGACGTGATCGCGCCGCGAAATGCGGCGATTGAAATAGACGCCGAATAGCGTCGGCTGATCGGCCAGTTCGATATTGCCCTCTTCGCGCAATTCGCGCGCCAACGCCACGGTGGCCGTTTCCCCGGTCTCGACGCCGCCGCCCGGCAAATGCCAGCCGGGAACGTAACTGTGCACGATCAGAAACACCTTGCCGCTTTGGTCGATGACGACGGCGCGCACGCCGAGCGTCAGGCCGCGCGAAAAGCGCCAATAGAAATGCAGCACCCGCCGGGTGACGGGCTCGAAGCGGCGGCGAAGGGCGTCGAAATTCATGGCCAAATCCGCGCTGGGCACAAGATTAGAAGCATTCTAATATGCTTCGATCCGGCCTGCGGCCGCCGCGCCGACCGAAAGCACGAGGGATAGCCCGTGAAACGCTTTGCCGAACTCAGCGAGCAGGAAGTGCTGGCGCTCGCCATCTCGAACGAAGACGAAGACAACCGCATTTACCGTTCCTTCGCCGATGCGCTGCGCCAATCCTATCCCGACACGGCGGCGATGTACGACAAGATGGCGCAAGAGGAGATCGGCCATCACGACATGCTGCTCGATCTTTACCGCAAGAAATTCGGCGATTTTTTGCCGCTGATCCGCCGCCAGAACGTCAAAGGCTTTGTCGAGCGCCGCCCGATCTGGCTCAACCGTCCGCTGGCCATCGACGACACGCGCAAATTCGCCGAGGAGATGGAGCTCGAGACGGCGCGGTTTTATCGGCGCGCCGCGGAAACGGCGAAAGACGGCGCCGTACGCGACCTGTTGACCAAACTCGCCGCCGAAGAGGACAAGCACGAAGAGCTGGCGCAGGAACTCGGCAACAAGATTTCGCCGAAAGCGCGCGCCAGCGAGGACCAGACCGCCAAGCGGCTGTTCATGCTGCAATACATCCAGCCGGGCTTGGCCGGACTGATGGACGGTTCGGTCTCCACCTTGGCGCCGCTGTTCGCCGCGGCGTTTGCCACCCACAATACCTGGTCGACCTTCCTGGTCGGGCTCGCGGCCGCGATCGGCGCCGGCATCTCCATGGCCTTCGCGGAGGCCTTGTCCGACGACGGCTCGCTCACCGGCCGCGGCGCGCCGGTGGTGCGCGGCGTCGTGACCGGCTCGATGACGGCGATCGGCGGGCTCGGCCATGCGCTGCCTTACCTCATTCCCAATTTCTTTGTCGCCACCTCGCTCGCCTTCGTCGTCGTCGCCATCGAGCTCGCCGTGATCTCCTGGATCCGCATGCGCTATATGGATACGCCGTTCCTGCAAGCGGCCTTCCAGGTCGTGGTCGGCGGCGTGCTGGTGTTCGCTGCCGGCATCCTGATCGGCAGCTCGTGACGCGGCTGCACGCTTTCTCAAGATTTCGCGTAGCATGATGCGGCCATGTTCACGCTCGCCCATCTGTCCGATTGGCACCTTGCGTCGCGGCCGGCGCTGCCCGAGCTCATCGGCAAGCGCGGGCTGGGCTATATCAATTGGCATCGCGGCCGCAAGAAAATCCATCGTCCCGACGTCCTCGACGCCACCATCCGCGACCTGAAAGCTGAGGCGCCTGACCACATCGCCGTGACCGGCGACTTGGTCAATCTGTCGCTGCCCGACGAGTACAATCGGGCGCGCGGCTGGCTGCAAACGCTTGGCTCCCCCCGCGACGTCACCTTGGTTCCCGGCAATCACGACATCTATGTCCGTAGCGTCCAGCAAGCGCCGGCAAAATACTGGGCGGATTACATGCGCGGCGACGACGGCCTCGACCGCTTTCCGTTCGTGCGCCGGCGCGGCAATGTCGTCTTGATCGGACTGTCGACGGCATTGCCGACGGCGCCGTTGCTGGCGACCGGCCGGCTCGGCAAACGGCAGCTGGCGCGGTTATTGGAAATCCTCGATCCGACACGCGGCTCGTTCCGCATCGTGCTCATTCATCATCCGCCGCTGACGTCGCGGCAACGTTATCTGCGGCGCCTTGTCGATGCCGCGGACTTGCGCGGCGTGCTGGCCGATCAAGGCGCCGAGCTTTTGCTGCACGGCCACGACCACCGCCGCGCGGTGGTCTGGCTCGACGGGCCGCAGAAAAAAATCCCCGCGGTCGGCGTGCCGTCGGCGTCGGCGCGCGGCAAGCACGGCGATGAAAACGCCGCCGGCTACAACTTATTCCGTATCGAAGGCTCGCTGATAAAATGGAGCTGCGAAATGATCGCGCACGAACGCGATGCGGACGGAACCATGCGCGAGGTCGTACGGCAGACGCTCATTTAAGACTTTGACGCGAAAATCAGCGCGACCGCGATCAGCGTCACGATCCCCAGCACGAAACCGAGCACCAGCGTGCCAAAAGTGCGCCAACGGCGGCGGCGCGGCGCGCGTCCGGCTTCGCCGCGGGTGACCCGCGTGATGAATTCCGGATCCTCGTCAAGCGCGCGCTGGCGTTCCACCAGGCGGCGCGCGACATACGAGGTCACCGCTTGCACGATGTCCGGGATTTCGTGGGACTCGGCGAGCACGCGGCGGCCGACACGGGTGTCGTGCAGAAAGCGGTAGGCCCGCTTGTCGCGCCCCATAACGATATGGGCGACGGAGTCGATCCACAGCCGCGGCGTGTCGCCATGGCTGATGCCGCGGTCGAACAGCTCCACCTCGGGCGGCAGTTCGGCAAACAGCGGATCGAGCGCCTCGTTCAAAAGCTCGAGGCGCGCGACTTCGGCATCGCGCAGGTCGACGACGACGCTGGTGCGTTCGGCCGCCTCGACGCGCGCCTGATGCATCGCCTGCGTCAGCGGCGACGGCGGCGCGGCGACAACGTCCGGCGCGTCGGATTTGCGCTTTCTACCCCACATCAAAAATCCGTCCGTTCCCTTGAGCGGATCATACACCAGCGGCTAGGCTCGCCGGAAGCTGCGGCGCGACCAGGGCGGATGCCCAAAAGGGAAATTATGACCGATTCGGCGGGGAACGGCACGGAACACGGCCGGCCGCTGGTTGCGAACCAGCCGTTGCTGGTCGCCGACGAGGTCACGCTGCAATACAAGACCACCAATCATCTGGTCACCGCGACCTGGAAGGTTTCGTTCGAGGTCCATCAGGGCGACCGCTACGTGTTGCTCGGCCCGTCGGGCTGCGGCAAATCCTCGCTGCTGAAATCGATCGCCGGTTTTTTGCCGCCGGTGTCGGGCTCGTTCCATCTCGCCGGCAAGCCGATCGAGCGGCCAGGTTCCGACCGCATGATGGTGTTTCAGGAATTCGACCAGCTGTTGCCGTGGAAGACCGTGCTCGGCAACGTCATGTTTCCGCTCCTGGTCAACCACCGCATGTCGCGTGCCGCCGCGCGCGAGCAGGCCCGAAAAGTCATCGCCAAGGTCAATCTCGGCGCCTTCGAAGACACCTATCCGCACATGCTGTCCGGCGGCATGAAGCAGCGCGTCGCCATTGCGCGCGCGCTCGCCATGGAGCCGGCGGTGCTGTTGATGGACGAGCCGTTCGCCTCGCTCGATGCGCTGACCCGGCGCAAGATGCAGGAAGAGCTGGTCGCGCTGTGGGACGATGTCGGCTTCACGGTGATCTTCGTCACCCATTCGATCGACGAAGCGCTGTTGATCGGCAACCGCATCCTGGTGATGTCGCCGCATCCGGGCCAGGTGAAAGCCGAGCTCAATGCCGGGCATCTCGGTTTTGCCGATCTCGGCACGCAACCGTTCGAGCTGCTCAGCCGCCGCATTCATGGCTTGCTGTTCTCCGACCGGATCGAAACCGCGCTGGCCAACGAGGCGCATCATGGATGATCGCACGGTTCGCCCGTTGCCGCCGCTGCGTCCGGAGCGGCAATTCGCGCTGGAAACGACAGGCAAGATCGGCGACGTCGCCCGTCCGCTGACATTTATTGAGCGTCTCACCAATCTGACCTTGGTGCGGCGCCTCGTGGTGATTGCCGTGCTCGCCGCCGCCTGGGAGATTTACGCCCGCATCCTCGACAATCCCCTGCTGTTTCCCTCGCTGAGCGACACGCTCGCCGCGTTCTGGGATTCCGCCGCGCACGGCGTGCTGATCGACCGCACGCTGACATCGCTGCGCGTGCTCGGCATGGGCTATGCGATCGGGCTTGTCGCCGCCGGCGTATTCACCACGCTTGCGGTATCGACCCGCGTCGGCACCGATTTTTTGTCGACCTTGACCGCGATGTTCAATCCGCTGCCGGCGATCGCGCTGTTGCCGCTGGCGCTGCTGTGGTTCGGCCTTGGCGCCTTCAGCATCGTGTTCGTCATCGTGCACTCGGTGCTGTGGGCGGTCGCGCTCAACACCCATTCCGGATTTCTCTCCGTCAGTCCGACCTTGCGCATGGCCGGGCAGAATTGCGGGCTGACCGGCGTGTCCTATGTCATGCGGCTCCTCGTGCCCGCCGCGTTTCCGTCGATCCTCACCGGCCTGAAAATCGGCTGGGCTTTTGCCTGGCGCACCTTGATCGCCGCCGAGCTGGTGTTCGGAGCCAGCTCGCGTTCCGGCGGCCTCGGCTGGTTCATCTTCGAGAACCGCAATCAACTGGAAACCGCGAACGTGTTTGCCGGCCTGCTCACCGTCATCCTCATCGGACTTTTCGTCGAGAGCGTGATCTTCCGCGCTATCGAGAACGCGACGGTGCGGCGCTGGGGGATGCAAAGCTGACGACTGTTTGTCGTCATGTTTCCTGATATGTTTTGCGCTGAGCACAGCGCGGCTTGCGGAGCATTCAAAAATGAACTTCTCCGAGTGGATAAAATTCGAGGCCGGGCGGATCGTCAGCATGGGCCTACGGCTCTCCGAAGAACACAAAGCCGATTACATGCGCGTCCAGATAGAGGGCGCCCTTCGTACGGCGTTCGCTCACGGACGAGATGGGCTCACAGAAACCGATCCGCCTCGCACGGTATCCCGAACTTCAAACTGAAACCCTGTTTGGCCTGCGCGGGCCTGCGAATTACACGCACCGTCCGCCATCGACTTCAACAATATTGCCGGTCAAAAATTCCGCGTCCTTCGACGCCAGAAACAGCGCCGCGTTGGCGATATCCTGCACCAGCGCCAGACGGCCGAGTGGAACGCTGGCGACGAATTTCTCGCGCTGGCCCGGCTTTGGGCCCAAAAAACTCGGCAACAGCGGTGTTTCAGTCGCAACGGGCGCGATGGCGCAGACGCGAATTTTGTCTTCGGCCAGTTCGCCGGCGAGCCCCTTGGTGATGGTGTGCACCGCGCCTTTGGTGCCGGCATAGGCCGACGTGCCGGGTCGCGGCCTAATCGCCGCCGTCGAGCCGATATTGATGATGACGCCGCCGCCGGCTTTTCGGAACACCGGCACCACCGCCTGGCAGCCCAAAAACACGCCTTTGACGTTGACGGCAAAAGTCCGGTCGAACTCCTCCTCGCCGATCTCCATCATCGGCTTGTTGATATGGGTCGTGCCGGCATTGTTGACCAGGATATCGAGCCCGCCGAACGCGGACAGCGTCTCGGCCACCGCCGCGGCGAAATCGGCTTTTTTGGTCACGTCGCAGTGCATGGCGATGGCATTGTTTCCGATGGCGCGGGCGGCAGCCTTCGCCGCGTCGACATTGATGTCGGCGAGCGCCACGCGCGCGCCCTCGCGCGCATAAGTTTCCGCGATGCATTTGCCGATGCCGGACCCGGCGCCGGTGACCAAAGCGGTTTTACCTTCGAGACGCATGTTCAACTCCGTTTCGGCACGACGCCGTATTTTTTTGCCCAGCCGAGCCCATCTTCGGTGCGCGTGCGTGGCTTGTATTCGCAGCCGATCCAGCCCGTATAGCCGGAACGGTCGATGGCTTCGAACACGACGGGATAATTGATCTCACCCTCGTCCGGCTCGCCGCGCGTCGGCACCGCGGCGACCTGCACGTGGCCGATAACTGGGAAAAATTTCTCGAAGCGCTTGAGCAGATCGCCTGAAACAATCTGCACGTGATAGAAATCGAACTGGATGCGCACATTGGGCGCGCCGACTTTCGCGATGATATCGGCGGCATGCTCGACACGGCTGAGGAAATAGCCCGGCCGGTCGCGCGGATTGATCGGCTCGATCAACAGCGTGATGTTTGCCTTGGCCGCTTCCGCCGCGGCGCGCTCGAGGTTTTTGATGAAGACGGTTTCGGCCGCCGGGCGTTGCTCCGGCGGCACCACGCCGGTCATGC
>DATHHM010000092.1:0-11999 GCA_035317145.1 Xanthobacteraceae bacterium | reverse complement strand
CCCGAAAATCCTCGACATCACTTACAACGATTTCAAGCAGCAATCGCCGCAGAACCTCGAGCCGTCGGTGGAGGGCGCGCAGAACATCCTAAAGCTGTTCCCCAATGTCAGCCAGAAGGTCGGCGATTATATCGACGGCAGCCTGCTCGATGCCTTGAAGAACGACGGCTTCTTCGCGGCGATGGCAAAGAAATACGGCCTGCAAAATCCATGACGTGACAGCGCGATGGACCCCTCCGGCACGCAAGCGGTGGTCGACTGGCTGATGGACGGCGCGCGGTCGACGCCGTTGGCGCAGGAGGTCTTGAGCGAAATTTGTCAGCGGCTAACGGCCTGCGGCTTGCCATTGTGGCGCGCCGTCGTGTTCGTGCGCACCTTGCATCCGCAGATCGTCGGCCGCCGGTTCGTCTGGCGGCCGGATACCAGGACGGTCGTCACCGACGGAAGCTTCGATTTGCTGGATCGCGATGTCTTTCGCAACAGCCCGATGACATACGTTACCACGACCGGCAAAGCCTTTCGTCGCCGGCTCGCCGATGCCGATTGTCCGCTTGATTATCCGATCCTGCACGACCTGCGCGCCGAGGGCATTACCGATTACGTGGTCTCGCCGCTGCGCTTCACCAACGGCGAGGTTCACTTCGCCTCGTGGTCGACGTTGCAGCCGGGCGGATTTACCGACGCTGAAATAGCAAGCCTCGATGCCATTATCATCCCATTGACCCGGGTCGCGGAGATTCGCGCCATGCACAGGGTGGCGAATGTTCTGCTGTCGACTTATGTCGGGCAGAATGCCGGCCAACGCGTGCTGGCCGGGCAAATCCGCCGCGGCCATACCGAGGAGATTCACGCGGCGATCTGGCTCTCCGACATGCGCGGCTTCACCAAACTTGCCGACCGTTTGCCGCCGCAGGCTTTGGTCGATCTGCTCAATCGCTATTTCGATTGCCAGGTGCCGCCGATCCTCGAGCACGGCGGCGAAGTCCTTAAATTCATGGGCGATGGGCTATTGGCGATCTTCCCGATCGGCGAAGCGGCGGCGCCGGTTTGCGCGCAAGCGTTCGCGGCCGCGTTTGCCGCGCGCGCCAATGTCGCAGCGATGCACGGTGCCAACGATGAGACGGACGTACGCTTCGGCCTGGCGCTGCATGTCGGTGACGTGCTCTACGGCAATATCGGCAGCGGTAACCGGCTCGATTTCACCACCATCGGGCCGGCGGTGAATCTCGCGGCACGCCTGGAAAAACTCGCCGGCCAATTGGGACGCAGCATCGTGGCGTCGCAGGAATTTGCGAACCATTGCGGCGACGCTTTCGCGCCGATCGGCAGATTTGCCGTCGCCGGATTTGCCGAGCAGCAGACCGCCTTCGGCCTGCACGATGAAGCCGGCGCGATGCAGGCTGGTTCGTGATGAGATTTCTCGCGCGAACGATTCTGATTGCTGCAATGCCGTGGCTGGCGTGGTCGGCGCACGCGCAGACCATCGAAGACTTCTACAAATCGCATCCCATCACCATGCCGGTCGGCAGCGGCGCCGGCGGCGGCTACGACGTCTATGCGCGCATCTTCGCGCGCCATTGGACGGATCACATTCCGGGCCATCCGATTATCATCGCCAAGAACCTGCCGGCAGCGGCCGGGCTTGCCGCGGCGAGCACGCTTTACAACGGCGCCGAGCACGACGGCTCGGTGATCGGCGCCTTCACCAACGGCGCTGCGATGGATCCGCTGTTCGGCAATCCGGGCGCCCATTACGACGCGTTGCGGTTCAATTGGCTGGGCAGCATCGGCAAGCTGGAAAATGTCTGCTTCACGTGGCACTCGAGTCCGGTGAAGAGCATTGCTGATGCGCGTGCCCGCGAAGTGATCGTGGCGGCGGCCGGCGCGACGTCGAATTCCGCGATCGTGCCCAAATTGCTCAATGCCTTGATCGGCACGCGTTTCAAGGTGGTGTCCGGCTATGACACCAGTTCCGGCCTCAGCATGGCGGTCGAGCGCGGCGAGGCGGAAGGCATTTGCGGACTGTCGTGGTCGACCATGAAGGCGTCGCGGCCGCACTGGATCGCCGACAATCTGCTCAACGTCATCGTGCAGACGGGGCTTTCTAAATTGCGCGACCTGCCCGACGTGCCGAGCGCGCTCGACCTGATCGAAGACCCGCAAAACAAACAGGTCATGGAACTGATCCTGATCCGCCAGGAAGCGGGCCGGCCGTTCGCCGCGCCGCCGGACACGCCGGCCGACAGGATCGCGGCGCTGCGCCAGGCGTTTGCCGACACGCTGGCGGATCCCGAGTTCAATGCCGAGGCGGCGAAGACGCAACTGGAGATCGAGCCGATGACCGGCGACGAGATAGCCAAAATGCTGGCAAAGGCTTACGCCGCGCCGAAAAGCGTCGTCGAACGCGCCGCCGAACTGGTTTATCCTGCGGCGGCTAAGGCGCAATAAATAAAGCGAAGCTAGCCGTCGAGTTGCTCTCGGATGTCAGACTCGCAATTCTGGTTTTTCATCTTCGGTGCCGCATTTTTCGGACTATTTATGCTCGTCGGTGTGCTCATAATACTCCGACGATCTGTACGGTTTGGAAAAAGAGGCTACTGGTGGTGCCTCGGCGTTGCCGCGCTCGCTGCCGTGATGGCGCCGCTCGTGTACATGTGGGTACAGTCTGGCAGCATTTCGCTTGCAGATGCAGTGCTGCTTCGACAGTTCCGAGTCGGATCGTGGCACGTCGCGGGAGCAGGCAACGTCTTACGGGGATATGCCGTCCTGACAGGAATCGTAGTTGCCGGCCTCATCAACTTGATGTTGCCGCGTCGGTCGAATATGTGAATCGTTGAAGAACTGAGGAAGAAATGAACATGAGCGCGACCGCTCCGGCGGCGAGAAGCAAAGGCCCGCTCGTCTGGCTCAATATGGACCAGCAAGAGCTCGATGACGCTTACGACCAGATCGTCTACGCACCGAACCGCGACCAGGTCGGCAAGCGCCGGCTCGCCAACAGCGCCGCGGCGCTGGTGCGGCTCGGTAAGCCATTGCGTTTCGCTTACGGCCCGACGCCGATCGAAGGGCTCGATGTCTATTGCACCAAGAAGCCGAACGCGCCGATCGCGATCTTCGTTCACGGCGGCGCGTGGCGGAACGGCACGGCCGCGGAATTCACCTGCCTAGCCGAGCCGTTCGTCCATGCCGGCGCTAATTTCGTCGTGCTCGACTTCACCAATGTCGACGAAGCGGGCGGCAGCCTGTTCCCGATGGTCGAGCAGGTGCGGCGCGCGGTCGGCTGGATGTATCGCAACGCTGAAAAATTCGGCGGCGACCGCAACCGGCTGCATCTGATCTCCCACTCTTCCGGCTCGCATCTCGCCGGCTGCACGGTGACGCACGATTGGGCGGAGGACGCGCTGCCGCTCGACATCCTCAAAGGCGCGACCTTGTCGAGCGGCATGTACGATCTAAAACCGGTGCGGCTGTCGAAGCGCTCCAAATACGTGGCCTTCACCGACGAGATGGAGCAAAAACTCAGCGCCATGCGCCATCTCGACAAGCTCAACACGCCGCTCATTCTGACTTACGGCACCTACGAGACGCCGGAATTCCAGCGCCAGTCGCGCGATTTTGCCGCCGCCGTCAAAGCCGCCGCCAAACCGGTCGAGCTTCTGGTGGGCGAAGGCTACAATCATTTCGAAATGCTGGAGACGCTGGCGAACCCGTATGGGCTGCTCGGCCGCGCGGTGCTGACCCAGATGAAATTGATGCAGGCTTAGTCATTCCGGGGCGCCGCGAAGCGGCGAACCCGGAATCCATATTCACTGTGCATGCAGAACAGTCTCCGCACGACTTCTTCTTGACCGATTGTGGTTATGGATTCCGGCTCTCGCTTCGCTCGGCCGGAATGACGGCGGGTTTAAGCCGCTGCCGGCCGCAGCGTGTCTGGCCCTATCGTCTTGCACACCGACGTACGGATCAGCTCGGCGCCGCAGCGCTTGCAGGCGTAGATCGTGTCTTCGACGTCGGCGGCGATCGGGCGTCGCCCGTGATAGACCATGCGCCCTGCACAAACCGGGCAAGGCATCATCAGCGAGGGCAAGCTCGACGCGGGCGAAGCCGCATGATGGCGCATGGCTTTAGCCAAAGTGACCGTTTTGTGAATTACCTGCCTCTTTCCGGCCAGAGTCAAGAAAATTTGTGCATTGCACACAAGCGCGCTGCAGTGCGGCCGGCTTAACGAGGATAAGCCCTTCCAAACCATTACAAATCGGCAACAACCACGTCGCAGGAAGGTTCCGCCAATCCACGCGGCAGTGCCGCATAGGCGATCAGCCGGCAGCGAATTCCCGCATCTGCAGGCAGGGAATGCCCAGCGCGGCGAAGCTGCCGCGTGCTGCCGCGACGGAACCGCCGATATCGATGCCGCGGCAGCCGTCTTCGACCACGAAAACGGCAAAGCCTTCGCGCCGCGCGTCCTCGGCGGAGTAGCGCACGCAAAAATCCAACGCCAGGCCGGCGAGGAACACGCGCGTAAAACCGCGCTCGCGCAGATATCCGACCAGGCCGGTCGGCGTCGTGCGGTCGTTCTCGTAGAACGCCGAATAGGAATCGACGGCGCGGTCCATGCCCTTGCGCACGACCAGGCCGGCATGGGGAACTTGCAGCGCGGGGTGAAACGCGGCGCCCGCCGTCGCCTGCACGCAGTGGTCGGGCCACAGCACTTGCGGACCGTAAGCCGCCGCAATGGTCTCGAGCGGTTGCCGGCCCGGATGCGAGGAGGCAAACGACAAATGGCCGCGCGGATGCCAATCCTGGGTCAGCACCACATTGCGGAAGCGTGCGGCCATCCGGTTGACGATCGGCACCACCTCGTCGCCGTGCGGCACCGCCAGCGCGCCGCCGGGGCAGAAATCGTTCTGCACGTCCACCACGATGAGGACGTCGTTGTCGCCGAACGTCGCGGTCTCGTTGGCGCTCATGGCTTTGGTTGTTGCATGCGGCGGTCGACCTCGGCGGCGAGCTTTTTAAGCTCGTCGGCAACTTCCACCGGATAGGTCGTGCCGGATTCCAGCCGGCGCAACGGCTCCGGCAGGCGCTCGAGCTCGCGCTTCACGCGCGTCCTGATCGCATCGAGGGTTTCCGCCGGCTGCAGTCTTCGGCCGTTTTGCATGACGAGATGCAACAGCGGCTCTCCGGCTTTGTCGTGACCTTCAAGCGCCAAAATATCGTCCGACATGCGGCCGTCGGCGCCGTAGCGCCGCCAGACCTGCTTGCGGCCCGGCCAGGTCGCCTTGTTCTGCGAGCGCTTGCGGCGGGCGATGCCGGCATATTCCTGCAATTTGTAAACGCAATCGATCGCCGGCACGTCCGACGACGTCGTCATGGCTGTGCCGATGCCGATGCCGTCGATCGGCGCGTCGGCGCGGGCAAACGCGGCGAGCGAATCCTCGTCGAGGCCGCCGCTGACAAAGATCGTCACGTCGCGCAAGCCGCCCTGGTCGAGAATGCCGCGCACGCTCTTCGACAGCGCGATCAGATCGCCGCTGTCGAGACGCACGGCGCGGATCGTGATGCCGGCCGATTGCAATCGCGGCGCCAGCGCCACGACTTTCCGCGCGGCGGTCTCGGTATCGTAGGTGTCGAGCAGTAGCACCAGATTATCCGGCCGCGCCCGCGCAAAAGTTTCGAACGCCGTCATCTCGTCGTCGAAGGCCTCGATGAAGGAATGCGCCATGGTGCCGTAAAGCGGGATGCCGAACATTTCGCCGGCCTCTACCGTGGCGGTGCCGGCGAAACCGGTGATGTAGCTCGCCCGCGCCGCCATCAATCCGGCCTCGGCGCCATGGGCCCGGCGCAGCCCGAAATCGACCAGCACCTTGTCGGGTGCGGCGAGCCGCATGCGCGCCGCCTTGGCGGCGACCAGCGACTGGAAATGCAAAATATTGATCAGCCGCGATTCGACGAATTGCGCCTGCGGCAACGGTGCGGTGACACGCAGGATCGGCTCGTTGGCGAAGAACGCCGTGCCTTCGGGCATGGCGTGCACGTCGCCGCCGAAGCGGAAATTTGCGAGATAATCGAGCAGGTTTGGCTTGAACCGGCTGGTGCTTTTGAGCCAGGCGATCTCGTCCGCCGAGAAGCTCAGATTCTCCAGAAAATCCAGCGCCTGCTCCAATCCCGCGGCAACGAGAAAGCCGCGCCGCGCCGGCAAGGTGCGGGCGAAAAATTCGAACACCGCCGTATCGGTATCGCCATGGTCCAGATAGGCCTGGGCCATGTTGAGCTGGTAGAGGTCGGTGAGGAGGGGGCTGATCATCGGCGCAATCTTATCCGCCCCCGCGATAGCGGGGGAGGGGGACCGCCCTGCGCAGCAGGGTGGTGGAGGGGGCGCGGGCGGTGACGTGATTTCGATAATGCAAGGTCGAGTGCTGACGATGAGCTCGACAAATCATTTCATGCTCTGCGTGAATCAATCTTGTCTCCTTTCACTATTTTGCAACGGCAACGAAGCTCCGCGTCCTGCGCCCCCTCCACCACGGTTCGCTCGCTGCGCGAGCTCCAGTGGTCCCCCTCCCCCGCTTCGCGGGGGCGGATGGTGCGAGCGCTCTCATTCTCGCGACGCACCCGCGTCCGAGTTTTGCAGACCAAAGCCACGAATCTTTTGCCTCCGAAAAAATAAGGGGAGGCGGAGCGCCGAAAAGGCGCAACTGTTCCGTGGGGCCACGCCACGCATCGGATGTTGCCACCCAAATGCGCTTCGGGCGCGGCCGCGCGTCCAACGGGACGCGCTCGCCTTTCGGCGCTCCACCGCGGCGCTTGCCTCGGCCAGTTGCCGAAGCTCGATCCAGGCCGCGCTTCACGCGATGCAGTGCGCAGGCGTTACCCGCACCTTGGCACCGCGCTTAACCGAAGCACCTCGCGCGCCGGTCGTAATGCCGGCGGGGTCGATGCCCGGACCGCCCGAGAGCGGCAGTGACGAACCGCCGCCCGCAGGAACCGCACCCGCTCCGTCAGTCGGCGTCACCGGTTGACGTCCCTTACGTGAGCAGGATGCCGTGAATGTAGCAAAACAGGAGCGCGTGTGAAAGTGGGTGCGGTTTGGTGCTGATATTGCTGGACTAATTTGCGTCCTACTAATCCAAGCGACGGCTCGCGGCGTACGAATCTTTGCGAGAAAGATTCGCACGCTACGGTGCTGTCCTAGGTGGGGCCCGAAACCGGCCTAGTGTCCTAGGTCGCTGGGGCAAGTGTCCTAAGTGGTGGTATGCCTGGGGCGTTGCATTAGTGATATTTCTAATCAGCGCCATTCCCAGTCTGGCAAATGTTCCAGTTGCCAATGTCAGTTTTCCCCGCCTTGAAAAAATAACAAAACCAACTGCGGTGAATTGTTTCAGTCGTCTTGTAGGCGAAACACCCGGTGAAAAATATAATTTTGGCACCGCTTATAACGGCGTCGTCGATATCCGATTTGTCCATGACCCTCTTGAGAGTATAATTAGCTGCCGAGAGACCGACGCTAGGATAAATAACAGCGGCCTGATCGGGCTTCCACATAATTTTACATTTTCCAATGAAAGCATTGATCTTCGGGGTTACTTTGCCAGCGCTATCTTCCTCCTCAGTAGCCGTGAATACGTCTGTGTCGTAAGCGGTTTCAATGGCTGGCTCCCTCCCTGTGTTTCCATAGTCGAGCAGAATCGGAAGGTCTTGATTGGCGGCTGGCGGGCTGTTGGTCTTGGTGTTGCGAGGTCCGACCCACGCGCGTTCCGAAGCTACGAAGTTATCGCGCGCAATTTTGGCATTATCAGTGGCGGCTTCGGCTTGCTTGGTCGCCGCGTCAACGAGTTTGGCGTTGGCGTCGATGATTTTATTAGTTTGTTCAGCCGAGGCTTTCATTTCCGTCAATTGATCTCGGAAAGTGAGCCAACTCAATCCGGTGAAAATGACCGTGAGAAAAACGAGAAAAATCGTCAGTATGGCGAGTCCTACATTTATCTTTTCATTTATATCTTCATGACTGGTTTGTGTCTGCTGTGCATTACTAAGGGCGTCAATCGCGGCGGTTATCTTGGCGGCTGCATCATTATTTTGGGCCTCCCGCTTCTCGTGGTCGGCGTTTGCAGTTTCTTCTATGGCTTTTTGAATTTCACTTTTCCATAACGGCGGCAACATGACTCAAATGTCCTCTAGCCTCACCATGTCGGCTTCAATGGCGATCAGCGATGCTAACAAAAACGTAGCCGGGAACGTGCCTCGGCTGATCTTATTCGCGATGGATGCTTCGGTCTCTTGCAAACCGTGTTTTTTCAACCGTTCAGGCACCGTAGGGTGGGCAAAGGCGCGGAGCGCCGTGCTCCACGCGTTGCGATCTCGGCGGCGCTCCGCGTGGGCTTCGCTTCGCTCAGCCCACCCTACGAATTGAACTCAATCCGCCAGCGGGCTCGGCCTGATCTGAAAGTGCACCGCCATCGGTGTCATGCCCAAACCCCCTTCCTGGTGCCAGGGCGTGCGGTCGCCGCTTGAGGTCCAAAGCCCGCGGCCTTTCCAGCCGATCTTTGGATCGTCGATGCGGCCGTCGAGGCCTTTGGCGTAGAAGCCGGTCGGGTAGGGCACTTTCATGGTGATCATCTTGCCTTCGGCATAGGCGATCAGGCCGTCGTTGAGATTGCCGGTCGAGACCGGGACGTCGTTGCCCAGCCCCAGCGTGTTGTGCTGATCGACCCAGGTGTAATAGCTCGACTCGGCCGAGTTATCGCCGATGCCTTCAAAGCCGGGGCCCGGATATTGGTAGAACGCCCAGCCTTCCGGGCAATGATTGCCGGTGGCGTTCGGGCCGTTGAGCGGGCCTTTGCATTTGCGGCGATCGAAGCTGCCGAGATGGCCGCTCGCGAGCGACACCCAGACCACGCCTTTGCTGTCGATATCGCCGCCGCGCGGACCGAAGCCGGGCGCCGCGACATTGTAGATTTCCGAGAGCGCCGTCTCCGGCGGGTTGGTGCCCGGATTGAGGCGGACGACCGCGCCGGGATTGGCGCGCAGCGTGCCCCACACCGTGCCGTCCACCGGGCTTGGCATCAACGCGTAGAACACCTGGCCGAGCCGCATGTCCTTGCCCGGCTCGAGTGGCTTGCCGGGCTCGGTATATTCGCCGCGTTGGCCGTCGCCCGAAGTATCGACGATGAGCGCGGTCCAGCCTTGCGATTTCGCCGCGTCGCCGGTCTCCAGGAACTTCTTGGTGTCGAGCCAGCCGACCACACCGCCGCCGCCGCCGCTCGACGTCCACAGCGTGTCGTTCTTGTCGAAACCGAATTGCAGGTGATGGGTGGTGAAGCAGGTGTCGATGAAGGTGTATTTCATCGTCTTCGGATCGAGCATCGCAATCTGCCGCTGGCTCGCCTCCAGCGGGAACAGTTTTGCCGAGATCAGGTCGGAACCCTTGCCGCAGAAATCCGGATCCTTGACGCCGCGCGACGCGGCGGCGAGCCACAGCCGGCCTTTCCCGTCCATCATCGAATTGTGGTTGTTGATGTGGGTGTCCCAGATCTGCTCGTTGCCCCAGTACGGCGACGGCGCCAGCGGTTTCAGCGCCGCGGCGTGGCCCGGGCCGAGCGAGAACGGCATGTCGGGATCGCGCACCGGTGCGTGGAATTTGGTGACGCTGTTCTTCACCGGATCGAGAATGGGAATGATATCGGTCGCGTATTCCGGCGAGCCGAACAGCGGCCCATAGCCGTTGACCGTCGGGTTGCGCTTGTCGGTCGAAATCTCGTCGTGCAGATAATGCTTGTCGTCGGCCCAATCCCATGTGGTGACGACGACGTTGCGCTCAATGCCTTGCGGCCGCTGCGGTTTGGCTTTGGGCAATTCGCCCTCGGCGATGCGGTCGGTCCACTCGGCGAAATATTTGATCGGCGTCGAGGCCAGATCGCCGGCAATAAGGTTCACCATCAGCGGGCCGGCCTGGCCGGATTGCACGCGGCGCGCCCAGGCTTCTTCCGACGTTTTGAATTCGCCAAGCCCCTTCGGCAGCGTGCGCGTGGCGAGGTTGCCGAGCTGGTGGCAGCCGATGCAGCCGTTGTTCTTCATGGCGTTGAGCCAGTCGGTCTGCTTGACCTTGTCGGGAATGTCGCTATGGCCGCCGAACTGGTCGGCGCCGGGAATTTTCAGCATCGAATACCAGTAGATCGCCGGATAGACTTTCGCCGCTTCCGCGGCATTCGCCGCCGGCACCGCTTTGAGATTAAGCTCTTTGCCCGGCTCGGCTTCGACCTTCGCCGAATCGGCGAGGCCGTAGCCGCGGACCCACACCGTATATTTGGCCTTCGGCAGATCGGGCACGACGTAGCGGCCCTGATCGTCGGTGACGACCATCTTGGCGAAGCGGGTCGGCAGGTCGTGAGTCTCGGCGATCACCCAGACGCCGGCTTCCGGGCCGTTCGCGCTCGTCACCACGCCGCCGATGTCGGTCTTTTTGATCGGGACCGCGGTCTCGGCTCGCGGCTGCGACCAGATAAAACAGCCGGCGAGGCAGATTGCCGCGACGCTCAAGTAGAGGCTGCGCTTCCTCGTCATCACACGCTCCCTGATAGTTCTTCCCTACACGAATACCTCGCACCTGACGGCACAGTGACGTGCGGCACAGTCGGCGGGCTTCGATTGCCTCAAAATGTGCCTAACTCCACACCGATTGGCAATGGAGCACCACACATTTAAGCCTTGATTCAGGATAATCTTGCCTCTGCGGTCCGCATCGAGTACGCGTTATTCCGCAGTCACTTAGGGCAAGTTCTGGGCAGTGACTGACAACACGCCGGCTCGGGGGAGGTCTTCTGACTTTTCGCTCGATTGGGGAGCGTGAATGGCGCATGGGTTCACGATGCACGGGGGGTTGGGGGCCGGTGGGTCCGCGATCCTTCATGAGTCTTCAGATCATTCGGTGCTCGTACCCGACACCGAACTGCTGTTCACCGCACAGTTCCACCGCGCCGGACCCGACCTCGTCCTCACCGGCCGCGACGGTGCGCATCATTTAGTTCCAGGCTACTTCTCGAGCGAGCATCATCCGGCATTGGTGGCGCCGAACGGCGCGCATCTTTCGCCCGACACGGTCGATCTGCTCGCCGGCTCGCCGACGCCGGGACATTATGCGCAGGCGCAGCCCACCGCGCCGCCCGATGCCATCGGCAAAATCGAAAAAGTCGTCGGCGATGTCTCCGTGGTGCGCAACGGCGTAACGGTCGCGCTCCATGTCGGCGACGCCGTGTTCAAGAGCGACGTGGTCCAGACCGGAGCGAGTTCGGCTTGCGGCATCTCGTTTCCCGATGGCACCGCGCTCAATCTGGTCGCCAATACGCGCATGGCGCTCAACGATTATGCGTACGACGCCAACAGCAATTCGAACGGCGCGCTGTTCAGTCTGGTCGAAGGCACTTTCGCCTTCGTCGCCGGCAAGGTGGCGCATTCCGGCGACATGAAGATCGCGACGCCGGTCGCGACCATGGGCATTCGCGGCACCACCGGCGTGGTGCAAGAGCAGCCCAACCCACCCGCCACGATCACGGCGAACGCCGGCGACCACACCTACAGCTTCGCGGTCGTCCCCGATATCGGCACCGGCATCACCGGCATGTGGGACGTGTACCTGACCGACGCGTACGGCATTATCCAACGCGACGCCAACGGCAATCCCATCGTTCTCGTGACGGTCTCGCAGTCTGGATACGTCACTTACGTCACGCCGCAAGGCGTTGGGCAGGCGCCGCTGGTGACGACCGAGCCGGTGACGAATTCGCAATATGCGTTCGAACAGCAAATGCTCGCCGATCTGTTCCGGACGCTCAATCCGTCGAATCTGAATAACAACAACAATGGCGGCAGCTCCACGCAGCCGCCGCCGTTCAATCTCCCCAATCCGATCCCGCAGCTTTTTGAAGACACCGGCAAACCTTTCACCATCAATTTTACAAACGGATCGACTACGCCCACCCCGCCGATCATCGACATCGTGATTG
>DATHHM010000091.1:0-6994 GCA_035317145.1 Xanthobacteraceae bacterium | reverse complement strand
GCATGGCGAGCCCCAATGCCTGGAAGGCCTCAGCCAGGCGCAAGTAAGCCCAGGTGTCGGGCGGCGATAGGATCCAAGGCTCGTCGATGAGCTCGGCGAGCGCAATCTTGCGGCGCCGGGCCCACGGATTGCGGCTATCGGTCGCCACGACCATTTGGTCGTCGAACAGAGTTTCCACGTTGAGGTCGTCGCCGCCGAGCGGCTTTGTCACGCGCGCAACGATGAGATCGTGCTGGCGCTCGCGCAACATCGTCAGCTCGGTAGAAGGCACATCGTCGACGCGCACGACCACGCGCGGATATTGCTGACCGAAGCGTTCGATGATTGCCGGCAGCACAGCGGCGGCAATCGACTCGGCGCAGCCGATCTTCAGTTCGCCGATCGTCGGATCGGCCAGAAACGCGATGTCCCTGGTGCTTTGTTTCAATTCGTCGAACGCCGCGATGCCGCGCTTGAGCAGCGCGTTGCCGTACATGGTCGGCTCGACGCCGCGCGCGACGCGATCGAGCAGCCGCACGCCGAAGGTATGCTCGAGGTCGGCAATGATCTCCGACACGGTCGGCTGCGACACGCCGAGCTGGGCTGCGGCTTTCGCCATGCTGCCGCACTGCACGACCGCGAAATAGACGTGCAGGTCGCGCAGCTTGAGGCGGCGGCCGATGCGGTCTTCCCAATCGATTTTGCTGACCATAGGCCTGGCCCTATAAGCCTAGAGGAAAATACGTAGTTCCCCTATAGGATGAACAGCTGCAGATTGCAATCAAGCGCTCACCAAGCGCGCGCCATCGATGCCTGTCATATCCGATCGAGGGGGAGCGACCATGCAAGGCTGGAAAAGCGCGAACTCACGAGCCGCTGCCGCTTTCGCGATACTTGCAACGCTGGCGTTGCCGCCGGGATCGCGCGCCGAAGACGCCATCGTGATGAAGCTCTCGACCGCGACGGTGAACGATCACCAGCACGAATGGCTGAAGCGCTTTGCGGCGGCGGTGGAGAAAGATTCCGGCGGCCGGATCAAGGCTGAAATCTACCCGTCGAGCCAGCTCGGCGCCATTCCCCGGCAGATCGAAGGCACGCAGTTCGGCGCGATCCAAGGCTGGATCGGACCGCCGGAATTCCTGGTCGGTGTCGACGAGCGCTACGAGACGCTGAGCGCACCTGGCCTGTTCACGAGCCGCGAGCAAGCCGCACGCACGATCGACGATCCTGCGATCCGTGACCTGATGCTGGGCCTGGGCGCGAACAAGGGCTTGGTCGGCGTTGGGATTTATGCGGTCGGTCCATCTTCGGTCATCATGCGCAAGCCGGTCCGTCATCTCGCCGAGTTCAAGGGCACGAAGATCCGCGTGCTGGCTTCGCCATTCCAGCTCGAAATGATCAAGCGCATGGATGCCTCGCCGGTGGCGATGACGCTGGGTGACGTGCTGCCGGCGATCCAGCAGGGCGCCATCGACGGCGCGCTCGCCACCATGACCGTTTACACGACGATGCACTATCAGGACGCGGCAAAATACATCACGGAGACAGGGCAGCCTTGGGTGAACATCATCGCCGTGCTGAGCAGGAAATGGGTCAATGGTCTGCCGGGCGACCTGCAAAGGATCGTGCGCGACGATGCCGCGGCGGTCTCGACGCAGATCGGGCCGTTCGCGAACGACTTCTTTGCCGCGCAACGCAAGGCGTGGACCGATACCGGCGGTGAGTTGATCAGCCTCCCGGCCGCGGAACAGGACGCGATGCTCGCCAAGATCTCCAGCATCGGCGATGATCTATCGAGGGACAAGCCGGACCTGAACAAGGCGGTCAAGCTGGTCTTTGAGTCGGCCGCGCGAAACAAGTAGTCTGACTCAGATCCGCAGGAGTGCTTCGATGTTCCGTCTTTCCGTCGCCGATCTGGATTCGCCTTCATATTTTGTCGCGGTTGCCGCGGCCGAACTCGGCTTTTTCAAGCAGGAAGGCATCGACGTCGAGCTGATGCGCGAGTTCGGGGCGAGGAACGGACCGGAGCAGCTGCGCGACGGCACGTTGCATTTCTTCGGCGGCCCGGCCTATGCGGCGACCCGCGCGTTTCCGGGCTGGAAGGGCGCCAAGCTCCTGTGCGCGCTGTCGCAATATTCCTACTGGTTTTTGGCTGTTCGTGCCGACCTCAACGTCAAGCGCGGCGATGTCGGCGCGCTGAAGGGCTTGCGGATTTCCTCGTCCATGGAATCGCCGGTGCTCGGCCTGCGGCACCTGTTGGCCGAATCGGGGCTGAACGTGGAGCAGGGCGATGTGCAGATCGTGCCGGCGCCGCCGACGCAGGCGGGTCGCTTCATGGGCCATGCCGGTGTCGAGGCCATCAGGCAAAATCTTGCCGACGGCTATTGGGGCAACGGCATGCGGGTCGCGCTTGGCGAGAAGGCCGGCGTCGCCAAAGTCCATCTCGATCTGCGCCGCGGCGACGGTCCACCGGGCGCGCGCTGGTACAATTTTGCGGCGCTGACCACGACCGAGCGGCTGATCGCCGAGCATCCGCAAGCCGCCGCCGCCGCGGTGCGCGCGATCGTGAAGGCGCAGAAAGCGCTTCATGCCGATCCTTCACTGTCGACGGCAATCGCCGAACGCTTGTTTCCGGCCGAGGAAGTGCCGTTGATCGCCGGCCTGATCGCGCGCGATGCGCCGTTCTACGACGCCGCTATTTCACCGGAGGCAGTCGAGGGCTTGAGCAAGTTCGCCATGGCGAGCGGGCTCACCACTGAGCCGGTCGCTTACGAACAAGTGGTGGCGACGCAATTCCGCGAGTTTTGGAGCGGATAGCATCGCACCACGCGCGCTGCGCCGCGGGAGAGCCACCTTACAAAGACGTAATGTTGGGCGCGGCAGCTGACAAAGAAGTAATAGTGTTGCCCAAATCCGGCCATCGGTCGGTCATCGCAGCGTCGCGGTTCCACAGCATCAGCGGGCTTGGGTTTCTGTTTGGGTCTCGGCTTGGGTTTCGAGGGAGCGCCCATGCGACGCTGGTGGTCCGATGCGCGCCACTTTCAGATCGTGGCGCTCTCGTCGTTGTTACTCGTCAATTTCACCTGGATCGATTTCGGCGCGAAGCCGCTCTACTGTGCGCTGGCGATCCTGTCGGCGCTGGCGACGCAGGCCGTCTGCTCGCGGCTGGCCGGCTTGCCCAATATCGACCTGCGCTCGCCGCTGATCACCGGCTTGTCGTTGGGCCTGCTGCTGCGCGCCGACGAGCCGTGGCTGCCGGCGCTGGCCGGCGTCATCGCCATCGCGTCTAAATTCATTTTCCGCATCGACGGCAAGCACATCTGGAATCCCGCGGGTTTTGCCATCGTCGTCCTGCTGTTCACGCAACACGGCATCTGGATATCGCCCGGCCAATGGGGCACCAGCGTCTGGCTCGCGGCGCTGTTGGTGTTTTTCGCGATCCTGGTGCTGCAAGCCGCGCAGCGTTCCGACATCGCGCTGTTCTTCCTCGGCAGTCACGCCGCGCTGCTCCTTGCCCGGGCCGTGTGGCTCGGCGATCCGCTGACCATTCCGCTGCATCAATTGCAGAGCGGCTCGCTCTTGATCTTCGCCTTCTTCATGATCTCCGATCCGCGAACGGCGCCGGATTCGCGCCTCGGCCGCCTGCTGTTCGCCTTGGGCGTGGCGGCGCTCGGGCACTATCTCGCGTTCTTCATGCAAATGCGGCCGGCGCTCTATGTGGCGCTGATTGCGCTCTCACCGCTCACGTTACTGATCGACCGGATCATTCCGGCAAAACGATTCGCATGGACCCCACAAGGAGCTTCCCGATGAAGAGCCCATTGCTGTCCCGGTTGAAGGCGGGTGTCGCGCTCACCGCGATTGTCGCCCAGCTCGCCGTTGCGGCGGGGCCGGCGAGCGCGTTCTGCGGCTTCTACGTCGCCCAGGCCGACGCCAAGCTGTTCAACAAATCCTCCAAGGTCGTTCTCACGCGCAACGGCCAGCAGACGGCGATCACCATGGCGAGCGACTACGAGGGCGAACCCAGTGAATTCGCCCTCGTCATTCCGGTGCCGAGTTTCATCAAGAAAGACCAGATCAGCGTCGTCGACACCAAGACCATCGATCATCTCGATGCCTACACCGCGCCGCGGCTGGTCGAGTATTTCGATCCCGATCCATGCGAAGAGGCCCGCGTCATGGCGCTAAGCTCGGAGCGGGTCCCTTTGCCGACGGCGGCGATGCCGGCGCCGGCGCCGGAATATCGCGGCGTCAAGGTCGAGGCGCGTTACGACGTCGCCGAGTATGACGTCTCGATCCTCTCGGCCGAGGACAGCGACGGCTTGATCCGCTGGCTGACCGACAACGGCTACAAGATCCCAAGCGGCGCCGAGCCGGTGATCGGCAGCTACATCAAACAGAAAATGCATTTCTTCATCGCCAAGGTGAACCTCAAGCGCATGCAGGACAGCGGCCGCGCTTATCTGCGGCCGCTGCAGGTGCGCTACGAGACGGCGAAATTCATGCTGCCGCTGCGGCTCGGCACCGTCAACGCCGACGGGCCGCAAGACCTGGTCGTCTTCGCGCTGACGAAAAAGGGCCGCATCGAAGCCAGCAATTATCGCACCGTCAAAGTGCCGTCGGACGTCGATGTGCCGCTGTTCGTCAAGAACGACTTCGCCAGTTTCTACAAGGCGACCTTCGAGCACGCGGTGGCGCGCGAGAACATGCACGGCGTCTTCGTCGAATATGCCTGGGACACGGGCTGGTGCGATCCTTGCGCCGCCGCGCCGATGAGCAAGGCCGAGCTCACGGAGCTCGGCGCGCTATGGGATGGCGGCGATGGCACCGTCGTCAACCGTTTTTCGCCTGTGCCGGGCAACGGTAACGCCCCGTTCGTGACACGCCTGCACGTGCGTTACGACGCCAAAAGCTTTCCCGAAGATCTCAATTTCATCGAGACCAGCGACCGGGAGAATTTCCAGGGCCGCTACATCCTGCACCACACCTCGGCCTCGACGACGGCCTGCCCGGCCGCCAAGGCTTATCGCGCGTCACTGCCGCAACGTTTCAAGACCGAGGCGGACAACGTGGCCAATCTCACGGGATGGTCGCGAGACGAAATCGCGGCGCGGATCGCGGCCGCGGGCAAGTAGTATGGCTTCCAGCTTGAGGCGCCGGTGATTACTGGGTCGTCCGCCTTCGCGGACGATGACAGGCACTACACCGAAGCGTGCGCCACGCCGTGCTTGGCCTTGAGCGCATCGCCGGCGGCTTCGTAGAAACTAGCGCCTCCCGGCAGCACGATCGAGGCCGAGCGCACGGCGTGGGTTGCGGGATCGATGCCGTCGGGTTCCTTGCCGTCGGCGACGGCGCGCGCCGCCTTGGTCAAGCGTTGCCGCGCCATAATCACGCCGTTGTCGGTCGAGACCAGATTCTCTTTGCTACGGTCCTGGATCGGCCCGGTGCTTTCCTGGATCGCGGCGTCCTGCATGGCGATGCCTTTGACGCCGGAGTAGGACTTGTGGTGCTTCTGCGCCAGGCGATCGATCATGTAGTCGTTGTCTTTGTTGACCACCGGGCGGAACGAGCCGGGAATGAGATTGACGTGGATGCCGCCGCCGTTGCGCATCACCTCGAGCTCGTGCGCCGACAGCGGCCGCGCCGGATGGTGCGTAAAGCACCATGACATGCAGTTCTCGTCGTCGACCGGCACGAAGGCGTGGCCGTTGAGCGCGTTGTCGCCGTAGGGCGGGATCATGGTGTGGAACGGCATCACCCACTGCGTGATGCGCCAATAGAGATTGCCCGGCGTCGCCGGCCGGCGTACGCCGATCACCATGCCGCCCTTGCTCTCGATCACTTCGAAGCGCGCGTCGGTCTCGCGGGTGAACTCGGCGCCCTGGCCGACATGGAGCGGATCGCTGCGCAGATCGTGGCGGTGCAAAAACGACACGTGCACGGAATCGATGCCGCCTTCGAGCGCCTGCAGCCAGTTGCATTCTTGCGTCCGCTTGGAGACGAAGCGGTGCGCGCTCGGTACGGTTGCCCATTCGAAATTCGGCGGCGGCGGTTTTTGTGCCGGCGGCCCCATATAGATCCAGATCACGTCGCCGATCTCGGCGCAGGCATAAGATGTGAGTTTGATCTTGTTGCAGAAGCCGCTTTCGGCCGGCTCGGACGGCACCTCGATGCATTGGCCGGTGACGTCGTATTTCCAGCCGTGATAGGGGCAGCGCAGCCCGTTCTCCTCGTTGCGGCCGAACCATAGCGAGACGCCGCGATGGGCGCAGAACTCGTCCATCACGCCGACGCGGCTTTGTGAATCGCGAAACGCGATCAGCCGCTCGCCGAGGAGCTTTACACGCACCGGCGGGCAATCGGGCTCGGAGATTTCCGACGACAGCAGCGCCGGAATCCAATAGCGCCGCATCAGCGCGCCCATCGGCGTGCCGGGGCCGGTGGGCGTGAGGAAATCGTTCTGTTCGCGCGTGGTCATGGCCTTGAACTTACATCATTCCGTCGCCGCGCGGTATGATACAATTCAGCCGAACTGGAGCGATGGCTTTGCATGACCAAGCTCGTCCGCAATCATTCCCATTGGGGCGCCTTTCTCGCCGAGGTGGCGGATGGCCGCGTCGTCGGCGTGCGGCCGTTCGAGCGCGATCCCGATCCGTCGCCCTTGATCGAGGCGATTCCCGCGGCGGTGCATTCGAAAACGCGTATCGCGCAACCGTTTGTGCGCGAGGGCTGGCTCAAAGCCGGACCGGGGCACGGCGAGGGCCGCGGCCGCGAGCCGTTCGTTCCGGTGTCGTGGGAGCGCGCGCTCGATCTCGTCGCCGGCGAGCTTTTACGCGTCAAGCGCGATTACGGCCACGACGCGATCATGGCCGGCTCGCAGGGGTGGGCTTCGGCGGGAATTTTCCACGCCGCGCGAGACCAGGTCCGCCGCTTCATGGGAATCTTCGGCGGCTTCGTCGACCAGGTCTCCAATTACAGTTTTGGCACCGCGCTGATCTTTCTGCCTCACGTCTTA
>DATHHM010000090.1:0-7658 GCA_035317145.1 Xanthobacteraceae bacterium | reverse complement strand
GGGGCCGGTGACGTTTTGGAAGGTCGCGACCGCGCCGAGCGGCACCATGTCGCCCGAGGTGGAGCGGGTGCGCAAATTCTCGACGTCCCGCAACGACAGCCGGTAGGCGTTGTCGGCCTGGGCGATGACGCGGAAGGTGCGCCCGAGGATGTTGAATTCGTTGACGAACGTCGAGCCCATATAGGTCGACAAGGTGTCGAAGAAGCGCGTGATCGGCACGCCGAGCATCTCGGCTTTGGTGCGATCGATATCGGCATAGATCTGCGGCGTCGACGTGTTGAAAAGCGTGAACACCTGGGTGAGGCCGGGCGTGCGATTGGCGGGCCCGGTGATGGCGGCGACGGCCTGTTCGAGCGCGTGCGGGCCGCGATCGGCACGGTCCTGCACATACAGCTTGAAGCCGCCGCCGGTGCCGATGCCCGGCACCGAGGGCGGCGGCAGGATAAGGATCGACGCCTCGCGCAACACCTGCATTTGGCCGCGCAAGTCGTTGAGGATCGTCGCCGTCGCCAGCCCGGCTTTGACCCGCTCCTCGAACGGTTTCAAGGTGACGAAAATAACGCCCAAATTGGGAGCGTTGGTAAAAGTCGCGCCGTCGAAACCGGCGAACATGACGGTGTTGGCGACGCCGGGCCGCGACAACAGGATGTCGGATGCTTCGCGCACGACGCGGTCGGTGCGGTCCAGGCTCGATCCCGGCGGCAAAGAAAACACGGCAATAAAGTAGGCGCGATCGAGCTGCGGAATGAAGCCCGATGGTGTGCGGGAAAACTCGAAATAGGTCAGTCCGATGAACAAACCATAGAGCACCAGCATCAGCCCCGATACGCGCAGCGCCCGCCGCGTCAATCCCGCGTAGGACGAGGCGAGCTTTTCAAAACCTTTGTTGAAGCCTGCGAAAAATACATCGAACGGCAGGCTGACCGTTTTCCAGAACCCTCGCCTCGGCTCATGGTCGTGCGGCCGCAAAAACAGCGCCGCGAGCGCCGGCGACAATGTCAACGACAGGATGACGGAAATGACCGTCGAGGCGGTGATGGTCAGCGCGAACTGCCGATAGAACGCGCCCGAAATCCCGGTGATGAAAGCGGTCGGAATGAACACCGCGCAGAGCACCAGACCGATCGCCACCAGCGCGCTGCCGACCTCGTCCATGGTCTTGTGCGCGGCATCGCGCGGACTAAGGCCCTCGCGCAAATAGCGCTCGACGTTTTCAACGACCACGATGGCGTCGTCGACGACGATGCCGATGGCCAGGACCAGCCCGAACAATGTCAGATTGTTTATGGAGAAGCCGAAGGCCTCCAGGACGAAGAAACTGCCGACGATCGAAACAGGGATAGCGACAATGGGTATGATTGCCGCGCGCCACGACTGAAGAAACAGGACGATCACGATCACGACCAGGAGCACCGCTTCGAACAGCGTCTTGATCACCTCATTGACCGATTGCTGAATGAACTCCGTCGTATTGTAGGCGACGCGATACTGCAGGCCTTGGGGAAAGCTCTTGGACAGCTCCTCCATCGTGCGGAGCACGTTATTGGCGGTCGCCAGCGCATTCGATCCCGGGCGCTGAAAGATGCCGATGGCGGTGGCGACCTGATTATCGAGATAGGCGTTCACCGTGTAGTCCTGCGAGCCGAGCTCGACGCGGGCAATGTCGCGCAGGTGGGTGACGCGGCCGTCCGCATCGGTCGCCACCACGATGTCCTCGAACTGCTCCGGAGTGGAAAGCCGGCCGAGCGTCTGCACGGCGATCTGGAACGCGCCGGGCGATTTTGCCGGCGGCTGATTGATGGCGCCGGCGGCGACCTGGACGTTCGCGGCCTGCAGTGCCGCGACCGCGTCATCGGCGGTGAGGCTCCTGCCGTGCAGCTTCGCCGGATCGAGCCACACGCGCATGGCATAGTCGCGCGCGCCGAACACGATGGTGTCGCCGACGCCGTCGACGCGAGCGATGACGTCCTTGATATTCACCGTGGCGTAGTTGGAAATGTACTGCTGATCGAGCGTCTTGTCGGGCGAGATCAAATGCACGACGAGCAACAGATCCGGCGATTTCTTGCGAACGGTGACGCCGACATGCTGCACTTCCACGGGCAGTCGCGGCAGCGCGATAGAGACGCGATTTTGCACCAGGACCTGTGCCTGATCGACGTCGGTGCCGGGCTTGAAGACGGCGTCGATCGACACCGCGCCGTCGCCGGTCGACTGCGAAACCAGGTAGATCATGTTGTCGACGCCGTTGATCTCCTGCTCGATCGGCGTGGCGACGGTTTTCGAAACCACCTCGGCGGACGCGCCGGCAAACGTCGCCGTCACTTCGACGGTGGGCGGCGCGATCTCCGGATATTCGCTGATCGGCAGCGCGCGGAACGATATGGCGCCGACCAGCGTGAGGATAATGGCGATGACGGCGGCGAATATCGGCCGGTCGATGAAGAAATGCGAAAGCCGCATGGCGATTGATCCTGTTACCGCGCTTGGCGCAGCCGGCGATGGCCTATTGTGCTGCCGCCTTGATGGTGCCGTCCTCGGCCTTGACTTTCTGCCCCGGCCGGGCCCGCGGCAGCCCATCGATGACGATGCGATCGGTAGGCGCGAGTCCGGAGCGAACAACACGCAGGCCGTCTATGATCGGACCGAGCTCGACGCGCTTGGTGCCGACCGTGCCGTCTTCGGCGACCGTGAAAACGATCTTGCTCGCCTGATCGGACGCGATCGCGCCGTCGGGAATCAGCAGCGCGTCATGGGTTCCGCCGAACAGCCGCAGCCGCCCGAAGAAGCCCGGGGTGAGAAAGCCGTCCTTATTGTCAAAGACGGCGCGGGCTCGAATGGTGCCGGTCTTGGGATTGATCGCGTTATCGACGAAATCCATTCGCCCTTGATGGGTGAATTCGGTCTCGTCGGCGAGGCGGACGGCCACCGGATTCGGCGCGTCGCGCGACGAGGGCCGCGTTCCGGCGGCAGCGAGACGGAGGTAATGCAAGAAGTCCGTCTCGCTGCCGTCGAACACGAAGTGGATGGGATCGATCGATACGATGACGCTCAAGAGCGTCGCGCCGGTCTGGCCGCCGGTAATGAGGTTGCCGGCATCGACGCGTTTGTCGGAAATGCGCCCCGCGATGGGCGCGCGGACCTCGGTCCATTCGAGATTAAGCTGGGCTTGTTTCAAGGCGGCGTTGGCGGAGGCGAGCTGGCCGGCGGCATCGCGCTGGACTGATTGCCGGGTATCGAATTCCCGTTCGGTCAGCGTCTTGCTTTGCACCAGTGGCGTCGCGCGATTGACGTCATCGGTGGCGATATCGAGCTTCGCCTGCGCGCGTTGGATATCGGCTTTCGCCAGCTCGACGGCGATCTGGTAGGGGCGCTGATCGATGACGAACAGCAGGTCGTCCTTTTTGACGATCTGCCCTTCGTGGAAGTGAACGGAGTCGATGAATCCGGAAACCCTGGCGCGAATTTCGACCGTCTCCAATGCGGTGAAGCGGCCGGTATATTCGTCCCACTCGGTAATGCTCTTCTGGAACGGGTGCGCGACGGTGACGGTCGGCGGCGGCGGCGCCGAACCGGCGGTCGGCTTACCGTCACAGCCGGCCAGCACGTTGGCAATCAGTAGCAGAGTAACCAAAGGCACAATGCGGATCATGGGGGCAATTCTCCGACACATTGCGATCTAGCTTGGCGATCTGACTCGGTCCGCTCAAACGTCTCGATCTGACGAGCATAGCCCGGATCAGTGCTAAATACGCCCGGAACGGTGCAATTCAAGCAGGCGCGGGCTCAACCCTCCCCTGCAGGGGGAGGGTCGCGCACCGAAGGTGCGCGGGGTGGGGCCGTGCGATAATGAAAAGAATTGCGGCGTGCGGTAGGTGTTTCGGCCCTGCCCGCGAGCTTCGCTCGCGCTTTAATTGCGGGCGATGATCTCGCGTTCGCCGCGATGGACAATCGGCGTGGCCGGCAGCTTGCCGGGGCGGCGACGCAGCAGTCGAGATGGCCGGCGCTTGGCGATGGCGCTCCTGCGGCGGCGGCGCCAGGTCGGGGCTTCGATGCGCAGCGCGCCGAGGCGGGCGAACGGTTCGCGCAAGCTGCCATCGCCTTCGGCGACGAGAAGCGGCAGGCCGAGCACCCTGCCCCAGCTTTGCCACTCGGCGACGATGTCGTCACGTTCGGGCGAAGAAAACAGCGGCAGCGACAAAGCCGGGTCGCGGTGCTCGAGCGTGACAGCGATTGAGGTCGGCGCTTTCCCGGTTTCGCCGCTCAAGCGGATGGCGACGCCGCGATAGGACGCGACCGGCATGTTCAGCGCCATGCGAATGCCGCGCACCGAGCGGCGCAGCACCACGCGCTCGCGATGCAGGTCGACGACGCGAAGCCGCTCGTCGGCCGCATCGTCGGCGGCGGTAAAACGCACGGGCAAGGAGAAGGGGTCGAGCCGCGAGGGGATCGCCCCCGCGCGGCCCGACCCGGCAGCGAACCTGCCGGCTTCCATGTGACGCCTCGAAACTCGAACTCCCCCCGGACTGTTGCCGCCCGGTTGCCGTGACATTGCCTGAGTGCGGTCGTAATCGGCTTAAGGATCCTGGTTAAAAGGTCGTGTTGCGCGCTCGAACGACCCGCATGATTGACGAGACCTTGCCGACGCGCGGGAAATTGCTTGGAAGGGCCGCCTCGCCTCGTCATTGCGAGAATTGACGGAGCGCTTGAATCATCGACCCCGCAGCCACATCTTGGCCTTGTTATTATTTTCACCACCGCATAAACCAATCGCCAACCAATGCCATCGCTCCTCGACCAAACTGCGCTAGCCGATGTCGCCGAACGGGTCGTCGCCGCGGCCAAGCGTGCCGGCGCCGACCAGGCCGACGCGTTCGCCGTGCGCGGCGTGTCGCTGTCGGTCGAGGTGCGCGACGGCTCGGTCGAGGAATCGCAGCGCTCCGAAGGCGACGACCTGGGCCTGCGCGTCCTCGTCGGCAGGAAGCAGGCGGTGGTCTCGACCAACGATCTCAACGGCGACAACTTTGCCGCCCTTGCCGAGCGCGCGGTGGCCATGGCGCGCGCCGCGCCCGAGGACCGCTTCGTAGGCCTCGCCGATCCGGCGCTCCTGGCGCGCAACCCGCCGGCGCTGGACCTGCTCGATCCCGACATGCCCGACGTCGGCGTGCTGGAACGGCGCGCGCGGGAGGCTGAGGCCGCGGCCATGGCGGTCGCGGGCGTCAGCAAATCGGGCGGCGCCTCAGCCTCGGCCGGCATCGGCGGCCTGGTGCTGGTGACCAGCCACGGCTTCCATGGCGCCGCCATGAACTCGCACCATTCGATCTCGATGTCGGCCATCGCCGGCAACGGCACCGGCATGGAGACCGATTACGATTACACCTCGACGCTGCACGCAGCCGACCTCGAAAGCGCCACGACCATCGGCCGCAGCGCCGGCGAGCGCGCGGTCAAGCGGCTCAATCCGCGCAAAGTCACGACGCGCCGCGTGCCGGTGGTGTTCGACGCGCGAATCGCCGGTTCCCTGATCGGCCACCTCGCCAACGCGGTCAACGGCGCCTCGATCGCGCGCAAGACGAGTTTTTTGCGCGAAAAGCTCGGCGAGCAGATTTTTGCGCCCGGCATCGACATCATCGACGATCCGTTGCGCAAACGGGGGCTACGCTCGCGGCCGTTCGACGCCGAAGGCGTCACCACCAGCGCGCGCAAAGTGGTCGAAGGCGGCGTGCTGAAAACCTGGTTCCTCGATAGTGCGACCGGTCGCGAGCTGGGTCTTGCCACCACCGGTCATGCTTATCGCAGCGTGTCTTCGCCGCCCTCGCCCGGGCCGAGCAACCTGCATCTCGCCGCCGGCGCCAAAAGCGCCGACGAACTGATCGCCGAGATCGCGGACGGGTTCTTTGTCACCGACCTGATCGGCGTCGGCGTCAACCTGGTGACCGGAGATTATAGCCGCGGCGCCTCGGGGTTTTGGATCGAGAACGGCCAGCTCACTTTTCCGGTGAGTGAAGTCACCATCGCCGGGCATCTGACCGAAATATTCAAGAGCCTCACGCCGGGAAACGACCTCATCTTCCGCTACGGCACCAATGCGCCGACCGTGCGCGTGGAGGGCCTGACTGTTGCCGGCCACTGAGGTCGTCGACCTGCAACAACAAGCCGCGCGCCTTGCGGAGGCCGTCCGCGAAGCCGGGGCGCTGGCGCTGGCGATGTTCAAGACGCCGCTGAAGAACTGGACCAAGGGCGAAGCTTTGTCGCCGGTGTCCGATGCCGATATCGCGGTCGACGTGTTGCTGCGCGAACGGCTGACCGCCAACAACGCAGCCATCGGCTGGCTATCGGAGGAAAGCGTCGACGATCCGGCGCGCCTCGACGCGCGCTATGTCTGGATCGTCGATCCGATCGACGGCACGCGCGCCTATATCGCAGGCCTGCCGGATTGGGCGGTCTCCGCCGCGCTGGTCGAGAACGGCCGGCCCGTCGCAGCGTGCCTTTATGCGCCGGTCAGCGACGAATTCTTCTTTGCCGTCGCGGGCCAGGGCGCCACCCGCAACGGCGTCACGATCACGGCCACGCCCGGAGCGCAAATCGAGCAGGCGCGCATCGCCGGCCCGAAAAAATTTCTCGAACGGGTCCAAGCCATCGCGCCGCCGTTTGCCGTCATGCCGCGCACGCACTCGCTGGCGTTGCGCCTGGCCCGGATCGCCGAGGGAACATTCGACGCGGCCATTGCCGGCGGCAACAGCCACGACTGGGACCTTGCGGCCGCCGACCTTTTGGTGCACGAAGCGGGCGGCGCATTGACGTCTTTCGGGGGCGGAACTGTGACCTATAATCGTCCTGTGCCGCGGCACGGGATGCTCGTTGCGGCCGGCCGGGACAGGCACGCGGCGCTGATCGAGCTTTTCAGGGATGAACGCCTCGTGTCACTCTAACGCGCGGACATGCGGAACGATCACCATGTCGGACATCCCCCAAGCCAAACCCCAAGCCAAGCAACTTCTTCACCTCGTGTTCGGCGGCGAACTGCAAAGCATCGCCGACATCGAATTCAAGGATCTCGACAAGCTCGACATCGTCGGCGTCTATCCGAACTATGCCAGCGCCTACGCGGCCTGGAAGGCGAAGGCGCAGGGCACCGTCGACAATGCGCAGATGCGATACTTCATCGTGCACATGCACCGCCTGCTCGATCCCGACAGCAACGCGCCGCGCTGAGACAACGCATGCAGTTTTGGCGGCGCATCGGCCGGCAGCAATGGGCACAGACGGCGCTCGGTGTCGTCGCCGCCGAATATGTGCGTTTCGTCGGCAAGACCACGCGGCTCACGGTCGAGCCGCCCGACGCCCGGGACCGCGCCGAAGCCGACATGCCGATCATCGGCGCGTTCTGGCACGGTCAACATTTGCTCGCCACCAACGCCAGCAAACCGTCGTACAAAGTAAAAATGCTGGCGTCGCGCCATCGCGACGGCGAGGTCAACGCCATTGCCGCCGAGTGGCTCGGCGTCGGCACCATTCGCGGCTCCGGCAATCATGCCGGCGGCTTCGTGCACAAAGGCGGCGTCGCCGCGTTCCAGGCCATGCTCGACGCGCTCAAAGAAGGCTATTCGGTCGCGCTCTCCGCCGACGTGCCGAAAGTGTCGCGCGTAGCGGGCCTC
>DATHHM010000089.1:0-3567 GCA_035317145.1 Xanthobacteraceae bacterium | reverse complement strand
CGGCCCGGGGCTTAAAGTCAAAACCGACGACGAGATCGACGGCTGGCTCAAGAAAGTCGTCATCACCGCGCATCACCCTTGCGGCACCTGCGCGATCGGCCCCGACGCCGTGCTCGATTCCGACCTCAAGGTGCGCGGCATCGAAGGCTTGCGCGTCTGTGACGCGTCCGCGATGCCCGATCTGGTCTCCGCCCACATCAATGCCTGCGTGCTGATGATGGCCGAAAAAGGCGCCGACCTCATCCGCGGCAAGCCGCCGCTGCCGGCAGCCGAGGCGGCCTGACAAGTGACCTCACCCAAGCGCATTCCGATCTTTGACGGCCACAACGACGTGCTGTTGCGGCTCAACCGGCGCGCCGGTGGGGATCCGGTCGCGGCCTTCCTGCAAGGCGAGGACAAGGGCCATTTGGATCTGCCCAAGGCGCGGCAGGGTGGATTTGCCGGCGGCTTGTTCGCGATTTTCGTCCCCTCGCCCCGGAAAAACAGTTCCAGCAGCGAAACACCGTCCCAGCCAATCGGCAGCGAGACTGCGCCGCCTGCGGTCGACACGGCCGAGGCGCAGCGGGTTGTCTTCGCCATGGCGTCGCTGCTGTTCCGGATCGAGCGGGAATCGCAGGGGCGCCTTCGCGTTTGCCGCAACGTCGGCGACATCGAAAACTGCCTCGCCGACGACGTGCTGGCGGCGGTGCTTCATATCGAAGGCGCCGAAGCCATCGACGCGAATTTCGAGCTCTTGGACGTGCTGTACGCGGCGGGGCTGCGCTCGCTCGGTCCGGTTTGGAGCCGGCCGAATATATTCGGCCATGGCGTGCCGTTCCGCTGTCCGTCTTCGCCCGACACCGGCCCCGGTTTGACCGAGCTCGGCAAGGCGCTGATCGGCGCCTGCAATCGCTTGCGGATCCTGATCGATCTGTCGCACCTCAACGAACGCGGTTTTTGGGACGTCGCAGAGATCAGCAATGCGCCGCTGGTCGCCACGCACTCCAACGCCCACGCGATCAGCCCGCACTCGCGAAATCTCACCGACCGGCAATTAGCCGCAATCCGCCAAACCGGCGGCCTGGCCGGCGTCAACTTCGCGTCGAGTTTCCTTCGCCCCGACGGCCGTCAGGACAAGGAGACGCCTTTGGACCTGATGATCCAGCACATCGAGCACATGCTCGAACATGCCGGCGAGGACGGCGTCGGACTAGGCTCCGATTTCGACGGCGCCACGATCCCCGCGGAGCTCGGCGATGCCGCCGGACTGCAAAATCTGGTGCAGGCGATGCGCAAGCGTGGCTTTGGCGAGCCGCTGATCGAAAAATTATGCTTCCGCAATTGGCTGCGCGTGTTGGGACGGACCTGGGACGGCGCTTCGCGCGCGCCGGCGTGATATTCACCGTCCGCCGCTGGCAAAAATTTCCTTGAACAGCTTTGTCCACTTGTCGCCTTCGTCGAGGAATTTCGCCACGTCGACGAAGGCGAGACCCGGCGGCGGTTCCTGGACGGTGCGGTTGGTCGGCACGTTGCCGCGATCGAGCAAGATGCGCTGGCCGTCGCCGAGGAAGAAATCCATGAACAGTGCCGCCGCGTAGGGATGCGGCGCGTGCGCGAATACCGCGATCCCTGTCGGCAGCGCCACGGCCGGCGGCAGCACGGTGCCGTCGATCGGCGCGCCTTTGGCTTTCAATTCGTTGATGCGATAGCCGTAGACCGTGAGCGCCAGCGGCACTTCGCCGGCGACCACGAGGTTTGACAAGAGCGTGTGGCCCTTGCGCAGCGACATGCCGTTGCTGGCGACGATCTTGCGGAACAGCGCCACCGCCTTGTCTTCGCCCATGGCGCCGGCAATCGACATGAACCAGTTGCCGTCGTCGGCCTCGACGCCGAGCTTGCCTTTCCATTGCGGGTCGGTGAGGTCCTCGTAACTTTTCGGCGCATCCTCTGGCTTGATCAGCGTGGTGTTGAACGCCGCGGTGAAAATGCTCAGTCGCGACGTCACCCACGGGCGATGCGCCGCCACGGCTTGCGGGATCAGATCGGCGAACACCGGCGACGAGATTTCGTGCAGCAATTGCTCGCGCCGCAAGCCTTCCATTTCCGTGCCGGCGGTCTCGGCCACATCGACGTCGTCGCGGCCGCCGCGATGCTCGGTGACGGCACGGCGCAAAATATCTTCCGAGCTGCCGCGCCAGAGTCTGACCGGCACCCCGTATTTTTTCTCGAAGGCGCCGGCGATGGCGTTCGAGTCGTCGGTGACGGCCGAGGAATAGAGCGAGACGACGCCTTCTTTCTTCGCCCCGTCGATCAAGCGCTGGGTGCGGTCGGGGCCGGAGAGATTGGCGATGTCGGCGATAGTTTCGGCAGAGGCCGCGGTCGCGACGACCAAACAGACGATGATCGCGAACAAGCGAAACATCGTTCTTGCCCGCTCGTTACGCCGCCTGCGGCGGCAGGTTGGCGACCTCCGCCGCATAAACATCGTCCATGCGCGGGGCCAGCGCGTGTTTGGCAAGCGCGTCGGCGAACAATTGGCGCACTTTCGGATGCTCGTCGGCGTAGTCGATCTGGGTGCCGCCGAGGCGGCGGCTGATCCAGGAGATCGGCACGCCTTGGGCGTTGCGCGGCGACCAATGCTTGAAGGCGAGATAGCGCGCCGGCACGGGGCCGGAATTGAAATGCTGATGCAGCCACATGTTCGGCGGCACCACCAAGGTGCCGACCTGCCATTCGAAGCGCTGCGGCTCCTCGCCCTCCGGCCACATCAGCGAATAGCCTTCGCCCGATAAGATGATCACATGCGCGCCCGGGCCGTGGGCGTGCGCCTTCTTGTAGGTGCCGATCGGGAATTGCGAGATGTGGCTGGCGATGGTGCCGCGCGCCATGTTGAAACGGATATGGCCGCCGCCGGCGCCGCGCTCCCGGGCGGTGATCAGCGGCAGGTTGACGGCGTCGGGCACAAAATTGGTTCGCAAGAGAAAGCCGTCCTGCTCGCCCTTGGAACTGAAATAATCCGGCTCGCCGGAAAAGCGATTCTTGAAATCGTACGGACAATTGAAGATGAAATTGAGATCGTCATAGCGGTTGATCACCGACGGCGCATTGGTCACCGCGACGAAGCGCACCACCTCCCGGCCGGAGCCGTTGAAGTGCTGATACGAGCAGTTCAGCGGAATGGCGAAGATCGCACCTGCCTTCCATTCGAAAGCGATGCGGGCGCCGGCATTGTTCCACACCGTGGTCGAGCCGCGGCCGCTCAAGATCAACAGCATCTCCTCGTAGAGGTGATGCATCGGCTCAAGCTTTTGGCCGGGCGCGATCTCGCAGACGTAGCAGTCGTTGGAGAAGCGCGAGGCCTCGTGATTAATGTACACGCCCTTGGCGCCGGCACCGCGGCGCGGCCAAGCTTTCAGTTCGACATTGCGCAGGTTTTGCACGTAGTGGGCGCCGATGATGTCGAGCCCGTCGTTGCGCACGAAGCGCAAGTAAGCCGAATCCTTCTCGGTGCGGAATTTATCCGCCAGCTCCTGGGAAACGACGGCGTCTTTCGCCACATTGGCCTCCCTTTTTGTTGCCAAGGTTTAA
>DATHHM010000088.1:0-11004 GCA_035317145.1 Xanthobacteraceae bacterium | reverse complement strand
GATAAAGGCGCGAGCGGATCGTATTGAGCCGGGACAGCACGGTGAGCCAGCCGCCAACGCCGTCGGTCACTTCACTGCCCCGCCATCTTGGCGAGCCGCGTCACCGGCTTGAACGTGCCGTCCGCCTGCAGGATGGTGAAGAACACCTGATCCGAGCCTTGGTTCTTGGCCGGCCCGTAAGAAAGCGTGACGCCGCCCATGTTGAACGGCGCCGCGCCGATGGCGTCGAGCAGGCCTTCGCGCGTCGGCTCGCCCTTGATGCGCTTGAGCGCGTCGACCACGAGGCGGCCGACGACGTAGCCTTCCAGCGAAACGAAGCCGGGTTTTGCGGTCGCATCGGCCGCGGTCAGCGCATGTTGATAGGACGCCACTACCGGCAGCGAGTCGTCCCACGGCGACGGCACGACCTGGCTGACGATGACGCCGGCGCCGTCCTTGCCGAGCTCCTTCGCCAGCGAATCCGACCCGACGAAGGAGATGGCGACGAACACCGCGTTGAGCTGCACCCGGTGCGCCAGCTTGATGAATTCCGCGACCGGCTTGTACGGCGCGACCGTCACCACCGCTTCCGGCTCCGCTTTCATGATATCGAGCAGCGCCGATTTCACCGCGACGGTGTTGCGCTTGAACGAGCCGGATGCGGCGAGCGTCATGTTGCGCTTCGCCATCGCCCGCTGCACGCCTTCGAGGCCGGCGAGGCCGAACGCGTCGTCCTGGTAGAGGACGGCGATCTTGGAGATGCCCAGATCCTTGGTCAGGTGCTCGATCCAGGCTTCGGTCTCCTCGAAATAGGAGCTGCGCACGTTGACGACGTAACGGTTATACGGATTGCGCAAAAATTCGGCGCCGGTGAACGGGCCGATGAACGGCACGCCGAGGTCGGTGGCGATCGGCTGGCTCGCCTTCGATGTCGGCGTGCCGACCGCGCCGATGAGCGCGAAGATTTTGTCTTCGCCGAGAATAGCCTTGGTGGCTTCGACGGTCTTTTCCGGCTCGTAACCGTCGTCGCGGGATTTCAGCGCCAGCGTACGGCCGGCGATTCCGCCGCCGCGATTGGCGTCCTCGAACGCCGCCAAAATCCCCTGGCGCATGCCCTGGCCCAAATCCTGGGCCGGACCTGATAGCGCCGCGACCTGGCCGAACACGATAGCCTTGTCGGTGACGCCGTCCTCGGCGAGCGCAACACCGCCTGCCATGCCGGCAATGACAACGCATGCAATGCGCAGTTGATTGCTGTTCATCGGCTTTCCCTCATGGCGCGCGTATTTGACCGCGTCACCGTCTCGGCATTGCTATTTGTTTGGACAGAATACTGCCGCCCACATTTTGGGCGTGACGTGGTTAACGAAGCATTAAGGACTGCGTGACCACAACAACTAATCGCGCGCCGCGATTCTGTTCGCGGTGTTTCTGCGTCGTAACAGCCGAACGCGCACGGCAGCGTAGAAACCGAAATGTCGAATCACTCATTGGGGGCCACCATGAGAATGCTGTTATTAGGTGCGGTCGCGTCTGTTGCTTTGCTTGCCGGGCCTGCGATTGCCGCCGACCTTCCCATGAAGGCGCCGCCTATTGCGCATGTCGCGCCGTCGTGGACTGGATTCTACATCGGTGTAAATGCCGGCGGCAGTTTTGGTTCGGATACGGCAACACAGAACGCGACTTTCACCTCGACGGCTCTTGGTACGAACGGACTCCTGAGCAGCACCGCGCAGCAGGCCCCGAAGGGCTGGCTCGCGGGCGGGCAACTTGGCTACAATTGGCAAGTGTCGTCGTCCTATGTCCTCGGCCTCGAGGCCGATTGGCAATGGACGTCGCAGAAGGCGACCTCAACCAGTTGCACGCCACCCGTCGGTCTTGCCCTCTTCGGCGCCGGCGGGGATGGCTTCGGCTGGTGTTCGACCTCGCAGGAAAAGCTGACGAGCCTTGGTACGGCACGCGCGCGCGCGGGCACGCTCGTCAGTGACACATTATGGTATGTGACCGGCGGCTTTGCCTGGGGAACCGTCAAGGATAACTACGCCTTCAACGGTTTCGCCAACCCGACGATTTTTCCCGGCGCGCTGCAACCCGGACCGTTTCTGCCGAGCGGGGCGAGCTTTTCCGCCACCCGCACGGGCTGGACCGTGGGCGCCGGTGCAGAGACCAGGCTTGGCGGCGGCTGGTCGGCGAAGCTCGAATACCTCTTCGTCGATCTGGGGACGCTGACGCAAACATACGGGATCGCCATCAACCCGGCGTTTGGCCCCGCGTTCACGGGCGGCGGAGTGGCATCGGTGACGAGCTCGTTGCACATCACCGACAACATCGTTCGCGCCGGCCTGAACTATAAGTTCTTCTGATCTCAATCGCGCGGCCACAACAGGCCGCGAGGGACACAGCGTCGTTCGATCTCGGCCCGGGACGGAAGTCCCGGGCTTTTTTGTCCGCGTCAAATATCGCGGCGCGAGCCGATGCCTAGAGCATGATCCCGAAAAGTGGAAGCCGGTTTTCGGAAAAGATCATGCTCAAAACAAAAAACTAGACTGTGATCTGATTCAATTGAATTGGATCACAGTCTAGGCCGATGCCCTGCTGTCGCGCCGCGCGCGATCCAGCAGCATCCCACGCACGGCGGCAAACACGGCGTCGAATGCCGGCCGGCGATAGGCCCATTTCTCGTCCGAACCGAGCGGCGCCATGACCATGGTGGCATTGCCTTCGAAGAACAATATGTCGCCTGCCGAGTTCACCGCGAAATCGATGCCGCCGTAATCGAGAGCGAGCGCCGCGTTGATCCGCTCGAGCGCCGCCATGCCGCGCGGCGCGATGAAGCCCGCCATGTCGTCGAGGAAAGCTTGATCGTGCAAGCGGTTTGCCACCGACTCGGCCATGTCGGCGCGGAAATAATGCACCTTCCA
This sequence comes from Xanthobacteraceae bacterium, assembly GCA_035317145.1. GTDB lineage: Bacteria > Pseudomonadota > Alphaproteobacteria > Rhizobiales > Xanthobacteraceae > BOG-931. The sequence goes on along the minus strand of DATHHM010000088.1, from coordinate 8,104 downwards.
GTCGCGCGAAATCGCCAGATGCAGCGGATAGAGCTTTCGGTCGACGATCATGACGCGGATCTTGCGAAACAGCCCCTCGCCGTCGCGCGCATCGAGTTGTTCGATCAGCCACACGTCGTCGCCGGGCAGCGCGTTGGCCGCCGCGGCGAGGTTTTCGGGATTTTCGACGCGCGTGAAATAGCGGCCGGTATGGAAACCCGGCACGCGCAGCAGAAGCGGAAAGGCAAAACCATGGGCGGAAACGACGGCAGCCGCGTCGGGACCAACGAGCGCGCGCCGCAGCACCGTCGCCATGCGCGGCGTGATGACGTTGGGCAGATTGCGCAGCCGCTCGGCATTCGCGGCGCGCCCGGTTTTGAAAACCGCAAGCGGATGATTGATCACCGGCCGGCTGGTGTGGCGCAGCACCGCGCACGCAGCATCGAGGCCTTCGGCGCAGATGTCGGCATCGCCGATGCTGTTGAAGACCACGTCGTGAGCAGGCAACGCGACTTTGCCGTCGTAATATTCGCTCACCAAAACGGTCGTCTGGAAAACCTGCTCATCAAGCAGCGAGGCGGTCGGCGTGTTGCCGCCGGCGGCCGAGACCAGAAGCAGCACCCGGATCGGCGGCCGCTGGCCGCGATAAGGCAGCGTGGTCAGGAAATTGTTCTTAAAACCTTTGTCGCGATGCGCCCGCGCGCCCGCCGCGTCGCCGATCTCGGCCAGCAGGTTGCCCATGCCGCGGTGGGCATGAATGTGATCGGGGTCGGCGCGCAAGGCGGCTTCGAAATGGGTGCGCGCCTCGTCGTGCTCGTCGAGCAGGAACAGCAGCGTCGCCAGATTGACCCGGCCCATCGGGTTGTCGGGATGATGGCGCACCGCTTCGCCAAACAGCGAGCGCGCGGCGTCCTTGTATCCGGCTTTGAGGACGAGATTGCCGAAATCGTTCAACACGCCGAAATCGGTCGGCCGGCGCCGCAATAGCTCGAGATAATCCGCTTTGGCCGCTTCGTAAGCGCCCTGCTCGCGATGCAGGCCGGCGCGCTCGAAACGGGCCGTGAAGGCATCGGGATCGCGCGCCAGCACGCGATCGAGCTTTTCGACGCGCGATTTCGGCAAGTTTTTCGAACGATCGCTCACGGCGGCCCTTCATCCTGCGTCGCGAATCAATGGCCGAAGATATCACGCGGCCGGCGCAGGCCGCGGTTTCGCCTCGGGGGCGGTAGCGATCAGGGCCAAGGTGGACGATAATGGCGGGAACGCGCGGCCCGTCGGCGCGCCGATGCAGGGGAGACGCTGCGATGGACCTGGCAATGACCGGGAAAAAGGCGATCGTCACCGGCGCCAGCGAAGGCATCGGCAAGGCGATCACATTGGCTTTTGCCCGCGAGGGCGTGGACGTGGCGATCTGCGCCCGCCGCAAAGAGCCGCTCGAAGCAACCGCGGCGGAAATCGCCAAAGCGACCGGCCGCAAGATCTTTGCCATCCCGGCCGATCTCACCAAGCCTGCGGATGCGGAAAACTTCATCAAGAAGGCGCACGCCGCGCTGGGACGGATCGACATCCTGGTCAACAATGCCGGCTCGTCGCCCGGCGGCGTGCTCGAACATTTGACCGAGGAGGATTGGGCGCAATCGCTGCAGCTCAAATTCATGGGCTATGTGCGCTGCATGAAGCACGTGCTGCCGATCATGCGGCAGCAGAAGAAAGGCCGCGTCGTCAACCTGATCGGCAATGATGGGGTGAAAGTCTCCTATTGGGAGATCGCGCCCGGCGCCGCCAATGCGGCGGGACAGAATTTGACGCTGTCGCTCGCCAGCCAATACGGCCGCGACAATATCAGCTTCGTCGCCGTCAATCCCGGCCCGGTGCGCACCGAGCGCTGGGCCGGCCTGGTCAAGGCGATGGCGCGCGACATGAATTTGCCGTTCGAGGAAGCCGACAAGGCGGCACCGTCCAGCATCCCGCTCGGCCGCATCGCCGAATGTGAAGAGGTCGCCAATCTCGTCACTTATCTAGCGTCGGACCTTGCCTTCTTCATCAACGGCACCATGATCGAGATCGACGGCGGCCAGGACAAAGTGCTGATGGACCGGCTGCGCGATCGCTGAAGCGCCGGCCACGACGTCATGGTCGACATGCCCAAGGAGCTTGCCGGGGGATTCTCCTGCAAGTAGCACGACCTTGCCGCCCGAGCCGCCGGCTGCCGCTTTAACAGGCTGAATGCGCTTGTGAATCCCAGCGGATGGCGCCGCTGCGGAACCCTCATTGCCGTTGAAAATTGCCTCGTTTCAAGTAATGTCGTGACGGGCACGCGGGCGTTTTGAGGGAACTTCCATGACGGAATCCGGGACACGAATTGTGATCCGCCATCTCAGCGGATCCAAGGTCAACCAGATCGACCAGTTCGACCTTGCCGGCTTGCAGGAAATCACGCTCGGCCGCGATCCCAAATCCACCGTCGCCTACGACGTGGCGCGCGACGACGAAGTCAGCCGCCGCCACGCCGTCATCCGCATCAAGAACGACAAAGAGCTTTATTTCCGCATCGCCGATCTTAACTCGAGCAACGGCACGATGCTCAACGGCGAGCGCATCGGCGGCGAGGTCGAGCTCTTGCCCGACGACGTCGTCGAGCTCGGCTCAGGCGGGCCGAAATTCACCTTCGACGTTCAGCCGCGCCCGGCATCGCTGCCGTCGCGCACCCGCGCCATGGGCGCGCTCGACGCCGCCGCGACCCGCGTCGTCGCCGCGACCAACGCGGAGGCCGCGACGGCGGAACGCAGCGCCGTTCCCGAGACCCAGGAACGCGGCGTCGCGACTACCGGCACGATGTCATCGACGCCGGCGCGAACGCCGGTCGGCAAAGCCACCATCCTGCGCATGCTGACCGACGAGCGGCGCAGCACGCGCCAAATCTGGATCGCCGCGCTTGCCGCGGTTCTGGTGCTGGCGATCATCGGCGGCGGCGCGATCTGGTGGCACGGCCAGAACGTCGCCACCCAGTTGCAGCAACAGGTGGCCTCGCAAGCCGCGCGCACCGAAGCGATCCGAACCGAAGCCGCGGACGCGCTTTCGAAAACCATCGGGCTGACGCCGGCGGACATCAAACGGCTCGGCGACGCCACCGTTTACATCCACAACCAGTGGCAACTCTACGATCGCGACAGCAATCGGCCGATTTTTCAGAAAATGACCAAGGTCGGCGACGAATGGCTGCCGGCTTATGTCCGTCTCGATGACGGCAAGCTGGTGCGCTGGCTCACGCTCGATAACGACAAGACCAATTTCTACAAACCGGTCGGCAAGGATCACAGCGGCTCCGGCTTCGTCATCAGCGACCAGGGTTTTATTCTCACCAACAAGCACGTCGCCGCCGGCTGGACTTCCGAATACGAGGACTTCCCGTACTACAACTGGACCCGCGGCTCGGTTTACGGCATCCGGCAGGACCGGCACGATACCGAACGCAACGTCAATCAGGTTCGCTCGCTGACCGATTGGGTCCCGGAGAGCGGCGGCTATCTGTTCGAGAGTGGCCGCCCCTACCCGATCACCAACAGCGTGCGCGATTTCTTCGGCCGCAACGAAGTGCTGACGGTGCAGTTCCCCGGCACCCGGATCGGCATCAACGCCAACCTGCTGCGCACCTCGATCGACGCCGACGTCGCCGAGATCAAAGTCGACTCGACGCAATCGCTGAGCAAGCTCGATCTCGCCGACGACAACAGCGTTCAGATCGGCCAGAGGATCGCGCTGCTCGGCTATCCGGGCGTATCGCAGGAAACCATCGCCGTGCAGCAATCGAGCGAGGGCGGCCGGGTCCGCGAACGCGCCATCTACATCCCCGAGCCGACCGTGACCGAAGGCATCGTCGCCAAGATGCCGACCAGGAAGGACCGCAAGGATCAGGGCGGCGGGGTGACGACCTACGGCACCACCGGCGACACCTATCAGCTCGACATTTTCGCCGGGCCCGGCCACAGCGGCGGACCGGTGCTGGATTCCACCGGCAAGGTGATCGCGCTGTTGTCGCTGGTCTCTACCACCGCGCAGCACGTGTCGTTCGCGGTACCGGTGTCCTATGTGCGCGAGCTCTTGCAACCACAACGCAACGCCTCGCCATAGTCCCGGCAACTCTTCGACGAACAAGCTGTCTGTGCCTGTCGGCAAAAATCAAAAATACGCGTAACCGAGTCCAAACATGGTTCAAGCACCGGCCGGCATGGAAATCATCGGCGCCATGCGCACCGATACGGGGCTGGTGCGCACCCTCAACGAAGACTCAGTGGCGTGGGTGACGCCGCACGATGACGACACCAATCGCGGCAGCCTGGCTTTGGTCGCCGACGGCATGGGCGGCCACGCCGCCGGCGAAGTGGCGAGCGCGCTTGCCGCCGACGTGGTGCGCCGCCTGTACTACGACCTCGACGGCCCGATCCCGCAGGTGCTGGCCAGCGCGTTTGCGGCGGCCAATCGCGCGATCATCGAATATGCGCAAGAGCATCCGGAATGCCGCGGCATGGGCACGACCTGCACCGTGCTGGCCTTCCGCGACAGCCAAGCCTGGCTCGCCCATATCGGCGACAGCCGCGCCTATCTGCTGCGCGATCGCCACCTGATCCAGCTCAGCGAGGACCAGACCCTGGTCGCCAAGCTGGTCAGCGAAGGCACCATCACCCAAGCTGAGGCCGACCAGAGCCCGATGCACAACGTCATCCTGCAGGCGCTCGGCACCACCGCCAACATCAAGCCGATGATCGGCGCCAAGGGCCTGCCGCTGCAATCGGGCGACGTGCTGATCCTTTGCTCCGACGGCGTCAGCAACATGGTCCCGGACGGCAAGATCGCCGAAGTCGCCTCTCGCCTGCCGCCGCAGGAGGCCTGCGATGCCTTGATCGAAGCGGCCCTGGCCGCCGGCGGCCACGACAACGCCTCGCTCGGCGTCTTCAGCGTCACCACAGGCGCCACGCCGAAACGCGTCGAACCGACCACGCGGCGCATCAAGCTGCCGATCGGCGCCAATCAGAATCCCAGTTCGAGCCCGCTGCCGCGATGACGCAAACGATCGGCCAGTACGAGATCCACGACCTGCTCGGCGAAGGCGGCATCGGGCAGGTTCACGCCGCGTTCGACACCGTGTTGCAGCGTGAAGTGGCGATGAAGTCGCTGCGGCCGGAGTTGCTCAGCGACACCAATTTCGTCGACCGGTTTCGCGCCGAGGCGACGAGCCTTGCCAGGCTCAATCATCCGAACATCACCACGCTCTACTCGCTCATCCCGGACGGCAAGAACCTCTACATGATCATGGAGCTGGTGCGCGGCCACACGCTCGACGACATATTGGCCAAGCGCAACGCGCCGCTCGACGTGCGCGAAAGCCTCGCCATCATTTCGCAGGCCGCCGACGGCTTGGCTTACGCGCACAGCATGGGCGTGATCCACCGCGACATCAAACCGTCGAACCTGATGGTGGCGGAAAACGGCGTGCTGAAAATCATGGATTTCGGCATCGCCCGCGTCCGCGGCACGCAGCGGCTCACCCGCAGCGGCAGCATCGTCGGCACGCTCGCCTACATGGCGCCGGAGCAGTTGCGCGGCGAGGAAGGCGACGAGGCTTGCGATCTCTACAGCCTCGCCATCGTGCTCTACGAAATGCTCACCGGCACGCCGCCGTTTTCCGCGAACAGCGAATACGACCTGATGCAGGCGCAGATCAATCAAAAGCCCGATCGCCTGATCTCGCGCGTCCCCGGGCTCGATTCACGGGTCGACGCGGCAATCATGAAGGCGCTGTCGAAGAAGCCGGACCAGCGCTTTCCTTCGACGCGCGCGTTCAGCGATGCGCTCGGCGCCTCGGCGATGCGCATGGACGCGCCGAAAATCCTGCACAACGACACCCGCCTGATCGAGACGCCGGCCAATCCGATCCAGATCGCGCCGCCGCGGCGCTCAGTCTTCGACAGGCTGCCGAACGTTCCCGGGCTGGCGCCGGAATTGCGCGCTGCAGTCTATGGCGGCGGCGCCGCCGCCGTGGTGGCGCTCGCCGTCATCGGCGCCCTGTCGTTTCATTCGTCATCGCCGCCGCCGTCAGTGGTGATCGCGAAACCGGCCGTGACGCCGCCGCCCGTCATCCCGACGGCGCTGTCGCCGAAAACTCAGCCGGGATCGGGCGCGGCGACGCCGCCGGCGAGTGCGCCGAGCCCGACCGACGCTGCCGCGCTATCCGGCCCGCTCGCCGACATCGTCGCTGCGGCCAATCGCGGCGATCCGGCGGCGCAGAACCAGCTCGGCGTCAAATACGCGCAAGGCGAGGACGGTCTCACGCGCGACGATACCAAAGCCCTCGAATGGTATCGCAAAGCCGCCAACCAGGGCCTGCCCAAGGCACAAACCAATCTCGGCGACCTGTATTTCTTCGGCCGCGGCGGCTTGTCGCAAAGCTATCTCGACGCCTTGTCCTGGTATCTGAAAGCCTCGCAGCAGGATTGGCCCGACGCGCAATACCGGCTCGGCTACATGTACGAGAAAGGCCTCGGCACCGATAAAGACCCGGCCAAGGCCTTGCAGCTTTATCGCGGCGCCGCTGAGCACGGCTATGCCGAGGCGCAAAACCTTCTCGGCATCCTCTATGCGACCGGCACCGGCGGCGTCACGCAGGACGCCAAGCAGGCGGTCGACTGGTACCAGAAAGCGGCCGACCAGAATTTTGCCAAGGCGGAGAAAAATCTCGGCGACATGTATTTCTTCGGCCGCGGCGTCGATCGCGACTACAAGCAGGCCATGACCTGGTACGGCAAGGCCAGCGACTTGAATTTTGCCGACGCCCAATTCCGGCTCGGCTTCATGTATGAGAAAGGCCTCGGCGTCGACCAAAGCAATCAGAACGCGATCGATCAATACGCCAAGGCCGTCCGCAACGGCAGCGTCGAAGCGCAACGCGCGCTCGACCGCCTCGCCACCGTCAAACAATAACTTTTTAGATCATGTTTGTTTGAGCATGATCTTATCCGAAAACCGGTTCCCATCCTCGGATCAAGTCCGAGGACAGGCTTTTTCGGGATCATGCTCTAGCGCGACGGCGAGAAAGCCGGCTGGTCGTCGTTGCCGCGCGAGCTGGTCTGCTTCGTCGAGGCATCGGATTCCACCGATCGCGATGGACTCTGCGCCGGACCGGCCGGCTGTTGCCGTCCGCCGGGGCCGTTATTGTTCGCCGACTCCACCTGGGTGGCGTCTTTTTCCTTGCTCTTGTCGACCGGGGCGGCGTCATCATCCTTGTGACTCTTGACGGTGCGGTTCGAACCCGAGCCCGACCGATAATGATAGTTGCCGCCGCCATAGCAGCAGCCCTGCTGCTGGATGGCGCCACGGATCAGGCCTTCGATATTGAATTGGGCCGAGGCTTGGGTCGGCTGCAGCAGCAAAAGGCCGGATACAAATGCAAAACCCGCCGCCGTCCACATCGAGGATTTGCCGATCCCGTGCATTGCCGTCTCCCGCTCCGAACCGATCGCAGCCCTTTTCCCGTTTACGCGGCGGATACTGCCCGATGAATCGACTTTTAGCAATCAATCGGACAGCCTGCCAGGGCGTCCGGCAAGGCATTGACACAAAAAGAAAACCGCCGGAATCTGGGACCTGAGGGTTGGGCGTCGCACAGCTTAAATTTTGGCAATCGGCCTAGGGCACAGCTTAAATTTTGGCAATCAGCCTAGGCAAGGGCCGGGCGCGATCTCAATTCTCAGACCGGCGGCATATTCTTAGGCTAGCGCCATGTTCTTAAGCTAACGCCATGTTCTTAAGCTAAGGCCATGGCCGGTAACGACGTCTTTCATGTCTCGCCGCGTCCGGCGTCGGGACATGCTATAGGCTTGCCGGGCGCGCCGGCGCGGCGACCGCAATGGGTGACTTCAGAGGTCAGGATGCTTGATACCCGGCAGGACCGGCTCTGATGCCCAAGATCGCCATTTCCTACCGCCGTGCGGATTCCGAGGCGATGACCGGCCGGATTTTCGACCGGCTGATCGCCCATTACGGCAAGGACGCGATCTTCCGCGACATCGACGATATTCCACCGGGCATTGATTTTCGCGTCCATATCAACCAGACCCTGCTCAAGACC
>DATHHM010000087.1:0-2380 GCA_035317145.1 Xanthobacteraceae bacterium | reverse complement strand
CTCCGCCCGGAAGCGAGCCGTGCAACGCCTGAAACGCGATACGACCGCGCCAGCCCTTCACCAGCCCAGCGCCGAGTGGCTCAGCCGCATCACGTCCCGCGGCGCCGATGGCGAGCGCAAATGCCGGCGCAAGATCAAGCGTGTCGAGGCCAACTTCGCCCTCGACGGTCTTTTGCTCGTCAAGCGTCAAAGCCAGGCGACCGCGCAGCCGCGAACCCGACATCGCGGTGTCAAGGTCATCGAAAGTCAACTTGCTGCCCGCCAGCGAAACGCGGGCGGAAAGGTTGATGTTTCGCGCCAGCGTGTCGGATGGTTTGAGACCGAACAGCGGGGCGAGATTGGCGTTGCGAACCCGCAAACTGGCGCCGGCCCTGGGCTGCGGCGCCCACGGCTCCGCAATGCCTTGCGCTTCGGCATCCAGTCCGGCCCCGGTTATCTTCACGTTCAGGAGCAGCGGCGCACGCCACATGCCGGTCACGGATCCCCGAAATTCCACCGGGCCTTCGCCCGCCGCGATCGCATGATCGAGTCCCAGCAACGCCAGCAATGAAGCGCCTCGCTCCGACGACAGTTTCGATTCGATGACGACTTCGCTGCGTCGGAGCGCATCGAGATCGATGGCCTGCAAGGCGGCGATATCAGGTTTCGCGGTAATCGTGGCGACGCCCTTGAGCTGCGGCGCGTCGAGATCGAAAACGGCGCGCGCGTCGGCGCGATCGGCATGCTCGGCGTTCTTGTCAAGATCGAGCGTCAGTTTAAGTCGCGCCGGGCCTGGAGCAGCGTCCATCGCATTGACCCGCGACGCCAGCGCTGGCGCCAGTGGCGCGATCAGCCCGGTGATTTGACCAAGTGAGGTGGCGCTTGAATTCAGCGCCAACCTTCCTGTGGCATTGACGCGATCGAAACTCCCCGCGCCTTCCATCGTCACGCCGTTGGGTTGGCCGATTTTCAATTGATCCAGCGAGATCGTTTTCGGACCGTAGCCGAGCTTCGCCATGAACGGCCGCAATTCATGGCCGGCCGAGGTGGCGCGGCCGATATCCAGCGATACCTGCGCCTCCATCGGCCACTCTGCTTGCGGGCCAGCCAGTGACCGCGCGAATGCTGCAGCGGCATCGAGATCGAGACGTTCGGCCTTCAGCTCCGCGTCGAACCGCGAACCGCCGCTTGCCTGATTGTCGAGCGCAAGGCGCCCTTCAACGACGCCGCCATCGATCTCCGCCTTCATGGCTTCGATGGCAACGCGGCTTGAGGTTACGCTGACATTGCCGAGCAGGCGTAGCGGCTTTTGATTGCGATAGGTGATCTCACTGCGCCCCTGCAACCATGCCAGCAGTGTGTCCGGATCCGACGAGTCGACGTTGAGCGCGCCGGTGAGGCTGCTCGACGGCCCTGCCTGCGCATTGGTGCCGCTCAGGGTCAAGCGGGTCGCGCCCGGTGCGCGAAGATCGAGCCGGTCGATCGTCCACGATTGGGCGTCGGCATGCAGATCGGCGGCGAGATTCTGCAACGGACGTCCGCCCAGCATCATCTGCTCGGCGCTGAACTCGATCTGCGCCGGAATCGGAACCTGCGGGATCGCGGCGATAAAAGCCCGCAGCCCCGGCAACAACCGGATCGGCTCGCCGGCGTTATTATCCCTGGCGACAAGCCTGTCGGCATCGAGCTGCCGCGCGGAGAGCACGGCATGCAGCAGCGGCGATCCTCCGAACCGAATATCCGCAAGCCCCGAGAATTTCAGGGCACTCTCTTCCGCGCCGTAGCTAGCCTCGAGCTGCTCGAGCCGGGCGGCGGCCGGATCGGCCTTGATCCTGGCCGATATCCGCCACGGCGCCTGCGACGCTTCGCCACTGGCGCTTCTCGGCCTGGCGGCGGGGGGAGCTGCGAGTATCACCGCGCCCTCGAAGCGTGGTGCACGCGCCTCGAAGCTGAGCACGCCGTCGAGATCGGCGGATAATGCGCGCTCGCCTGGATCGATGTTGAGATGGACACGGGTGCCGCTGGCATCGGCGCTCTGACCGGACGACACCCGAAACGGGTAACGCGCGCCGGACAACAGGAAGCTGCCGTCGCCGCGCACCGCTCCGGCCAGCGAGCGCACGTCTCCACTGAAGGCGATTTCGCTCAGCTCAAGCGTGCCGCGGCTGGCGGCGTCATGCAGCGCGATACGGCCGGTCAGATTCAAGCGGTCGATCGCCAGCGATCCCAGATTGAATTTTCCGGTCGACGCCGGCCAGTCGATCCGGCCCGAGGAATCGAGACCGAGATCTAGCGCCATGCCGCCGATCGTCAATTCGGTGGCGCGCCATTCGCCGCGCATCAGCGAGCCCAGGCTGAACTCCACATCGAGCTTGTCGGCGCGAACCTTGCCGAGATCGTT
>DATHHM010000086.1:0-4938 GCA_035317145.1 Xanthobacteraceae bacterium | reverse complement strand
CCGCGCCGCGCTCCTATGGCGACGCCATCACCGCGGCACTGATCATCATCATCCCGGTCGCGCTGGCGCTGATCTGCTTCGCGGCGCGACTGCACGTCATCGAGCTGTCGCACACGGTGCGCGCCGAGCTTTTGTTCGCGCTGCTGCTCGCCTTGATGGCATGCGGCATGCCGATCTCGATCGCGCTCGGGCTGTCGGTGCTGACCTATCTGTTCATTCTCTCCGACGTCGATCCGAAGATGGTGGGGTTGAAGCTCTTCACCAGCATCGACCGCTTCGAGATCATGGCGATCCCGTTCTTCATCCTGGCCGGCAATTTCCTCACTGCCGGCGGCGTGGCGCGGCGCATGATCGATTTCGCCACCTCGATGATCGGGCACTGGTACGGCGGCTTGGGGCTCGCCGGCGTCGTCGCCTGCGCCTTGTTTGCGGCGATTTCCGGCTCGTCGGTCGCGACCGTGGTCGGCATCGGCTCGATCATCCTGCCGGCCTTGATGGAGCAGGGCTATCCGCCGCGCTTTTCCGCCGGCGTGATCGCCACGTCCGGCGCGCTCGGCATCCTGTTTCCGCCGTCGATCAACCTCGTCATCTATGCGGTGGCGACCAGCGGCATGCAGCCCCACGGGCCGACCGGCGCGGTGGTCGATTCCGCCTCGATCGGACAGTTGTTCATCGCCGCGCTGGTGCCCGGGCTGATCCTCGCTTTCATGCTCGGCGCGACCACCTGGTATCGCGCCTGGCGCTACGACTATCCGCGCATGCCGCGCTCGAGCTGGCGCGAATGCTGGCACGCATTTCGGGAAAGTGTCTGGGGCCTGGCGCTGATCGTGCTCGTGCTCGGCGGCATCTATTCCGGCCTGTTCACGCCGACCGAAGCCGCCGCCTGCGCCGCGGTCTATTCCTTCGTCATCGCGGTGTTCGTCTACAAAGGCCTGAAGTTTTCCGAAGTGCCGGCGGTGCTGCTCAAGGCCGCCGCCATGAGCGCGATGATCCTCTACATCATCACCAACGCGGCGGTGTTCTCCTGGCTGCTCACCTCGGAGCAAATCCCGCAATCCATGGCCGAATGGATGACCGCGCAGGGTTTTGGCATCGTCGCCTTCCTCCTGGTCACCAACATCGTGCTGCTCGCCGCCGGCAATTTCATGGATCCCGCCGCCATCACCCTGATCATGGCGCCGATCCTGTTCCCGATGGCGGCGAGGCTCGGCGTCCATCCGGTGCACCTCGGCATCCTGATGGCGGTCAATATGGAGGTCGGCCTGTGCCATCCGCCGGTCGGACTCAACCTCTATGTCGCCTCGGGTATCACCAAGATGGGCATCACCGAGTTGACGATCGCAGTGCTGCCGTGGCTCCTCACCATGCTGATCTTCCTGGTGATGGTGACCTACATCCCCGCCATCTCGCTCTGGCTGCCGCATTTGCTTGGGATGTTGTAGGGCGGATTAGTCGTAGGGTGGGCACTGCGCCGTCAGAGCCATCCCGCGTGGGCAAAATCGTGCATGCGCAGTGCCCACGCGGTACGGCAGAGCGGACGATTTTGCCCACCCTACATCGCCATTACGGCTGCTTGGAATCCATCAGCACGAAGATGATGCGGCACGGCTCGGTGCCGTGATTGAGCCAAGCGTGGTTGGTGGCCTGCTGGACCACGACGTCGCCGGCTTTGACGTGGACGACTTTGTCGTCGAGCATCATATCGATCTCGCCCGACATGATGATGGCGTAATCGACGGTGCGGGTGCGGTGCATCAGCGGATGGCTCACCGGCACGCCGCGAGCCGGGGCGTGATCGCCGACGATCTTCATCATCAGATCGGGCGCCATTTTCGCCTCGTCGCCGGGCTTGAGCGGCGGAATCTCGACGACGCGGATGACGGTGCCGTCGTCGGGCGGATTGAGCCCGATCGGCTTGACGGCGTCTTTGTCGAACGAGAGGTTGGCCGGGGACGACGTCGTCAGCCACAGAACGGCCCCGGCATTGCCGGATGGGCTGACGGCGAGCGGCACCTGGCTGTCGGCCAGCGTGGTGGATTTATTGTTGGCGTCGAGCGTGGTGACGACGCGATGAATATCGCTGGCCTGGCTTACCGTCGCGACCGATGCCAGAACGGCGATCAAGCTCAATGTCCTCAAATGCATGGCTCCCCTCTCTTTTGTCGCTGCGCGATCGCCTGCATGGGCGACCGTCGCGGGGCGGAGCGTGGCAATTTTCCCCCGTGCCGGCAAGGCGCAGCCGGCGACACCGTTTTCACCGCATACCCTGGGATTTGGACGTGGTATTGTGCCCCTACTTGGCAGGCACGATCCTGGCCAAAAGTGCACCGCGGCACGATAGTCCAATCAATGACCCCGAACGGGGTTTATCTGGGGATTCCCAGAACGATGGACGAAGCGACCAGAAATCTGCCGGCTCCGGACGAAGTCCGTGCCCAGCTCGAACGCATGACGGCGAGCGACGATTTCAATCGCTCGCCGCAGCTTGGCGCGTTTTTGCGCTTCGTCGTCGAGTCGGTGCTGCAAGGCAAGAGCGACCGCATCAAGGCCTATACGATCGGCGTCGACGTGCTGCGCCGCGACGCCAAATTCGATCCGCAACTCGATCCGATCGTCCGCGTCGAGGCGACGCGGCTGCGCCGCACCATCGATCGCTATTACGCCGGGCTGGGCGCCGACGACGCGATCCGCATCGACATGCCGCGCGGCAGCTATATCCCGACATTCAGCCGGCGCCCCACTTTCCCCGGCGTGACGGCGCATTCGTCGACGCTCGATCGGTTCTGGTCAATCCGTTTGATGCTGGTGGCGGCGGTGGCGCTGATCGTGATCGCCGCCGTCGTCGTGTTGTCGCAACGGCGCGTGCCGTCGCCGGGTGTCGCGACGACTCCATCAGGCACGTCGCAGCCGACAGCCGTGGCGCTGCCGCCCGGCAACGGGCTGCCGGTTCTGATGATGCCGCCGTTCGAGGTCAGCGGCACGCCGGGGCCGCGCAGCATTGCCGCCCGCTCGCTGCAGGAAACGCTCAGCAATGCCTTCACCCATTTCGATCTGGTCAATGTTCAGCTGGAAGCCGCCGACCACCAGGCCGCGGCCAGCAATGAGGCCACGCCGGCGCGCGGTGCGAACGCCGACTATCGATTTTCCGGTTCGGTCGAATATGCCGACGACGGCGCGGCGCGTCTGTCGTTCAGGCTGATCGACGTCGCCGACGGCAGCATCGTCTGGTCGCAGGTGTTCGATCGCGTGCTCGGCGGCGACGACAAGGCCGCCGCCGAAGAGAAGATCGTGCGCGAGCTTGCCGGCATATTGCTGCAGCCGTTCGGTGTGATCTATGCGTATCAGCGCGCCAAGGTTCTGGGCGGGACGCTGACCGATCCGCGCTATCGCTGCCTGGTCGAGGTGATCGATTCGTTCAGGTCGTTCGACCCGGCCCAGCAGGAGCGCGGGCGCGATTGCCTCGAACAGCTGACAACGCGCGATCCGGGCTTTGCGCTCGGTTTCAGCTACCTCGCGGCAGTCTATCTGCGGGAGTATCTCTACGATTTCGGCAACCGCCCCGGCGACGCGCCGCCGCTCGAACGCGGGCTCACCGCGGCGCGGCGCGGCGTCGAATTGAATCCGGAATCCTCGCGCGCCTACGAGATGGTGTTCGTCATCCAATTCGCCCGCCGCGAGCTCGCCGCGGCATTCGATGCCGCCACCAAGGCGATCACGCTCAACAGATACGACATGCGCTTGCTGGGCTCCTACGGTGCGCGTCTGATCTCGAGCGGCGATATCGACAAGGGCTTGGCCACGTTGCGCCAGGCCGGCAACGACGGCACGGTGCGGCCGCCGTTCGAGGAGTTTTTCCTGTTCCTCGGCGAATATCTGCGCGGCGACATCACCAGCGCGACCTTCCACGCCGACCAGATCACCAACGATTCCTTTCAGCTCGGCCTGATCGCGCGCGCGCTCGCCGCCGCGGCGAGGGGTGACAGTGAAGCCGCCACGCGCGCGCTGTCCCGGCTGGTGGCGCTCAACCCGGCGTGGCGCGACGACACCCGCGGCACGCTGGCGCGGTTCTTCTATGCGCCGGCGAGCGTCGACCGGCTGGCCAGCGACCTCGCGGCGGCGGGTCTTTTGGGGCGGTCTTGAACGCCGCGCGGCGCGACCGTGCCAAACGCGATCTCTCCATAACTATTTGATTTTGCATATCTATTTGTTATCCTGCGGCCCGTTTAACAGCAAATTGCTTCCGCGCCGGGAACCGTGCCCATAAGGCCCCTGCCTTAGCGCCGGAACATCAATGCCTGTTCCGGCTTAATTCACAGCGCCAAATTGGCTTTATCGGGCAAATTGGCTTTATCGGGATTGGACGAGGTTTTATGCCCCTTGCCCTCGCTGAATATCTTCGTCACCTGGCGACGCGGTGCAGCCGCATGTCGCGCGATTGCAACGACCCGGTGACGAGCAAGGAATTGGTGATCATCAGCGTTGAACTGGTCGAGAAGGCGGAAGCCTTGGAGGCCGAATACGCCATACCGCACGCCGATGACCCGCGCGCGGCGGAGATCACCACCCGCGACGACGACGACAAGTAGCTTTTCGAAGCGGTCTTACGACGCTTGGCGCAGCTTTGACGGCGCGCCGCTGCGCAGCCCGTCGAGGATGGCGTTGGCCCGCGCCATGGAAAATTCGCGCGTCTTGGCGTCGAACGCCGGTCCGGCGGCGCGCATCATGTAGCCGTGCAGCACGCCCGGAAAGATGTGCACCTCGACGTTCTTCATGCGCGCGGGGATATCGCGATAGGCGTCAAGCACCTCGGCCGGCGCCCGGCTGTCGCGGTCGCCCCAGATGATGCAGACCGGTGCGCTGACGCCGTCGAGCTCCTGCACGTAATCGAGGAACTGGGTACCGTGGCAGGAAATGCCGGCGGCATAGCCGAGCCGTTTC
>DATHHM010000085.1:0-17384 GCA_035317145.1 Xanthobacteraceae bacterium | reverse complement strand
TCTCTACTGGTGGCATCCGCTGGTGTCCGGCGATCCCGAGACCGTCCATGCCGCCGGCGTCTCGGTGCGCGGCCGCGTCTACGCCAGCGAGGTCGATGTGCCCGACAGCGAACTGGAAGACTACATCGTCAGCTGGCCGCTGAAGCTGCCGAAGGCGGCAAGGCGGCGAGGCTAAGCTCCCAAAATAGAACTGCGCGTCTGCCCTGCGCAGAGGTCGGTTGCATTGCAGCGCGGCGCGGGCCAAGGGATGCCCGCCAAGGATTGCCGCGCAATGACCCGCCAGATCGCCCCCGATGACGCCCACAGCATCGCCCCCGACATCGGCGGCGATGTGCGAGCGCAACGGCGGGGCGACGTGCCGCCGGCTGCTCAAGCCGAGGAGCCGGATCGGCCGCCGCAACATCACGCGCCGGCCGCAGCGCTCGATCACGCCACCATCCGTGCCATCGTCGCCGGCATCATGCTGGCGATGTTTCTTTCGGCACTGGAACAGACCATCGTCGCTCCCGCGCTGCCAGCGATCGGCAAGAGTCTTGGCGACATCGACGATCTGTCGTGGATCGTCACCGCTTATCTGCTCGCCGCCACCGCGGCGACGCCGCTGTTCGGCAAGCTTTCCGACATTTACGGTCGCCGCGCGCTGCTTCTGGCCGCGATCGTCATCTTCGTCGCCGGCTCGGTCGCCTGCGCGCTGGCGCCGACGATCTGGGTTTTGATTCTCGCGCGCGGGCTGCAAGGCATCGGTGGCGGCGGACTGTTGCCGATCGCGCAGACCATTATCGCCGACCTCTTGTCGCCGCGCGAGCGCCCGGTGGTGCAGGGCCGCACCTCGATCATGTTCATGAGCGCCAGCATTCTCGGCCCGGTGCTCGGCGGCCTGCTCACCGACCATCTGCACTGGTCGTTCATTTTCTGGATCAACCTGCCGCTCGGCGCGGTGGCGCTGGTGATGACCGAGCGCGCGTTGCGCCGGCTGCCGCGCAACCACCGGCCGCATCAGCTCGACGTGATCGGCGCGGCGCTGATGGTCGGCGCCGCGCTGGCGCTGATGCTGGCGCTCTCATGGGGCGGCGTCCGTTATCCGTGGAGTTCGTTGCGGATCGTCACCCTGGTCGCGAGTTCGGGTGCGCTGTGGGTGCTGTTCACGCTGCGCCTTCTCACCGCGCGCGAACCGTTCATTCCGCTGGCGATCCTGCACGGGCGCGTGACCAGCACCATCACCATTGCGGCGTTCTTCTCGATCGGCACCATCATCGGCGTGACCATCTATATGCCGCTCTATTGCCAGACCGTGCTCGGCGTCTCGGCGAGCCTGTCCGGCTTGGCGCTGATTGCTTACATGGGCGGCGCCACGCTCGGCTCGCTGGTATCGACGCGGGTCATCGTGCGCATCAAGCACTACATGCGCGTGCCGATCCTCGGCCTTGTCGTCGCCATCGCGGCGCTTGCCGCGCTCGCCGCCGACCCGGCGGGGCACACACTTGGCACAATCGTTGTGCTGCTGTTCGTGCTCGGCTTCGGTGTCGGCCCGATGTATCCAGTCTCGACGATCGTCATGCAGAACGTGGTCAAGCCGCACCAGCTCGGTACCGCCACCGGCACGTTGAATTTTTTCCGCACGCTCGGCGGCGCGCTCGTGGTTGCGATCTTCGGCGCCATCGTGCTCGGCGGCATCGGCGACGGGCCCGGCGTCACGACGCTGGAAAAGATCACGGCCGGCCACAGCGACCTGGCGCCGGCCTTTCACTGGGTCTTCATCGCGGCTGCGATCTGCCTCGCAGTTTCGTTGCTCTGCCTGCTGGTGATCGAGGAGCGTCCATTGCACGGACCCATGCGCGTCGCCGACCCTGTGGTGGAATAACAAGGAAGCGGCATAGCTGACCCGCTCCGTGTGTCTTGCGCTGTCGCGGGCGCGGCGCAAAGGTGCGGCTCAAATTCATCGACGGACGCAGGTCGTCATCTCGGTCATGGCATCGCCAAAGCACAAAAATCGCAAAACCGGCGAGCCTGCCCCGCAAGGGGGAGGGGACAGCGAAGGCGCAACGACAGATCCCGGCGTTGAGCGCTCCACCGAGCGCAAGCTCGGCCGGCGCGAGGTCATCGCCATCATCGGCGGCTTGGCGCTGGCGATGTTTCTCGGAGCGCTGAACCAGACCATCGTGGCGACGGCACTGCCGACCATCGGCCGCGCCTTCGACGATTTCGAGAATCTGTCCTGGGTGGTGATTGCTTATTTGTTGACCTCGACCATAGTCGCCCCGCTCTACGGCAAGCTCAGCGACATTTACGGCCGGCGCGGCATGATGCTGGTGGCGCTCGGCGTGTTCATGGCGGGCTCGGCCGCCTGCGCCGCCGCGCCGAGCATGCTGATGCTGATCCTCGGCCGCGGTCTGCAGGGCATCGGCGGCGGCGGCATCGTGCCGCTGACCCAATCGATCATCGCCGACGCGGTGCCGCCGCGCGAGCGCGGTTATTACCAGGCCTATACCGGCTCGGTTTGGATCGTCGCCGGCGCCGCCGGCCCGGTGCTCGGCGGCGTCATTGCCGAGCATCTGCACTGGTCGGTGATCTTTTGGCTCAACGTGCCGCTCGCCTTGGCGGCGGCGCTGTTGTCCAACCGGCAACTCAAACGCGTGCCGGTCCACGAACGCGCCCACAAGATCGATCTCACCGGCGCGGCGCTGATGATGGCCGCCGCCATCGCGCTGCTCCTGGCGCTGACCTGGGGCGGCACGCGCTATTCGTGGCTGTCGCAGCAGATCGTCATACTGGTCATCGCGGCGGCCGTGCTGACCGCGGCCTTCATCTGGTGGGTGCTGCGCGCGCCGGAGCCGTTCCTGCCAATCGCGGTGCTCAACAATCCGGTCATGCGCGCCGGCTGCCTCACCACCGCCTGCACTCAGGGCGTCTCCATCGGCCTGACGATTTTCGTGCCGCTCTATTACGAGATGGTGCATGGCCTTTCCGCCAGCGATTCCGGCTTGGCGCTTATTCCCATCGTCATGATGACGACGCCGGGCTCGTATCTGTCCGGCCGCGCCATGCTGCACATGGACCGCTACAAATGGGCGCCGATCGTGATGCTCAGCATCGCCGCCGCGGCGGTCGCGCTGCTCGTGGTCCATCCGTTGATGCCGGTCTGGACAGTCGCGCTGATCACCGGCCTCGTCGGCATCGGCACCGGCAGCTCGTATCCCACCGTCACCGTTTCGATCCAGAACGCGGTCGCGCACCAGCAGATCGGCGTCGCCATGGGCGCGATGAATTTTTTTCGGGCGCTGGCCAGCGCCTTCGTCGTCGCGGTCATGGGCGCGATCATGCTGGCCGAGCTCGGCGCCTCGCCGCAACGCGGTGGCGCGTCGTCGTCGGCGTTCATTGCCACCGCGGCGAATGCCTCGCTCGACGATCTGGGCCGTGCCTTCAGCCATATTTTTGCGGTGGCGGTGGTTTTCCTGATCATCGGCGTCGTGGCGCTGATGATCATGGAAGAACGGCCGTTGCGAACGACCGTGCTCGCTGTCCCGGCAGCGCGCGAGACGCCGCCGCGGGCGCCGGCGGAGTAGCGCCGTCCAGCGCCGCGGCTTAAGCTTGCAAAAAACCAAACGGGAGGAATTCATGGATCGCAAATCCATCTCAATCGCTCTTGCCATCGTCGCGGCGCTGTTTGCGACAAATCCGGCGCGCGCCCAGACCATCATCGACGATTGGAGTCAAGCGAAGCTTCCGCCACCGCCGCAGCTCAAACCGGTTACGCTGGTACCAAAAGAAACCGCGCTCCTGGTGATGGATTTCACCGTGCAGACCTGCACGCCGGAGCGGCGCAAGCGCTGCGCCGACTCGGTGCCGAAGGTGAAAAAGTTCGTCGAGACCGCGCGCGAGCACGGCGCGCTGATCATCTACAGCGTCGCGGTGCCGAACTCGGTCGCCGCCGATGTGCTCAAGGATTTGACGCCGGCGCCCGGCGAGCAGGTGCTGCCGCCGCTCGGCCCCGACAAGTTTATCAACAGCGACCTGGAAAAGACGCTCAAGGACAGAGGCATCAAGACCGTGGTGGCGATGGGCACTCAGGCCCAGACTTCGGTGTTGCACACCGGCGGCGAGGCGGCGTTGCGCGGCTTCAAGGTGATCGTGCCGGTCGATGCGATGTCATCGGACGATCTGTTTCCCGAACTTTACACCGCATGGCACCTCGCCAACGCGGCGCGCATCAGCAATCAGGTGACGCTGACTAGGCTCGACATGATCGGGTTCTGAGTTACTTCACCGCCTGCGCTTTCAGCGCATCAATCTCATCCTGACTGCGCAGCGTCATCACCGCGACCTTGCGGGCGCGGAAGTAGGGCAGCACGACCTGGGTGTCCTGGCCCTGCCGTTCAAGCAGCGAGACATAGCGCGGCTCGGCGCCGCGCGTCGGCAGGTCGAACGCTGTCCAGCCGCGGGTAAAGGGGTCGTAGCGTATGACGCGGTCGGCGCCCCAGAGGTTGGTCCAAGCGTCGTGGTTCTTGTCGACCGCGACGTGATAGGGCTGCTGCTCGCCGGGCAGGAACACCAGCTTCACCTCGCGGGTGTGGGTGTCGATGCGGGCGAGATTGGCGCCCCAGGAATCGCCGACCCAGAGCACGTCGGCGAACTTGTCGGTGCCCATGCGGCGCGGGCCCTGCGCCCACGGCAGCGGATTGTTGAAATCCGGTTGATTGTAGGTCTCATAGAATTTCATCTCGTCGGTGGTGAGCAGCGCGCCCTGGATTTTGTCGGGCGGCAGTTTGATCTCGGACACGCCGCCTGAGCCGCCGTCGCCGACGCCGATGGTGTCGAGCACCATCTCGGCCCAATAGCCGTTGCCGTCGCGGTCGGCCGCGGTGCCGTAGGTGACGCCGGTGCCGTTCGCGGTCTTATAGGTCATCGATTTGAACTCGGTGAATTTCTCCGCGACCGGATCGAAGCGTAGCGCGCCGTCGGGCGCCGACGACCAGATATTGCCCTTGCCGTCGTAATCGACGGTGGCGGCGCCGCCGGTCTGGGTCATGCCGTTCGGCGGCAGGTAGACTTTGATCTCCGCCGTCGCCGGATCGAGCCGGCCGATGCCGCCGCGGCCGTTGTTGATGTTGAACCAGATGATGCCGTTTGGATCGCGCGTCATGCCGTGGGTTTGCGCGGCGAGCCCGTTCGGCCCCGCCACCTTGAACAGCTTGACTTCGCCGGTCGCGGTATCGATGCGACCGATGGTGGTGCGCTTGTTGGGGATGTTGCAGGTGAACCAGAGATTGCCGGACAGATCGAGCCAGGAATCGTGGATGCCCCAGCCGGGGATCAGCACCGACGGCGTGCCCAGCGACCAATCGCTGCCGTCGTTCTGCACGAAATTGGCAGGCAGGTTGGAATCGGGATCGAGCGGAACGTCGTATTCCTTGAACATTGCGCGCGCTGCTTCGCCCGACGGCCGCGGCTCGAGCTTTACGCGCATGTCGCTTGCGCCGGGGCCGCGCGCCTGCGCGAGATAGGCGGCAAGCTCCTTCTGGTGATAATCGAGAATGCCGGACGGCTTGCGGTCGCCGCCGACGAAGGTGCCGTAGACATTGGCGTTCTTCATTAGCTCGATAATGGCGCTCCAGCCGGCCTCATCGAAGCGGTGCTGCAACGGAAAGCTCGCGGTGTGGCAGCCGGTGCAGACCGTGCGCACGATGCGCTTCATGCGGCCTTCTGCCGGTGTGCGCTGCGGTAAGGCGTCAAGCATCAAATTGCCGGGAAGCTGCTTGAACGTCGCTTCCGGATCGCTCATCGCCGCGAGCGTGAAATCCTGCTTGGCGTTGTTGGAAAGATCGACCGCGCCTTTCGCGGTCTGATAGCTCAGCGCCTGCGCCCACACCCGATAATGTCCTGCAGGCAGCGCCGGAAGATAATATTGGCCGGCGGCGTCGGTGAACACGGTGGTGGTGATGGTGCCGCCATCGGGCTTGGCCGACACGGTGATGCCGCCCAAGGCCTTGCCGTCCGACGATTTGATGGTGCCGCTGAGCAGCGCGTCGGCGAAGGTTGGCCCCGAAAGCAGGATCGCGGCGATGGCGGTGAGGTTCGCGACGATAAGACCACGGCGCATGGTTTTCTCCATATTTTTCTAGTCGGCGTCGCGCGACGAGCCGGCTTTCACAGGCGGCGGCGCGTCGGACGGCGCGGGAATGGTTTTGATATAGGCGACGATGGCGTCGATCTCGGCGGGCTTGAAGTGATATTTGAAGCCCGGCATGCGCGGCGTGCCGTTGCCGATCACCTCGCGCATGACGTCGGCCTTGCCGCCGAGCGTGTTCATCGACAGCACCGGCCCATATTGCGGGCTCACCAGCTGGGGCTTGGTGTGACAGACGCGGCACGATTGGTTGAACAGCCGCATGCCGAGCATCGCTTGATCGTTGCCGCCGCTCGCCGGCTGCGCTGCCGCGGCAAGCGGCCAAAGCACAAGCGCCAAAGATATCGTCCATGCGCGGCGGCTCATGCGGCATTTCTCCCGGCGGAATTTTATTCTTGCGGCAAGCCTACGCCGCGGCCGCGCTACGGCGCAAGCGGCGAGCCAAGCATACGCGCGGTGTTGACGATCCAGGCGCGGTAACGTGCCAGCGGCGTGACGCCGGTGAGCCCGCCGCAGCCGTCCCCGAGTTTCGGGCCGGTCGACCAGCTCACCACGCCGATGACGACGCTGCGGCCGTCCTTGTCGCGAAACACCGGCGCGCCGGAATCGCCGGCGCAAGCACCCAGCCCGGGGCTGTCGCCCTTGGTCTTCGGATCGAACAGGCGAATTTGCAGGCTGCCGGGCTGGCCGGTGGCGACCAGCGTCGCCGCACGAACCGTGCCACCGGTGCGGCCATCGCCGCGCACGGTGACGCCGTAGCCGGCGACCACAAACGCGTCGCCGACGACGACCGGTTCCTCTTCGGCGCCGAGCGGCACCGGCGGGATTTTCGCCGGCAATGGCTCCGCGAGTTTGATCAGCGCCACGTCGGCGGTGGCGAGATGGCCGAACAGCCGCTTGAGATCGAATTGCGGATCGCGCTCGATGCGCGCGATATCCTTGAGCACCGGCCGTTCGCCCGGCGCACTGGCCGCGAGCTTGTATTCGGAGTCCGGCTGCACGCAATGCGCGGCGGTCAGGAGCAGATCGCGCGCGATCGCGGTTGCGGTACAGGCGGTGCCGCCCGAGCCCAAAATCATCACCACAGATCGCCCGGCACCGTCGGCCGCCGGCGGCGCACCGCCGACCATGGCGCGGGTCGGCGTGATCGCAAGCGCGGCGATGAGGCCAAAGGTGCAGAAGCGAATGGGAGTCATCGTCACTTTCATCTTATGCCGGCAACGTTCACAGTGGACCATTCCGCCGTGGAGGTTTTTACGATGGACGTGCGCGAGGCTGTCGCCAGCCGATATTCCTGCCGGGCTTTCTTGCCCAACCCGGTGCCCGAAGCAACCGTGCGCGAGATCGTCGAGCGCGCGGCGCGTGCGCCGTCGGGCGGCAATCTGCAAGCCTGGCGCGTCTACGCCATCGCCGGCGCGCGTGTCGAGGCGCTTAAAGCGCTGCTTGCGCCGCGCAAGGGCGAATTGCCGAAAGGCGAGGGCGGCGAATACCAGATCTTTCCGACCGATCTCAAAGAGCCCTACCGCACGCGCCGCTTCGCCGTCGGCGAGCAGCTTTACCGCTCAATCGGCGTCGCGCGCGAGGATCGTCCTGGCCGCTATCGGCAATACGCCAAGAATTTCGAGTTTTTTGGCGCGCCGGTCGGCCTGTTTTTCGCCATCGACCGCGCCATGCTGCCGGCGCAATGGGCCGATCTCGGCGGCTTCATCCAGACCGTCATGGTGCTCGCCCGCGGCTACGGCCTGCACACCTGCCCGCAGGAGGCCTGGATCACCTGGCAGCGCACCATGCGGGATTTCCTGCGGCTGCCGTCAGAACTGATGCTGTTTTGCGGCATGGCGCTCGGCTATGCCGATACGCAAGCGCCGATCAATTCCTGGCGCTCGCCGCGGGAACCGCTGGATTCGTTTGCGACATTTGATGGATTTGCGGCCTAGCCGCCTTAAATCGACCGTTCAGGTGGGGTTCAGTGCGCGGCGCTCAGGATAGGCCATGCGCTTTGCTCATCGATTCGCCATTGCGGCATTGATCATTCTTTCACTTGCGCCGGCACGCGCGGCCGAGCTTGAGCATGCTTGCCTCGATCAGAAGGAGCGGCGGGCCGAAGTCGAGAGCGGCCGCGTGGTGCGGCTTGACGCCGCGATGCGGGCGGTCAGGAGCAAAATGCCGGGCACCGTGGTGCGGGCGCGGCTCTGCCACGGTAACGATGGCCTCGTCTATGTGCTGACAGTGCTCGCGCGCGATGGCAAAGTGGCGCGGCTGACCGTCGACGCCGTGAAGGGTAGCCTCGTCGGCGGGCTCTGAGCGAAAATCTTATTAACCGGAGCTTTTTGGTTTGCGCCTTCTCGTTGTCGAGGACGATCCCGATCTCAACCGGCAGCTCGCCACCGCGCTGACCGATGCCGGCTATGTCGTCGACCGCGCCTTCGACGGCGAGGAGGGACATTATCTCGGCGAGAGCGAGCCCTACGATGCCGTCATTCTCGACATCGGCCTGCCCAAAATGGACGGCATTTCGGTGCTGGAATCCTGGCGCCGTGCCGGCCGCGCCATGCCGGTTTTGATCCTCACCGCGCGCGATCGCTGGAGCGACAAGGTGCAAGGTTTTGATGCCGGCGCCGACGACTATGTCGCAAAGCCGTTCCATCTCGAAGAAGTGCTGGCGCGGGTGCGCGCGCTGCTGCGCCGCTCCGCCGGTCACGCCAAGAGCGAATTCACCTGTGGGCCGGTCCGCCTCGATACCCGCACCGGCCGCGTCGCCGTTGACGGCAATCCGGTAAAACTCACGTCGCACGAATACCGGCTGCTGTCCTACCTGATGCATCACACCGGCCGCGTCGTCTCCCGCACCGAGCTTGTCGAGCATCTCTACGACCAGGATTTCGACCGCGACTCAAACACCATCGAAGTGTTCGTCGGCCGCATCCGCAAAAAGCTCGGCGTCGATGTGATTCAGACGGTGCGCGGTCTCGGGTATCTACTGACGCCTCCCGATGCGCGCTAACTCCCTCGCGCTCCGCCTGTTCCTGTGGGCCACCGGCTGGACCGTGGTCATCCTCATCATCACCGGCATCGCGCTGTCGACGCTGTACCGCCACGCCGTCGAGCGCGCCTTCGACCGCCGCCTCGACGTCTATCTGCGCACGCTGGTTGCCGACGTGGCCTCGCCCGAGGAAGGCGCCGACAAGTTTCCGCAATCGATCGGCGAGCCGTTGTTCGAACTGCCGCTGTCGGGCTGGTACTGGCAGGTGAACCGGCTCGACAGCAAAAAGCCCGAAGTCCATTCGTCGCGCTCGCTCTGGGATTCAGGGCTGCCGCGCCTGCCGATCGACCGCTCGGCGTCCGCCGCGGAAGCGAGGCAGGGCTACGCCGATGGCCCCGAAGAGCAGAGGCTTCGCATCGTCGAGCGCAATATCGATCTCGGCGATGACGGCCGCTACCTGATCGCGGTCGCCGGCGACGCCTCCGAGATCGACGATGAAACCCGAAGTTTTGACCGCGCCATCGGCATCACCTTTGCAGCCCTCACCGCGGCGCTGCTCATAACCACCGCCTTGCAGGTCCGCTTTGGCCTGGCGCCGCTCAAGCGCATTTCGGCAAGCCTTGCCGCGATACGCTCCGGCCGCGCCGAACGGCTTGAGGGCGAATTCCCGGTCGAGATCGCGCCGCTGGCGCGCGAGACCAATGCGCTGATCGACGCCAATCGCGAGATCGTCGAGCGCGCCCGCACCCATGTCGGCAATCTGGCGCATGCGCTCAAGACGCCGCTCTCGGTCATCGTTAACGAGGCGGCGGCGCGCGGCAACGATCCGCTGGCGCACAAGGTGCTGGAGCAGACCGACATCATGCGCGATCAGGTGGCGCGCCAGCTCGAGCGCGCCCGGCTCGCCGCACGCTCCACGGTCATCGGCACCCTGATCGACGTGCCGCCGGTGGTGACCGCGCTGGCTCGCAGCATGGAGAAATTGCACCGCGAGCGCGACATCGCCATCGACGTCGATGTGCCGGCGCATGCGCGCTTTCGCGGCGAGCAGCAGGACCTCGAAGAGATGATCGGCAATCTGGTCGACAATGCCTGCAAGTGGGCGCAGTCGCGCGTCGCCATCGAGGTGGTGGCCGACCGGTCCGGGCTCGATACCGGCAAAAGCGTTGCGAGTGAAAACGACGAGAAGTCGCGGGTGCGCATCATCGTCGACGACGACGGGCCGGGCCTTTCTCCCGCCGAGCGCGAGCAGGTGGCGCTACGCGGCGCCCGGCTCGACGAAACCAAGCCCGGCTCCGGCCTCGGCCTGTCGATCGTGGTCGAGCTGGCGAGCCTCTACGGCGGCGTGCTCACGCTGGGCACCGCGCCGATCGGCGGGTTACGCACCGAACTGGCGCTGCCGGGGGGATGACGGTCACCCCGGCAACGGGTTCAACCATTTCAGCTCCGGAAATCGCCCGAAGTCGCCGTCGGTCGAGCAAAGCGTCAGGCCGTGCTCGATGGCAAGTGCGGCAAGGTGAGCATCCGGGACAAGGTTGCCGTATACGCTAGGTTCGGCAAGCAGTTTGCCAAGCACGTCGGCGTGCCTTTCGGTCGGCAAGGGTATCCACGCAGGCTCGCATGCCAGCCATTGCGACACCTGCTGCCACGCCGCCGCCATCGTGAGTGGACGCGTGATGACTCGCGCGTTGGTGGCGAGACGGAGGAACCCGAGCAAAGTTGCCCACGGCAAGCCGACGCGGGGAATTTCTACAAGCTGCCGATCCAGCCATTCACGCGCCGCGCCGTGTTGGCTGGCGGAAACATTGGTTGCGTAGAGGAGAAGATTGACGTCGATCAGAATCACTTGAAATTTTCGCCTTCCGCATGGGCAATCGCTTCAGCGACATTGTCGACGTTGACAAGAAAGGATCCCATGTCGTGGCTCGCCGTGCGGAACGGTTTGCGCTTTGGCCGCGCGCGCATCTCGCGCAGCCCGCGGCGCAGGGCGTCATTGACGACGTCCTTCAAATTCTGGTCGCGCTCGCGTCGCAGGCGCTCAAGCTCGACCGCCACGTCGTCCTCGATCGTCAATGTGGTTCTCATACATCAGAACATAAATATCTTGATGTCTTGATGTCAAGAGCGGTGCTGTCCCGATTTCTCCCAGCTATGTTATGCAGGCTCCTTGATGCCAAAAGCGGCCCTTGTGCCGCCTGTTGCAACGCTGCAGCATGTCGTCGTAACGACGCATAAACGGGGAGGCTGCCCATGAATTTGTCCCGCCGTCGCGTGCTTGCCGCCGGGGGCTCGGCAATTCTGGCAGGCGCGGTCGCCTCGCCGCTCGTTGCCCGCGCCCAGCAAGCGCAATGGACCTACAAATACGCCAACAATCTTCCCGAGACGCACCCGATGAACGTGCGGGCACGCGAGATGGCGGCGGCGATCAAGCAGGAAACCAACGGCCGCTTCGACCTGCAGATTTTTCCATCGAGCCAGCTCGGCTCCGATACCGACACGTTGAGCCAGGTCCGCTCCGGCGGCGTCGAGTTCTTCACGCTGTCGGGGCTGATCCTGTCGACGCTGGTGCTGCCGGCCTCGATCAACGGCATGGGATTCGCATTTCCGAATTACGACACGGTGTGGAAGGCTATGGACGGCGATCTCGGCGCCTATGTCCGGGCGCAAATCGAGAAAGCCAATCTCGATGTGATGGAGAAGATCTGGGACAACGGATTCCGGCAAACCACGACGTCGACCAAGCCGATCGTGTCGCCGGACGACCTGCGCGGCTTCAAGATCCGGGTGCCGCCGTCGCCGCTGTGGACCTCGATGTTCGAAGCCTTCGGCGCGTCGCCGGCCTCGATCAATTTCAACGAGGTCTATTCGGCGCTGCAGACCAAGATCGTCGACGGCCAGGAGAACCCGCTGGCGATCATCGCAACGGCCAAATTGTACGAAGTGCAAAAATACTGCTCGCTGACCAATCACATGTGGGACGGTTTTTGGTTCCTGGCCAACCGGCGCGCCTGGCAGGCGCTGCCCGACGACGTGCGCGGCATCGTTGCCAAGAACGTCAACGCCGCCGCGTTGAAGGAGCGTGACGACGTCGCCAAGCTGAATGCGACGCTGCAACAGGACCTGGCGGCCAAGGGCCTGGTGTTCAATCAGCCCGATCCGGCGGCGTTCCGCGACAAGCTTCGCGCCGCGGGCTTTTACACCCAGTGGAAGGCCAAGTACGGCGACGAAGCCTGGAACATCCTCGAGAAGTCGGTGGGCAAGCTCGCCTGATTGCGATGGCCGAGAGTCCCATTCCGGCCGTGGTGAATAAGAGCAGCGCGGCCGGGCGATCCGTCGTTGTGGCGATCGACGCATTGTTCGGCGGATGCGTCGAGATTTTCGCCGCGGCGCTGGTGGCGCTCGAGATCGCGATCCTGTTCGGCGGTGTCGTCGCGCGCTATGTCTTCAATCACCCGCTGGTCTGGTCGGATGAGCTGGCCTCGATCCTGTTCCTGTGGCTGGCGATGCTCGGCGCGGTCATTGCCTTCCGCCGTGACGAGCATATGCGCATGACCGCGGCCGTTGGCAATCTGCCGGCGCCGGCGCGCGCGACGTTCGATCTGTTCGCAACTTGCGCCGCGCTGGCGTTCCTGTTGCTGATCGCGTGGCCCGCTTACGAATACGCGCAAGAAGAAACCTTCATCACGACACCGGCGCTTGGGCTGAACAACGCATGGCGTGCCGCGGCCCTGCCGAGCGGGATAGCGTTGATGGCGGTCTTCGCAGTGCTTCGCGTCTGCCGCGCCGGATCGTTGCGATCGATCGCGATTGCGGTCGGCGCTGTGGCCATTCTTGTCGGATTGTTTTGGCTCGCCGGACCGATCTTCCGGCAACTCGGCAATCTCAACCTGTTGATCTTCTTCGTCGGCGTCGTGGCCGCCACCGTCTTTGCCGGTGTGCCGATCGCGTTTGCGTTCGGACTGGCGATCTTCGGCTATCTGGCGCTGGCGACGCAGACGCCGCTGACGGTCCTGGTGGGACGCATGAACGAGGGCATGAGCCATCTCATCCTGCTGGCCGTGCCGCTATTCGTCTTTCTCGGCCTACTCATCGAGATGACCGGAATGGCACGCGCCATGGTCGCATTTCTGGCAAGCCTGCTCGGCCACGTGCGCGGCGGCTTGCACTATGTTTTGGTCGCGGCAATGTATCTGGTGTCCGGGATCTCGGGCTCGAAAGCCGCAGACATGGCCGCGGTCGCGCCGGTGCTGTTTCCTGAAATGAAGGCACGCGGCGCAAAACCCGGCGATCTCGTCGCGCTGTTGTCGGCGACTGGCGCACAAACCGAGACCATTCCGCCGAGCCTGGTTCTGATCACCATCGGATCGGTGACCGGCGTGTCAATCGCCGCGCTGTTCACCGGCGGGCTATTGCCCGGCGTGGTGCTCGCAATCTTGCTCTGCTTTGTGGTGCGCTGGCGCTATCGGCGGGAAAATCTCGGTGAGGTGAAGCGCGCGACGGCGCGGGACGTCGGCCGCACCTTTGTGATCGCATTGCCGGCACTCGCGCTGCCGTTTCTGATCCGCGCCGCCGTGGTCGAAGGCGTTGCCACCGCCACCGAGGTTTCGACGATCGGCATCGTCTATTCGGCGATTGTCGGTCTCGTCGTTTATCGCAGGTTCGACTGGGCGGCGCTCAAACCGATGCTGGTCTCGACTGCGTGTCTGTCAGGCGCGATCCTGCTCATCATCGGCACGGCAACGGGAATGGCGTGGGGGCTGACGCGGTCGGGCTTCTCGAACTCGCTTGCCGCCGCAATGACCGGCCTGCCGGGAGGAGCTATCACCTTCATGGCGGCGTCGATCGTGGCCTTCGTCGTGCTCGGCTCCGTGCTCGAAGGCATTCCCGCCATCGTGCTGTTCGGGCCACTGCTGTTTCCTATCGCCAAAACCGTCGGCATCCACGAAGTGCACTACGCGATGGTCGTGATACTGGCGATGGGCATCGGGCTATTCGCCCCGCCATTCGGCGTCGGCTATTACGCCGCCTGCGCCATCGGCCGCGTCGAGCCGGCAGACGGCATGCGACCGATCTGGGGCTATATGCTGGCGCTTGTCATCGGCACGATCGTCGTCGCGGCGGTGCCGTGGATCTCAATCGGCTTCTTGAAGTGAAATGCCGTCTTAGCTCCGTCCCCACAGCTCCTTCGACGCGATCCGTGCGCCGTCGCTGAGCGCCTTGAACTTGGCCCAGACGATCGAGGGATGCACTTCCTTGGAGCCGGCGAAGGTGGCGAAGCCGCAATCGGAGCCGGCGATGACGTTTTCGCGGCCGACCACATTGGCGTAGCGCACGATGCGCTCGGCGACCAGCTCGGGATGTTCGACCAAAATGGTCGAGTGCGAGATCACGCCGGGAATCAGAATCTTGCCGTCGGGCAGCTTGACGTCCTTCCACACTTTCCATTCGTGCTCGTGGCGCGGGTTTGCAGCCTCGAACGAATAGGCGCCGGCGCGGATTTTCAAAATGATATCGACGATGTCCTTGAGCTCCATGTCGTGGATGCGCGGGCCCATATTGATGCCGTAGCAGGTGTGGAAGCGGATTTTCTCCGGCGGAATGTCGCGCAGCGCGTGATTGAGCGCCTCGACCCGCACCTCCGCCCATTTGCGGCAATCGGCGATGCTCGCCTCGGGATGGATGATGTAATAGGTGACCAGTCGCGGATCGTCGACCTGCAGCAGCAATCCGGCATCGACGATGGCCTTGTATTCCTCGTTCATGGCGTCGGCGATGGCGAAAATGTATTCCTCGGTCGACTTGTAATAGGCGTTCTTCTGCCAGTCCTCGATGTTGGACGGTGAGATCGCCGGCAGGAACGCCTCTTCGACCTTGGCGCCGTTGAGCGCTTTCTTGAAATTGTCGATGTCGCGCTGCAGTCGGGCGTGGCCCTTATAGGTGATCGGCCCGGTGCAGATCATGTGGGTGTGGGCCGAGGAGGGGTGGAGCTGCGCGTAGAATTCTGGGAATGACAGGCCCTCGCGCGAAGTCGCCCACTGATTGCGCGGTCCAGCCTTCGGATTGACCTCGTAGCCGCCGAGCCGCTCGTTGATGTAGCTGACGAAGCTCGGCTTGCCGTATTCGCCGTCGTCGACCACGTCGACGCCGAGATCGATCTGCTTGTGCACGATCTCGGCGACCGCAGCGGTGAGCTGCTTCGCGGCGGCGTCGCTGTCGAACGCCTTGGGGCCGTCGCGCTCGATCATCGCCAACAGATCGGGCGGCCGCGGCAGGCTGCCGGCGTGCGTCGTGAGAATGCGATCGGTGCTGTGTTTCATGACTTTACTCAATCCAGCGTCACATGGGCGGCGGTGATGACGTTTTTCCAGCGTTCGGCTTCGTCGTGAAAATAGGCCGCGGTGGCCTGCGGCGTGCCACCGACCGGCTCGGAAGAAAGATCGGCGAGACGCTTCTGTACGTCGGCATCGCGCAGCGCTTCGTTCACCGCGGCGTTGATCTTGTCGACGACCGCGGCCGGCGTTTTCGGCGGCGCTACCAGCGCGTACCACGTCACCGAGGTAAATCCGGGTAAAGTCTCGGCGACGGACGGCACGTCGGGCAGCGCCGTCACGCGCTTTCCTGAAGCGACCGCGATGAGCTTGAGCTTGCCGGCTTTGACCAGCTGCATCGATACGCCAAGATTGTCGAACATGCTGTCGACTGCGCCGCCGGCGAGATCGTTAAGCGCCGGCGCCGAGCCGCGATAGGGCACGTTCTGCAGCTTCACCTTGGCCATCATCTGGAACAGCTCTGACGTCAGATGCGACGTGGTGCCGTTGCCTTGCGTCGCGGTCGTCACCTTGCCGGGATTGGCCTGTGCATAGGCGATGAAGTCCTTCACCGTTCCGGCGGCGATCTTGTCCGGATTGACCACCAGCGCGTTCGGCGTGCGGCCGATCACCGTGATCGGCACGAATTGCGTCGGATCGAAGTCGAGGTGCGGATAGAGATTTTGATTGATCACCAGCGGCGGCGGCGGCGACGACAGCAGCGTGTAGCCGTCAGGATCGGCCTTGGCCGCGACTTCGGCGCCGACATTGCCGCCGGCACCGGTGCGGTTCTCGATGATCACCGACTGCCCCCATTTGCGCGACAGCCAATCGGCGATGATGCGCGGCATGACGTCGGCGGTGCCGCCGGCGGGGAAGGGCACCACGATTTTCACCGTGCGCGTTGGAAAATCCTGCGACTGCGCCGGGGCGGCCACGGCGCCGAGCGCCAACACCAAAGCCGGCAGCATCCAGCGCCGAGACGACACGGCGCGGTTTTTCGACATCATGCTTTTGCTCTTGGGGGTCTTGATGGGATCGCCGCGGAACTTAGCCAAACCGTGCCACAGCCGCCAGGGCGCGACACCGCGACAAAGCGGCTTGCAGCGCTGCCATGCCGCGGCGCCGTTGTCGATGCGAACAGAGTTTTGCCCTAATGACCCCTTTGGTTTGCTAGCTTAGGTGCCGGACAGCGGGGCTGTTCGGAAGAGCCTTTTGGGGAATATGTCCGCCAGCCGCCTCATCGCGTTCTTGCTCCTTGGCTTGAGCGTCGCCGCATGTACCGCCGACTCCGGCCCAAAGGAGGTCGGCGGCACGGCGGTCGGCGCCGTGACCGGCGGCCTGATCGGCAATGCCATCGGCGGCAGCGTCGGCAACCGGGCCGCCGGGACCGTGATCGGCGCCGCTGTCGGCGGCCTGTTCGGCAACCGGATCGGCGCGGCGATGGATGACGATGACAAGCGGCGGGCCTATGCCGCCCAAATGCAGGCGCTGGAAACCGGGCCCTCAGGCGCCCCGGTGGCCTGGCGCAATCCGGATTCCGGCCGTTACGGCAATGTGGTGCCCGGCCCCGCCTACCAGACCAGCGGCGCCATCTGCCGGCAATATACCCACACGGTCTATGTCGACGGCACCCCGCAGAGCGCGCGCGGCACCGCCTGCCGCAATCCCGACGGCACCTGGACCACGCTCAACTGACCGTTGCCGGCTTATCACATTGAAATCTGGGTGTTTTGCGTAACCCCTTCTTAAGCGCCCCGCTAGTAGAAACGTTAACGGTGTTGCCTTCTAGAGGCGGGTGCGATGACAAGCGACGGGCAATCCGTCGAGCGGCTGCGGGAATATCTCCGGAACCTCAAGCCGGAAGCACGCGCTATGCTGATCGCAGAGCTCGAGCGCGCCCAATTGCGCGGCGACGACATGACCGGCAGCGAGCTGGTGCTGGAGGAACTGCGGCGCACCATCCGCA
>DATHHM010000084.1:0-5141 GCA_035317145.1 Xanthobacteraceae bacterium | reverse complement strand
ATGAAGGCGCGCAAACGCCGCCGCAGGTAAAATTCTGATCGCCGGGCGCTGACATGCATGCGCTGCTGCGAGGCGTGGCGTTGGTTTGCTGCCTGGTCACGGCGGCTTTCGCGCTCGATTTTCCGCAGCTCACCGGCCGCGTCGTCGATCAGGCGGGCGTCATGTCGCCGGACGGCCGCAGCGCTATCGAGGCGAAGCTGAAGGACCTCGAAGACAAGTCCGGCATCCAGCTGGTCGTCGCCACGGTGAAATCGCTCCAGGGCGGCGACATCGAGACTTATGCCAACCAGCTGTTTCGCAGCTGGAAGCTCGGCCAGGCGCAGAAGAACAACGGCGTACTCCTCCTCGTTGCGCCGGCCGAGCACAAGGTCCGCATCGAGGTCGGCTACGGCCTCGAAGGCACGCTGACCGATGCCTTGTCGTCGGTCATCATTTCGAGCGCCATCGTGCCGCGCTTCAAGGCCAACGATTATTCCGGCGGCATCGAGCGCGGCGTCGACGGCATCATCAGCGTGCTCAACGGCGACACCACCGACTGGCAGCCGAAAGTCCAAGTCCGCGAAGACAGCCCGGCGCAGCTTTTCAATGCGCTGTTCCCGATCCTATTTTTCTTTTTCTTCATTCTCGTTTTCAGGTTCATGGTCGGCCCGACGCGCGGCACGCCATCGGGCTCCTATGTCAGGCGCAACGGACAGCTCGTCTTTGTGCCTTATACCGGCTCGAGTTGGAGTTCGGGCTCGAGTTGGGGCGGCGGAGGCGGATTTTCCGGTGGCGATGGCTTCTCCGGCGGCGGCGGCTCGTCGGGCGGCGGTGGCGCGTCCGGGAGCTGGTGATGCGGATCTTGCGGACGATCGCCGCCGGCGTGCTTGCGCTTTGCCTTGGATCGCCGCTCGCCTTGGCGTTCGATTTCCCGAAGCTGACCGGCCCGGTGGTCGATCAGGCCGATATCCTGACAGCGGCAAGCCGCAGCGACATCGCAGCCAAATCGATCGCCCTGCAGGAGAAGTCCGGCATCCAACTCGTCGTCGCTACTGTGCGGTCGCTCGAAGGCAGCGACATCGAGACCTACGCCAATCAACTGTTCCGCGCCTGGCAGCTCGGCCAGGCGCAGAAGAACAACGGCGTGCTGCTTCTGGTCGCGCCCGCCGAGCATAAAGTGCGCATCGAAGTCGGTTACGGCCTCGAAGGCACGCTGACCGACGCGCTTTCTTCAGCCATCATTTCCGGCGCCATCATTCCGCGCTTCAAGACGAACGACTTTACCGGCGGTATCGACCGGGGCGTCGACGGCATCATCAGCGTCCTCAACGGCGACATCACCGATTGGCAGCCGAAGCCGCAAGGTTTCATCATCGATACCGACAAGCCCGGCGCCTTGAATACGGCGCTGCCGATCTTGGGCTTCCTCGCCGTCGCCATTGCGCTTCGGCTTTTGATCATGGGCATAGCGCGGCTTGTGCAGGCCATCGGCCTCGTCAAGCCATCCGGGCACTATGTCAAACGCGGCGGTCGCATGGTCTTTGTGCCGGTTCGTAGTTCGTCGCGGAGTTCATCAAGCTGGGGCAGCAGCGATTCCTCCAGCAGTAGCAGTTCGTCCTCCGACAGCTACTCCGGCGGCGGCGGGTCATCGGGCGGCGGCGGGGCATCGGGGAGTTGGTGATGCAGTTCAGTCACGAAGACCATGACGCGATCTCGGCCGCTATTCACGCGGCGGAAACGCGCACCTGCGGACAGATCGTCTGCGTATTGTCGCGCGCGTCGTCCGACTACGCCTATGTCCCGATCCTGTGGTCGACCGTACTGGCGCTGATCGTGCCGTGGCCGCTGATCTATTTCACGCACTGGAGCGTGCAGAAAATCTATCTGTGGCAACTCGCGGTCTTTGTTGCCGCGGGCCTGGTATTCTCGTGGCTGCCGTTGCGCATGGCGCTCGTGCCACGTCCCCTGCAGCGCGCGCAGGCGCACCGGGCGGCGCTCGAGCAATTCGTCGTGCGCCGGATCGCCAATACCAAGAATCGCTGCGGCGTGCTCATTTTCGTGTCGCTGGCGGAGCATTACGCGCGCATCATCGCCGACGACGGCATTGCGCAGAAAGTGCACAATGCCGAGTGGCAAGCCGCCATCGATGCCTTGACCAGCCATATGCGCGACGGCCGCATTGCCGAAGGCTTCATTGCC
The DNA here is from genome assembly GCA_035317145.1 of Xanthobacteraceae bacterium. Taxonomy (GTDB): domain Bacteria; phylum Pseudomonadota; class Alphaproteobacteria; order Rhizobiales; family Xanthobacteraceae; genus BOG-931. Next base: position 2,963 of record DATHHM010000084.1, on the reverse strand, counting down.
GCCATCGAACGCTGCGGCGCCGTGCTCGCGGCCCACGCGCCGCCCGACGGCTCGCCGAACGCTCTGCCGGATCGCCTTTACGTCATGTAGCGCGTATCATCGGGAGCGAGATGCGCGGACTCGCAGCCATTGTTTTCATGACATTTGCGGCGATCGTCGCTGCGGCTCTTGCTTTCAGGAGCGACGCGGCGCCGCTCGCCGCGCCGAAATTCGCGCAAGATACGGCCATGACGGTCGATACCGAGCTCGTACTCGCCGTCGACGTGTCCTATTCCATGGACCCGGACGAGCAGGCGCTGCAGCGCGAAGGTTACGTCCAGGCGCTGATGTCGCGCGAATTCATGCAGGCGCTGAAGCTCGGCCCCAACGGCCGCGTCGCCATCATCTATTTCGAATGGGCCAATGTCGGGGACCAGAAAATCCTGCTGCCATGGCGGCTGATCGACGGGCCGGAAACGGCAGACGCGGTCTCCGCCGAGCTCGCCGCCGCGCCATACCGGCGTGCCTCGCGCACGTCGATCTCGGGCGGCCTGATGTTCGGGCAATCGTTGTTTGCGTCGAGCGGCTATCACGGCCTGCGCAAGGTCATCGACGTATCGGGCGACGGCGCCAACAACAACGGTCCGCCGGTGACGCTGGTCCGCGACGACGTGCTGGCGAAGGGCACCACGATCAACGGCCTGCCGATCATGCTCAAGAAGCCCAATCTGATGACCATGGATATCGAGGATCTCGACGTCTATTACGAGGACTGCGTGATCGGCGGCCCCGGCGCGTTCGTGATCCCGATCAAGGAACGCGAGAAATTCACCGAAGCGATCCGCACAAAACTGGTGCAGGAAGTCGCCGGCCTCACGCCCACGGCGCGGGCCGTGCCGGCGGCCGCGACTGCGCCGCGCATCTCTTGCACCATCGGCGAGCAGAAGTGGCGCGAGCGCTGGGGCAATTGAAGCGGGCGACGATCAGAAGCCGACAAATTGGCTGCGATAGACGCTCTTGCAGTGATCGAGTCGCGCACTCAGCCGCTTGGCTTCGTCGTGCAATTCGGCTCGCTCGGCCGCGCCGATTGCCATCGCGAAATAGTCCTTGAGATCGCTGTAGCGGGCCGCCGGCGAGCGGGCATCGTACATCTCGTTGTAGGCGGTCTCGGCCAGCGCTTCGTATTTGGCGACCTCCTTTCGGCATGCCTCGTCCGATAACGCCATCATGCCGTCTCGGTGAAGAAGTCGCGCATCAGCATGTAGGATTTGCGGCACAGTTTTTCGTCGTAGCGCGTCGGACCGGCATGAACCGTCGGGTCGCAGAACGAATGCACGGCGCCGCCGAACATCATCACTTGCCAATCGATCTTGGCATTGGTCATTTCTTCCTCGAACGCGTCCATCATCGGCTTCGGCGTCACCGGATCGGCCGAGCCGTGGATCGCCAGTACGCGGCCCTTGATGTTGCAGGGCGTGCCGGCCACCACCGGATTGGGATTGGTGACGTGGAACACGACGACCGCGTCGAAATCGGCGCCGGCGCGGGCCTGTTCGAGGACATAGCCGCCGCCGGCGCAATAGCCGATCGCGGCTTTCTTTCCGGTATCGATGAGGCCGAGCTTGTCGGCTTCGCCGAGCAGCGCGTCGTAGGCGGCGCCGCCGCAGGCGACGGTGAAGGTGAGGTTTTTGTGCACGGCGAGCATGCCGGCCCGCAGGTCGTCCACGGTCTTGGGCTTTTGGCCGTAGCCCGCGCCGAACATGTCGGCCATCAGCACGACATAGTCCTTGCCGGCGACGCTGCGCGCCTGGCCGATGGTGTCGGCGCAAACGCCTTTCCAGTCCGGCTGCATGAAGATCAGCGGGCGTTTTGCCTTCACGCTGTCATCGTAGACGATCACGCCCTCGAACTGCCTGCCGTCGACCTGATACGGCACCTTCTTCTCGGCCATCGTTCGCTCTCCTTGGTCTCGCTCCGGCAATAGTAACAAAATCGGCGGCGGGGAACACGGTGCCGGACAGGTGCGATGCTGCCGTGTCGTGAGCGAGGCTGTGCGCAGCGGGCGGCAAAATCTCGCGCGACACCTTGTCTATCCAATCGCTGCTGACCTGGGCTAAGCTCAAAGCCAAGGGACGCCGGGGAAGGGGATAGAGGCCGTGGATGCGCGGTTTTGGCTGATACAGGCCTTCAACGGCGTTTCCTACGGCGCGCTGTTGTTCCTGGTCGGGAGCGGGCTGTCGCTGATTTTCGGCGTCATGCGCATCGTCAACCTGTCCCATGGCTCATATTTCCTGCTCGGCGGCTATGTTGCCTTGTCGGTGATCTGGACCACCGGCTCCTGGCTGTTGGCGATCCCGGTCGCCGCCGTCTCCGTTGCGCTGATCGGCCTGGTGATGGAGCGGGTGTTTTTGCGGCCATTGGGTTTCGATCCGCTGCGGCAGGTGCTGCTGACGGTGGGCTTTGCCTTCCTGTTCCAGCAGGCCGCGCTTGATATCTGGACCGGCAACCCGTTCGACATCAATCCGCCGGCCGTGTTGACCCAGACAATCGTGGTCGGCGGCCTTCACCTGCCGCTCTACCGCATCTTCATGATCGCGGTTGCTTTGTTCATCGGGCTTACGCTGTGGCTGGTCATGGAAAAAACCCGGCTCGGCGCCACCATCCGCGCCACCGTCGATGACGCGGAAATGGCGCGCGGCGTCGGCATCGACACGTCTCATATCTCGATGCTGATTTTCGCGCTCGGCGCCTTTCTGGCGGCGCTCGGCGGCGTCATCGGCGGCGCCTTTCTCGGCGTCTATCCCGGTCTCGATTTCGAAATGCTGCCGATCGCCTTCGCGGTGGTGATCATCGGCGGCATGGGCAGCCTCGGCGGCGCCGCGATCGGCGCGCTGATCGTCGGGCTCGCCGACAACTTCGGCAAGGCGCTGTTTCCGGAGATTTCCTACTTTACGCTGTACGCCCCGATGGCGCTGATCCTCGCG
>DATHHM010000083.1:0-2575 GCA_035317145.1 Xanthobacteraceae bacterium | reverse complement strand
CGTCCTCGATCAGCCCGTCCGGGCCGACCTTGATCTGCAGCTTCATGACGTCGCCGCAGGCCGGCGCGCCGACCAGGCCGGTGCCGACATCCTCGGAATTCTTGTCGAGCGACCCGATGTTGCGGGGGTTTTCATAGTGATCGAGCAGCTTTTCGCTGTAGGCCATGACTGTCTCCTCAAAATTTCGACGGGCGCCAACGACTTAGTGGGCCGCCCATTCGATCGACTTTATATCGACGCCCTCCTGGGCCATCTCCCAGAGCGGGCTCATCGCGCGCAGCTTGTTGACGTGGTGTACCAGCTCCCCGACCGCGGTATCGACCTCCTGCTCGGTGGTGAAGCGGCCGAGACCGATGCGCAAGGACGTATGCGCCATGTCCTCCTCGACGCCCAGCGCACGCAGCACGTAGCTGGGCTCGAGCGAGGCGGAGGTGCAGGCCGAGCCGGACGACACCGACAGGCCCTTGATGCCCATCATCAGCGATTCGCCTTCGACGAAGGCGAAGCCGATGTTGAGGTTGCCCGGGATGCGATGTTCGAGATCGCCGTTCACGTGGATATCGGTCAGCTTGTCATTGAGGCCCTTCAGCATGCGGGCCTGCAGCTTGGTCAGCCGCTTGGACTCCGCGTCCATCTCCTTCATGGCGATTTCGGCGGCTTCGCCGATGCCGACGCACAGCGGCGTCGGCAGGGTGCCGGAGCGGAAGCCACGCTCCTGGCCGCCGCCCACAATCAGCGGCACCAGCCGCACACGGGGCTTGCGGCGGACGTAGAGCGCGCCGATGCCCTTGGGGCCGTAGATCTTGTGGCCGGAGATGCTCATCAGGTCGATGTTCATGGCCTCGACGTCGAGCGGGATCTTGCCGGCGGCCTGCGCCGCGTCGGTGTGGAAGAAGGTCTTCTTCTCGCGGCAGATCTTGCCGATCTCGACGAGCGGCTGGATGACGCCGATCTCGTTGTTCACCGCCATGATCGAGACCACAACGGTCTTGTCGGTGATGGCCGCGCGCAACGCGTCGAGATCGATCAGGCCGTTCTTCTGCACCGGCAGGTAGGTCACCTCGAAGCCCTGCTCCTGCAGATGGCGGCAGGTGTCGAGCACGCACTTGTGCTCGGTCACGGTGGTGACGATGTGGTTCTTGCGGTCCTTGTAGAACTCGGCGACGCCGCGGATGGCGAGGTTGTTCGACTCGGTGGCGCCCGAGGTGAAGATCACTTCCTTCTCGTCGGCGCCGATCAGCTTGGCGAGTTGGCCGCGCGCCTTCTCGACGCCCTCCTCGGCTTCCCAGCCATAGGAATGGCTACGCGAATGCGGATTGCCGAACTTGTAGGTGAAGTACGGCATCATCGCTTCCAGCACGCGCGGGTCCATCGGCGTGGTGGCCTGATAGTCGAGGTAGATCGGCTGGTCATTGCGCCGGATCTGGGTAAGGACGTTCATGCTAACCCCTTGAATTTCCTAGGCTGCCCGGGCATGGCGAATATCCGACTGTACCACTCGGATATATAGGTCCCGCCATGCCGCGATCAAGCGTTCGATATCGTCTGAATCGGTATTCCAACCGCAACTAATTCTGATCGCCGTCTCCGCCACGGCATCTTCTACGCCCATGGCCGCCAGAACGGCCGAGCGGTGCACCTTGCCCGACGAACAGGCGGCCCCGGCGCTCACGCAAATGCCCGCGAGATCGAGCGCCATCACCTGCGTCTCGGCCTTCACGCCGGGCATGGAAATGCAGCTCGTATTGCCAAGCCGCCGGGCCCCGGCGCCGAACACGCGCGCGCCGGGCGCAATGGCGAGCAGCGCGCGCTCCATGCGGTCGCGCAGTCCTTCAACCATGAGTCCCTCGCGCGAGGCGTCGGCGGCCGCACCGAAGCCCGCGATGCCGGCCACGTTCTCGGTGCCGGCACGACGATTGGATTCCTGTCCGCCGCCCTGCCGATCGGACTCAAATGGCGCGCCGCTGCGAACCACCAGGGCACCGACACCCGTCGGACCGCCGAGCTTGTGGGCCGACAGGCTGAGATAATCGACACCAACTCCGTGCAGATCGACCCGCACCTTGCCGGCTGTCTGCACGGCGTCGCAATGCATCAGTGCGCCGGCCTTGCGCGCCAGGCGAACGACATCGGCGATGGGCTGCAAGACGCCGGTCTCGTTATTGGCGAACATCACCGACACCAGCGCGCGCTCACCCGCCAGCGCGAGCAGGCGCTCGAGCGCGCCGAGATCGACAACTCCGTTGGCATCGACCGGAATAATCTCCGCGTTTGGGGCGGCCTTCAGAACGCTGTCGTGCTCGACGGCGGAGACCAGCACACGCTTCCGGCCGCTACCGTCGATCGCCGTGTTGTTGGCTTCGGTGCCGCCGGAGGTGAAGACGATTTCCGCCGGCAGCGCTCCAATCAATGCCGCTACCTGACGCCGCGCGACATCGATCCGGCTGCGCGCCGTGCGACCAGCGCGGTGCACCGACGACGGATTACCAACCGCCCGCAGCGTCTCCACCATGACGTCGAACGCCGCCGGCCGCAGCGGGCTGGTGGCGTTGTGATCGAGGTACGCGAACGCAGG
>DATHHM010000082.1:0-17537 GCA_035317145.1 Xanthobacteraceae bacterium | reverse complement strand
CGTGGTCAAGACCAGGGACGGCGAGGTGATGGCGAAGGAGCTCAAGCGCTCCACGGCGAAATCCATCGAGCTGAAATCGCTCAATGCGCAACATCCCGACCGCACCATCGCCACCGAAGACGTGCTGTGGGTCGCGCGGATTTTATGGGCGAGCCAGTAGTATGACCTCCCCCTGAAAAGGGGGAGGAAAATTGTCGCTCAGCCGTGCCACCACAGCATGCCGGCGCGGAACAGATAGACCACGCTGACGGTGAAGATGATGCGCCGCGTCCATTGCCTAAAACCGTGGTCGGTCATGCGCTCGATGACGAACGGCGCCAGCGAGGTCGCGGCGATGGCGAGCGCGATCGCGGGCACCAGCGCCCATTTAGGCACGTTCGCCATGCCCGACACCGTGCCGAAATAGGCGATGCGCACGATGTGGCTGAGCGACTGCACCGTCGCCTTGGTGGCGTTGGTGGTCTTGCGATCGAGCATGCTCTTCTGAAAGAAGATGTCGAGAAACAAGCCGCCGACGCCGGCCAGCACCTGGATGATGGTGGTGAGCACGCCGGTGACGAACGGCACGCCGCGCCATTCGATGTTCGGCCGCCAATCGCGCGGCAGCGCCTCGATGGCGAACGGCATCAGGCCGAGGCTCAGATAGACCATCATCTTGTCCGGTACGAACTTGATCGCATACATCGCAGCGAAGGCAATGACCGCGCCGACCACGTATTTCCAAAAGATCGGCCAGCGCACGTAGTGCCGCCACTGATAGGCGCGCCAGCCATTGGCGCAGAACTGGATGATCGAAAACAGGATCATCGCGCTCGCCACGTCGAAATAATTGAGCAGCACGCCAAGCAGGATCATGCCGCCGGCCATGCCGAACACGCCGGAGATGAAGGAGCTCAGGAGGATGGTGAGAGCGAGGAGGCCGTAGGAGAAGACGGTCATTTCTTTTTTTTACCTCCCCCTGCAGGGGGGAGGTAGCCGAGCGAAGCGAGGTGGAAGGGGCCGTCGACGACTACCCCACCCCGGCGCTGCGCGCCGACCCTCCCCCTGTAGGGGAGGGTGGAAGAAAAAAATCACGCCGATCTCGCCAGCGCGCCGTCGATCATATCGACGGTGTTCTTGATGCCGTAGGCGGCGGCGAAGGAGCCGAAGCGCGGGCCCCGCTCCTGGCCGAGCAGCACCTGATAGAGCATGTTGAACCAGTCGAGCGAGACGCCGGGCTTGCCGTCCTTGCCCTTTTTCTTTGCGTCGAGGAACGGCTCGCGGCGGCCGACCTCGTAGACGACGTCTTGAATAGCTTCCGGCGGCGCATCGGGCGGCAATTGCGACAGCGCATCGCGCAGATCGATCAGCGCCGCGCGTCCGACCTCGCTCGGCTCGCGGAATTTTTTCGCCGGCAGCACGAAGTCGCGGAAATAGTGGATGGCGTATTCGACCATGGCGGCGAGATGCGGATGCGTCTCTTTCGTCACGCCCGGGCGATAGCGGCCGATAAAACCCCACAAGGTCTCGGCGTTCTCGGCATTCGAGGCGGTGACCAACGACAGCAGCATCGCGAACGGCACCGGATTGTCGGCCTTCGGCGGCGCGCCGCTGTGGATGTGCCAGACTGGATTGCCAAGTTGCTCCTTGGCGCCCTGCCGCGGATAGGCATCGAGGAATTGCAGATATTCGTCGGCGTGGCGCGGGATGACGTCGAAGTAGAGCCGCTTCGCCGCCTTCGGCTCGCGATACATGAACAGCGACAGGCTGTCGGGGCTGGCATAACGCAGCCATTCGTCGATCGTGAGCCCATTGCCCTTCGACTTCGAAATTTTTTGGCCGTTCTCGTCGAGGAACAGTTCGTAATTAAAACCTTCCGGTGGCGTGCCGCCGAGCGCGCGGCAGATTTCGCCGGACAGCTTCACCGAATCGATCAAATCCTTGCCGGCCATTTCGTAGTCGACGCCGAGCGCGAGCCAGCGCATCGCCCAATCCGGCTTCCATTGCAGCTTGCAGTGTCCGCCGGTGACGAGCGTGGTGACGCGCTCCTGACTGTCGGGATCTTCGTAGGTGATGGTGCCGGCTTTAGCGTCGTGCGCAACCACGGGAACTTGCAGCACGATGCCGGTGCGCGGCGAGATCGGCAGGAACGGCGAATAGGACTCGGCGCGCTTCTCGCGCAGCGACGGCAGCATGATGTTCATGACCGCCTCGAAGCGCTCCAGCACTTTCAGCAGCGCCGCGTCAAAGCGCCCCGACGTGTAGCAGGCGGTCGATGACATGAACTCATAGTCGAAACCGAATCGATCGAGGAAGGCGCGCAGCCGCGCGTTGTTGTGCTCGGCAAAACTAGGATGCGTGCCAAACGGGTCCGGCACCTTGGTGAGCGGCTTGCCGAGATGTTTTTGCACCATCTCCTTGTTCGGAACGTTATCCGGGACTTTGCGCAAGCCGTCCATGTCGTCGGAGAACGCGATCAGCCGCGTCTTGATCTTGTCGTCGGTCAGCACGCGAAAAGCGTGACGCACCATGGTGGTGCGTGCCACTTCGCCGAACGTGCCGATATGCGGCAGGCCCGACGGGCCGTAACCGGTCTCGAAGATCACCTCGTCCTTCGGCGTCTTCTTCAACCGCGCCACGATCTTGCGCGCCTCCTCGAACGGCCAGGCATGGGATTGCTCGGCCAGTTCGCGCAGATTCGCGGGGTTTTCGATCACGGCGGTCGACATACGAATACCTTTAGAACTTTATCGGCTGCACATCAAAAGCGCTGGCATCAAAACGGGCTGACCGGAAAATAGCGCAGCCACAGGTCGGTGAAGCTGCCTTTCTCCCATTGCCGGAACAGCGCCCAGTTCAAGGACTGCCGCAACAGGTCGTTGCCGCGCTTGACCGCGATGCCGATGCCCTCGCCGAAGAAGCGGCTTTCCAGGAACGGGCCGCCGCGGAAGGCACAGCAGCCGCCGGAGTCGGTGCCGTTGAGCCAAAAGGCGAGCGCGATGCCGTCGCCGAACAACAGATCGACGTCGCCGTTGCGCAGCGCCGCACGCGCGGCGTCGGCATTGGGATAGGGCCGCAGCTCGGCTTCGGTGAACATCTGCTTGAGAAAAGCTTCGTGCGCGGTGCCGGCGACGACGGCGATCTTCTTGCCTTCGAGCAGTTCCGGCAGCACGTCGCCGATGCCGCTGTCGAGGCGCGCCACGAAGCGCGCCGGCGTGCGGTAGTACGGATCGGTGAAATCGGCGCGGCGGCGCGTCTCCGCGGTGGGCGCGATCGAGGCGATCACGGCGTCGCCGCGATTGTCGGCGAGCGCGTCGAGCAGCGTGTCGAAGCGGCGCGCCTGGATGGTGCAGGTCACCTTGATCTCGTCGCAGAGCAGCCGCGCCAGGTCGACATTGAAGCCGGCCGGATTGCCGTCCGGCCCGGCATAGTCGAACGGCGGATAGTCGGTCTCGGTGAGGAAGCGGATGGTCTGCAGGCGGCTGAGGTCGGGCCGTTCGGGCCGGCGTCGCGGGTCCCAGAAGCCGGGAACGGCAACGCTGCGCTGCTGGACGGTGCTGTCCTGCGCCTCGGCCGGCGGCGCGGCGAAAAACGCGGGCGAAAGCGCGCCGGCAACGCCAAGGACCAGCCTGAGCGAGATTGCAAACCAACATACGCAGCAGCGAGGTATTGCCATTTCAGATTGCATCAATGCCGAACCATGGCGGGATCTTGAAGCTCTAAGCCCCGGCCCGCAGAGCCGGGGCTTAGAGCATGATCGAGGAAAGGGAAAGACAGATTTGCCGGAATCGTCAGACGAAAAAACTCTTCAATTCGAGGCGGCTACACCATGCGCGAAGGGGCAGAGACCGGCAGCAATGCAAAAAACCGGAAACCAGATGTGGAATTTAAGAAAGACTCTGCCCCTCCGGGAGCCCGCCCATGAGCTCGGCCTCGATGGTGGCCAGCTCCAATAAATACGACAAGGTCTCGCAGCCTTCGGTGCGCGCGAGACGCGCCAACTCCCTTGTCAGCTCGCCGATATACTGGGCGGACGGACGGGGCTTATCGCTGACATTGATTGGTCTGAAACGATGCGCAGACATGAGCGACCAAGAGGCGGCGGGCGGCGAGGGAATTCGCATCTGCAAAACGTCTCGCCATATTGCATGAGCCGCAGCTTATTTGCACGAGGCTGCGAACATTTTTGTTCTTGATACCTTATCAATATCGCCCGGCTCAAATGATTTCATCTGGCGCGATGCAGTTCGTGCGTCCGCACGCGCGGCGGCGGCGTAAGTTCTTTGCCGGCAAGTTCCTTACCGGCCAGTCCTTCGCCGGCCGGATGCGCAGATGCGCTTTCAGATAAAGGGTGCGGCACCAACAAGTCCGTCAACGTCCGCAACAGCGGCGCGTGCCGTTCCAGTTCGAGCCCGTCGCGGGCGTAGATGCCGGCCTTGTTGGCCGGCAGCTCGGGCAAGCCGTCGCGGACGATTTCGATACCGGGGATGACGCCGCGTGCCTGCATCGTCAGCACGCCGAGACCCGCCGCGACAGCGGCCAGCCGTGCCGAGAATTCGGGAGCGGAAAACGCAACAAAGAAATGCATGCCGCGGTCCTGAAGCAGTTCCACCGCGACCCGATCGCCGGTCGTTCCCGGCCAGCTGATCAGCGGTATCGGCGCGCCGGGAGCAAGCACGAGCTTGGGCGACTTCACCCAAACCGTTTGCTCCGACCATTGTGCGACGGCAATGCGCGGCGGGTTGATCGCGTTGCACAGATAGGCGACATCGATCGAGCCGACATTGAGGTCGCCGAGCAGCCTTTCGACCCGATCGCAGCGGAAGCTGACCAGTTCGCCCGTCGGGCTCGCCGAACAGCGCTCGAAGATCTCGATGAGGCGCTGGTGTCCGAGCCAGCCGGGCAAACCGATGACGAACTGGCGCGGCGCCGAATTCGGCCCGGCAAAGGTGAGAAGCTCGTCATTCATGGCAAGCATGCGCCGCGCATATTGCAGCACGAGCACACCGCGCTTTGTCGGGGTCATGTTGCCCTGCCCCTTGGCGAAGATGCCGCCGCCAAGCAGCCGGCCGAGGCGAGCGATCTGCGAGCTGATCGCCGATTGCGTCAGGTCGAGCGCATCGGCCGCCTTGGTGTAGCTGCCGGTATCGACGATGGTGACCAGCGCCCTGAGCAATTCGATGGGAATGTTCTTCTTGGCGTAGCGTCGGTGCATCTCACCCTTCTCCCCCGCCACGCCGCGCCGAGAGGGTGAAGCTCTTGCCCAGGATGCTCTTGCCCGAGAAGTAGGCGCTCGGCGCCGCCAGGATGAGGGCGGGACGGCACAGGACCGCGAGCCGTGCGGCAGGCCTAAAATACCACGCTAAATTCCTGACGCGGCACTGCAATCTCATGACGCGACACCGCGCTGGAACGCCCCATCGGGCGGTGCGCCATCATGCCACAACTTGTCGCCGTGAAGATAGGTGCTGGCTTACCGGTACCGGTCCGATGCCTGTCAGGAATCGCCTGACGCGACAATCGCTTCGACCAGGCGAACCACCGAACGCCGAAGGCTGGCGTTCTTGATCTTGATGAAGGCCCGGACCAGCGCATGGCCGTCGGCATTGCCGAGAAAGTCGGTGATGTAGGCCAGCGACGGGCCGTCGCCGCTCTTTCGTGAGCCGCCGAAAGATTGCGGCGAGCCTTCGAAGAAGAACGGCACCGGAACCTCGAGAATATGCGAGATTTCCTGCAGCCGGCTGGCGCTGATGCGGTTGGTGCCTTTTTCGTATTTCTGGACTTGCTGGAATGTCAGGCCGAGCTGACCGGCAAGCCGTTCCTGGCTCATGTGCAGCATGAGGCGTCGCATACGAACGCGGCTGCCGACATATTTGTCGGTCGGATTAGGGAATTTTATGGACATAATGAACCTCCGTGCCCCTCGTCTACTTTCCTGTCTCTTTTTAATTCCGCAGGCAATCCCGGGTTGCAAGTTTTCTGTCAATTGTTTCGGCCCATATGCGTCCCACGCATGACCCGCGAGGCCGGCGCGTTGGGCTGACGACGTGTGCCGCGGAGCGTTTTTTGCAGTGGTCGGGCGTCTCTTAAAGGTAGCGGCGCAAATCCGCGGCGGCCGCGTCAGCGGTTCGCTTCAAGTCGAAGGGCGCGACGAACTGGCCGTCCTTATCCATCAAATAGACCAGTGCGGTGTGATCCATGGTGTAGTCGCCGCCGTCGAGCGGGACCTTCTTGGCGTAGACCCGGTACGCCCTGGTCGCCGCGTCGATCGACGCCTGATCGCCGGTCAATCCGCGCAGATGCGGATCGAAATTGGAAAGATAATCCTTGAGTACCGCCGGCGTGTCGCGCGCCGGATCGACGGTGATGAACAAGGCACCCGTACGATCCGCATCGGGCCCGAGCTTTTTCAGAACCTGCGACACGTCGAACAGGGTGGTCGGGCAAATATCGGGGCAATGGGTGAAGCCAAAGAACACCAGGAACGGACGGCCCTTCATGTCCTGGTCGGTCACCGGCTTGCCGTTCTGATCCTCGAGATGAAACGGTCCACCGACGCCGGCGACTGCCTGGCCGATCGGCGACGGCACATGTTTGGTGAAAACCAGGATGGCGCCGAAGAACAGCACGAGACCGCCGAGGAAGGCGGCGAGCAGCATCGCGATGCGGGAGGTTTTGTCGTTCACCGGCATTCTCCGCTCATCCGAAGCATGCGGCAAAGCCGGCCCGGATGGTTTCGAAAAAGACCGTCGCCCCGTAATGCGCCCAGAGCATGACCGTGCCGAAGAGCGCAACCACAACCACCGCGCCGGCCAGCAACAGCGGCCGCGACATTGCAGGTGAACGGGGTGCGACGGTCTCGGGCATCGGCAAAGTTCCGGTTAGCCCGTACATATGCCGGAACCGGACAAGCGACAACCGGTGTCGCGCTGTCGCAAGCGCCCAGACCGCTACCTGCTTACTGGCAAGAGCTGACTTACTGGCAAGATCTGACTTACTGGCAAGGCTGATAGAGCGCCGTAAGCTCGTGGCCGCGCAGCTGAATGAGCTTTGGCGTCAGGCCGCCGTGATGACCGATCCAGGCGCGGATCTGCGCTGGGTAGAGCCGCATCACCAGCGCACTGCCCTCGCGGGTCGGCACCAGTTCGCGCGACGCGTCATCGTAATAGGAGGCGGCATGGAAGCCTAGCACCGCACGCTGGGTGACGCAGACATGGTCGCGCGGCACGATCCCGGTCAGCAAGGTACACGCCGACAGGCATGGACCGTCGATGACGATATGCTCGCCGGAGGCGCGCGCCGCCTCGAACTTGCGAATGTAGGAGGTGACCTCGCCGCCCGGATCGCCGACGATGCGGATCTCCGCCGACGCAACCGAAGGCGCCGCGATGGATGACGCCATAAAGCTTACCACCGCCGACGCCAGCGCGCCGGCCAAAGCTACCTGCCATTTCATGGGTCACCCTCTCCCCGTTCAATCGCACCCGACCCTGCAGTCGTATTATGGCGAGACTTCGAGGACAGGTTAAGTTTAATCGCAAAACGATCTTGGAGTTTTCTGCTCTTTCTTTTTGCGTCGCGGCTCGGTTCCCTACCGGAACTGAACGCTCACCCGGCGCGTGGCGCCGCCTCGCGCCCATGCGCGGACGGCGGCAAAAAGGGGTGCTATAAGGAACCAACGATCAAGGACGCGGAGGCGGAACCGACCATGGCGCGGGACTTCGAGGATCATTGCTGGAAAGACGTCATCGACGCCGACACCATCGCGATCTACCAGGCCTATCGGCGTAAAACCTATGTCGGCGATAATCCCGCAGTGCTCGCCATCGACCTCTACAACAAGGCCTATCTGGGCGGGAACCGCCCAGTGCGCGACGTCGATCGCGAGTTTGCCGGTTCATGCGGCGAGCACGCCTGGAAGGCGCTGCCGCTCACGCAAAAACTGTTCGCCGCGGCGCGCCGCGCCCGCGTGCCTGTGTTCTACACCACGCGTCATGTCGATACCGGCGGCGTGCAATCGACCAACCGCAACATGGGCCGCCAGCGCGACGACACTTACGACATCAAGGCGGAGCTGGCACCGCAGCCGGGCGAGCTTGTGATCTACAAGGAGCGCGCCTCGGGCTTCTTCGGCACGCCGCTGATCGCGCATCTGCAACAGCAACGGATCAATTCGCTGATCATCTGCGGCGAAAGCACGTCGGGCTGCGTGCGCGCCTCCACGGTGGACGCCTTCTCATACGGCTTCCACAACGTCGTGGTCGAGGAATGCACCTACGACCGCTCGATGATCAGCCACAAAGTCAATCTGTTCGACCTGCATCACAAATACGCCGACGTGATGCATATCGAAGACGTTCTGGCCCATCTCGACGGCCTCGCTGTCGAGCGCAAAGTGGCCTGACACCCGTACATCCCCCGACCAACTCCCAGAAACGAGCGTTCCCATGTCCACGACCGCCGCGCGCCACACCAACGTTCCCGATTACACCACGGCCTATTATTTCCTCGAGGGCTTGAGCGAAATCGGCATCGATTATCTGTTCTGCAATTTCGGCACCGATCACGCCCCGATCATCAACGAGATGGCGCATCGCAAGCAGCGCGGCGAAGCGATGCCCGGCGTGGTGCGCTGTCCGCACGAGAACACCGCCGCCCACATGGCCGCGGGTTACGCCTTCGTCACCGGCCGCGGCCAGGGCGTGCTGGTCCATGTCGACGTCGGCACCGCCAATACCGCCAACGCCATGCATAACCTTTATCGCAGCCGCCTGCCGGTGCTGCTGATGGCCGGCAAGGCGCCCTACACGGTCAACGACGAACTGGTCGGCTCGCGCGACACCTATGTGCATTTCATCCAGGAGCCGTTCGACCAGGCGAGCCTGGTGCGGCCCTATCTGAAATGGGAATGGACGTTGCCCTCCGGCGTGGTGGTCAAGGAAGCGCTGCGGCGCGCCCATTCGATCATGCAGAGCGAGCCGCGCGGCCCGGTCTATCTGATGATGCAGCGCGAAACGCTGACGCAGCGCTGGAAGACCGACGAAATCCATCGCTATTCCGAAGATCAATTTGCAGCGACTGGAGGCGGCGGCGCCGACCCAAAACTCGTTGCCGCGCTCGCCGACAAACTCATGACGGCGGAAAATCCGATTCTGATCACCGGCTATGCCGGGCGCCACGACCATGCGTCCAAGGCGATCGACGCGCTGGCGCAATTCGCCGGCATCGCCGTCTACGAAGCCAATATGACCAACAATATCTCCCACGACAGTCCGTGCTTCGTCGGCTTTTCGCCCGACAAGGCGGTGCCGAATGCCGACGTCGGCATCCTGGTCGACGTCGACGTGCCGTGGTTTCCGAGCGACGTGAAAACCCATGAAAAGTCGTTCTGGGCGCATATCGACATCGATACGCTCAAGCCCGGCTCGCCGATGTGGACGTTTCCGGGCAATCTGCGCATGCAGGGCGATTCAGGGCGCATCCTCGAACAGGTGCTCGAGGCGTTGCAGGCGAAAGCCACGCCGCGCTTCAAGGCCGCTGCCGCGGAGCGCCTCAAGCGCATAAAGATCTTGCGCGACGAGCGCACCACGCGCGCTGCAAAACTCGCCGCCGACCAAGGCAAGCCCGGCGCCATCAATCCGCATTACCTGATGGCGGAACTCGGCAAGGTGCTCGACGACGACGCCATTATCTTCAACGAGGGCGTCACCAATGCCGGCGCGGTGCTCCTGCAAATTCCGCGCTCTAGGCCCAACACCACCATGCGCTCCGGCGGCGGCGGGCTCGGCTGGTCCGGCGGCCTGGCGCTCGGCGCAAAGCTTGCCGCGCCTGAGCGGATGATGGTGCAAATCTCCGGCGACGGCGGTTTTTACTTCGGCAATCCGAGCTCGGTGTTTGCGGTGTCGCAGCAATACAAGCTGCCGATCTTCTCCATCGTCATGGACAATACCGGCTGGAACGCGGTGAAGCAGTCGACGCTGCGGGTGTTTCCCGAAGGCGAGGCCAAGGCGGCGAGCGAGTTCGAATCCGAGCTCGCGCCCAAGGTCGCCTTCATCAAGGTCGGCGAGGCGTTCGGCGCTTATGGCGAAGAGATCGGCGACCCCGCCGACGTGCCGGCCGCGATCGCGCGCTGCCTCAAGGAAGTCCGCGGCGGCCGATCGGCGCTGCTGCACGCGCGCGTGACGAAAATGTAGCGCTGTTCCGGTCGCGCAGAGGAACGGCATACCGGCCTCAACGGCGTTCGATGCGTTGAACGTTATGATCGATATTCGTTTTTGATGGCCGTGCCATTTTTTTTACAGCGTTATGGCGCTGAACCTGCGTTTCCGATTTGCCGACGTATCGATGTCGACTTATCGTAGGACGCCCTCATACAGATGGTATCTGAATGCGTACCATCGATGCCGTGCATCTCGGATTGCTGCTTGCGGCGCTGGCGATCACCTATGTGGTGCCGTTCGAGCTGCTGTTGCTGTCCTATGTGGTTCTCGGCCCGGCGCATTATTTCACCGAGATTTCCTGGCTACACGACCGCAAATATTTTCTGCCCCAGCGCAATGTCGCGTTCGGGCTTGCCGGCGTGGCCGCTGTCGCCGCGTTGATCGATAATGCGGCGTGGTTCGGTTTCGTCATCTGGACGGCGTTCGTGGCTTGCGCGCTGTTGACCACCACCACCGCCGCGCAAAGCGCCATTTTGACCATCGCCGCACTCGCCGTGACGGCCATCATGGCCGCGAACGGATCGTCGCTGGCGGTGCTCGGCATATTGCTGCCGACCTTGATCCACGTGTCGCTGTTCACGCTCGTGTTCATGATGTTGGGCGCGTACCGCTCGGGCAGCAAGGCGCAGGCGCTGTTGGTTGTCGTCTATCTATTGGCGATTGGCATCATCCTTGTGGTGCC
Organism: Xanthobacteraceae bacterium; assembly: GCA_035317145.1. Taxonomy (GTDB): domain Bacteria; phylum Pseudomonadota; class Alphaproteobacteria; order Rhizobiales; family Xanthobacteraceae; genus BOG-931. Next base: position 6,656 of record DATHHM010000082.1, on the reverse strand, counting down.
GCCGTCGGAGGCGACGCAAATCCCGGCCTTTGCCAAGGCTGGGCAGGAGTATTTCGGCAATGTCGGTCCGGCGCTGGGGCGGCTTCTCGGTATTGGCAACCTGAGACTCGATACGCGGCTGACCAGCCTGCTCGCCTTCGTGTACACCTACCACTACCTCAATTGGTTCATCAAAGCCGACGTGATCCGCTGGGCGGAGATTCCAAGGCCGCGCTTGGCGCTCGTGGTCGCCGCCAGCGCCGCCTCGACCGCGCTTTATTTCTACAATTACGCATTCGGCTTCACCGTGCTGCTGGCGCTCAGCCTCGTGCACGTGGTGTTGGAATTCCCGCTCAACAGCCTCGCCCTGCGGCAGCTCGGCGCGGCCGTCGGCCAAGGTTTCATGCAGCAGATTCACCGTCGCGCGTGAGGGCTGGAACGAACGACTCTGCCCGACGCATCTTTCAGACGATTTTGCAGCTTTGCTACTCGGCTTTGATGTTGGCGTCGTGAATGATCTTGCCGTACTTCTCCATTTCGCTGGCGATGTATGTGGCGAAATAATCCGGCGTCGAGCCGATCGCCTCGAAACCGAGCGCGGTCAGGCGCGCCTTGATGTCGGGCTGGGCGAGAACTTTGGCGATGCTGGTTTGCAGTTTCACGGTGATGTCCGCGGGCAAATCCTTCGGACCCCATAGCCCGTACCACGACACGAACTCGAAACCCGGCAGGCCGGATTCCTCGACCGTCGGAATATCCGGCGCCGCGGCCTGGCGCTTGAGGCTGGTGATGGCGAGCGCCTTGATGCGGCCGCCTTGCGCCTGCGGCAGCGACGACAGCATCGGATCGGCGAGCAGCTGGATCTGCCCGCTCATCAGATCGGTCAGCGCCGGGCCGGTGCCTTTGTAGGCAATCACCAGCGTATCGACATGGGCCTCGCGCTTTAACAGCTCGATCACCAGATGACTGGCCGAGCCAATGCTGGTGGTGCCAAAAGTGTATTTCTGCGGGGCCTTGCGGACGAGGTCGAAAAAATCTTTCAGATTGTTGGCCGGCACGCTGGGCGTCGTCGAGACGATCAGCGGGCCGGCGGCGATCAACGTCACCGGCGTAAAATCCTTCACCACGTCGAACGGCACGCTTTTGTACAAAAACGGATTGACCACGTGGAGCGACGCGGTGAGGAGCAGCGTGTAGCCGTCCGGATCGGCCTTGGCGACCACATTGGCGCCGACATTGCCCGAGGCGCCGCCGGCGCGGTTTTCGACGATGAAATGCGGCCCGACGGTTTGATTGAGTTGATCGACGATGATGCGCGCCACGCCGTCGACTGAACCGCCCGGCGGGAATGGCACGACGACCGTCACGGTGCGGGTAGGATAGTCTTGTGCCGACACCGCCGGTGCGAATGCGAGAGCAACAAGCGCCAGGACAACTGGAATAATACGCCTCACGACCATTTCCTTTCCAACTAGAACGCTCCCGGGTAGCTGCCGCCATCGATCAGCAGATTCTGCCCGGTGATGTAGCCGGCATGGGTCGAACACAGAAACGCGCAAAAGGCGCCAAGCTCGGCCGGATCGCCGTAGCGCTTCGCCGTGCTCGCCGCGGCGCGTTCGCGGAATACCTGCTCGAATGTCTTGCTGGTGCCTTCGAGCATGCCGCGAATATGGCGGTGCTGGGCGTCGCTGTCGAAAATGCCCGGCAGGAGATTGTTGATGGTGACGTTGCGCGCCGCCGTTTGCCGGGCGAGGCCGCCGGCGAAGCCGACCAGGCCGGAACGGGCGCCATTCGACAGCCCAAGCTCGGCCTGCGGGACTTTCACGCTGCGCGACACGATGTTGATAATTCGCCCAAACCCGCGCGCGGTCATGCCATCGACCGTGAACCGCATCATTTCGATCGGACCCAGCATCATGTCGTCGAGCGCGGCGATCCAGTCGTCGCGCGACCAGTCGCGGAAATTGCCCGGCAGCGGACCCTGCGAATTGTTCACCAGAATATCGGGCTGCGCACAGGCGCCGACCGCAGCGACGCGGCCGTCGGGCGTGGTCAGGTCGGCGGCAACAGTGACAACTTTTACGCCGGTCGCCTGCGCAATTTCGGCGCCGGTGCGTTCAAGCACGTCGCGGGTACGGGCAACGATCGTGAGATTGACGCCTTCCCGCGCCAGCGCGAACGCGCAGGCCTTGCCGAGGCCACGGCTCGCGCCGCAGACCAACGCGTTTTTGCCTCTTATGCCGAGGTCCACTTCGCGAGTCAGGCCGCCACGGCCGAAAGGGCTTTAAGCTTATAGCCGTAGGCCTTGTCGAGCCCGAGATCGGCGACGACGCGCAAGCCCTTGCCGAGCGCTTCGGCGTCGAGGCCGGTGAGCGGCTTGCGCAGGTCGCCAGCCGGCATGCCGAGCGCCTTCATCAGCGACTTCACCGCGACCGGATTGATCGCCGAATAGGTGAAGTGCAGGAGCGGCAACAGCCGCAGATACTCGCGCTTGAAGTTGTCGGCCTCGGCATAGCTCGCCCACGGCGTCGAGATCGTCGCCAGTTCGGCCGGCGCGATATTGCCGGTCATGTTCGCGGTGCCGTGGCCGCCGAGACTCATGGTCGGCACCACGAGGCCGAGATTGGGGCTGTCGCAGCACATCACCGAAACATCAGACTTGGCGGCCAGCACCTGCGCCACCTGGCCGACGCGGGCGGTCGATTCCTTGTGCACCACGTAGTTCGGATGCTTGAAGATGCGGATCAAGTTGTCCCAGTTGAGGTCGCTCTTCACCCGCGGCGGATTGTTGTAGATGCCGAGTGGCAGATCGGTGGCGTCGGCAACGTCGAGGAAAAACCGCTCGATGTCGGCCTCCGGCGCGCAGATATAGGCCGGCGCGGCCAGTATCGCGCCGTCGCCGCCGTTATCTTTAGCGAAGCGGACGCTGGCGATGGTCGATTCGGTATTGTTGCCGGTGCAGCCGAAGAAGATCGGCATGTTTGCCGACTTCATCTTCGCCGTCTCGACGATGATCTTTTTCTTCTCTTCCGCCGACAGCATGGAGGTCTCGCCGGTCGAGCCCATGATCAGCACCGCCTTGGTGCCGTGACCCTCCTGGAACCGCAGCAGAGTTTGGAACGCCGCGAAATCCACCGAGCCGTCCTTGTTGAACGGCGTGATCAGCGCGACGAACGAGCCGGTGATTTTTTGTTTGGGCATGCTGCTCAATCTCCGAGATTCGACTCCCTCCCCCTTGTGGGGAGGGTGGGGTGGGGGTCGGGAGGTGACGATAAACGTCGACGTCTTCGAATAACCTCACGACCCCCACCCCTGCCCCTCCTCACAAGGGGGAGGGGAAAAAGCGTCACACGCTCACGTGATTGATGAACTTCTCCGGCGGCCGCTCGCCCCATTGCGACCGCAGCGCTTCTTCGGCGGCAATGAGATTGGAGCCGTTGGCCAGGTTGAGCCGATCGCTGTCGGCCCAATGCTCGTGGACGCGGCCCCACGGATCGGCCCAGTAGTCATAGACCTGGCTGCCTAGCACATGGCGACCGATGCCCCACATGTGCTCGTACTTGCCGCTCTCTTTGAGGTACTCGTGGCCCATGCAGACGTCGTCGATGTCCGGCACCTCGAAGGAGAAGTGATTCAAGCCGGTCATTTCGGAATTGAGACAGAAGAAGACGTGATGATCGACGTAAGTGTCGCCGCGGTCGCAGCGGTTGAACGAGCCGATCAAATTGTCCTTGTTCTCGGCGTAGACGTCGTCCGAGCAGATCAAGCCCAGCGTCTCGCGGAACCAGCCGACGGTTTCATGAAATTTTGACGACATCATCACGCCATGGCCGATGCGCTTGACGTGCGCCGGGCCCCTGGGCAGCCGCATCAACTCGCCGGCGCGCGCGGTCGGCGCTTCGCCCGAGTTCAGCCGTTGCCGCTTCACCGGGATCGGCGCGACCTGTTCGATGCCGCACACCACTTCGATCTGGTAGCCGTTCGGCTCGGTCAGGCGCACCCGCTTGCCGCCGCCGGGCTCGTCGATGTTTTCGACGCCGGTGGCGCCCGGCGCCTTGGCGAGCTTTTTCAGGTCATCTTCGTTGTCGACGTAATAGGCGATGCCGACGAATTTCGGGTCACCCTTCTCGGTGATGTGGATGTGGTGCGCCGGATCGGTGCCGCGCATATAGAGCGCGTTGGCGGTACGCTCCGCCCTGTGCATGCCGAAACGGGTGAGGAATTCCTCCGCTACGTCGAGATCGGGCGACCTGAGCCGTCCGTAGGCGATATCGGTTACTTTCGTCCAAGCCATATCTGCTCTCCCCGGTAATTCGTTGTGCCGGATGTTCGAAACAATCCTGCCACGTCCGGGACGGTTGGGCTAGCGGCGAAGAGTTGCACCAGGGCAGCGGCAGGATTGCCCGCACCTCATACGAAAAACCCCGCCGCGTTGCCGCGGCGGGGTTCCGGATTTGGCTCCGAGCAGCCGGTTTTAGGCGTGATAATCGGCCGCCGCGGTCTCGTCGACCTGTTTGCCGCCCATGGCGTTGAAGATCGGCGTCAGCACGATCACGATCACCAGGTTGAGGATGACGGTGTAGAGCGCGGCATAGCCCGGGAACGTATGGCCGGCGATGACCAGCGGATAGTTCGGGGCCCAATTTGCCGCGTTGAACATCCAAATCCCCGTAGCGGTACCCACGGCCCAGCCGACCAGCAGCGCCCAATCGTTGAACCAACGGGTGTAGACGCCGAGCATCACCGACGGCAGCGTCTGGATGATCAGGATGCCGCCGAGCAGTTGCAGGTAAATGGCGTATTGCGTCGGCACGAAGATGATGAAAACGAGCGCGCCCAATTTGACGATGAGCGACACCCACTTCGCCATCTGGGCTTCTTCCTTGTCGGTCGGGTTCTTGTTGATGAACTCGCGGTGGATATTGCGGGTGTAGAGGTTGGCCGCAGCGATCGACATGATCGCCGCCGGCACCAGCGCGCCGATGCCGACCGCGGCAAAGGCGATACCGACGAACCACGCCGGGAAGCTGTGCAGGAACAGCGCCGGCACCGCGAAATTGTTGCCAAACTGCTTAAAGCCCGCCGCAAATTCGGGGAGCGTGCCGACACCGGCCGCGATGGCGAAGAAGCCGACCAGCGCCAACAGGCCGAGCATGAAGGAATAGCCCGGCAGCATCGCCGCATTCCTCCGGATGGCGTGACCGCTCGATGCGGCAAGGATGCCGGTGATGGAATGCGGATAGAGGAACAGCGCCAGCGCCGAGCCGAGCGCCAGCGTGGCGTAGACGCCATAGGCGCCGGTGGTATTGGGGCCGGGCACCGCCAGCAGCAATTTCGCCGGTGGCACCGCCGCGAAGATATGACCGAAGCCGCCGAGTTGGATCGGCACCACGATCACGGCTGCGAAAGCGGTGATGTAGATCAGGATATCCTTGACGATGGCGATCGAGGCCGGCGCCCGCAGCCCGCTCGAATAGGTGAACGCCGCAAGGATGATGAAGGCGATGATCAGCGGCAGGTCCGACGCAAAAGTGCCGGCGGCGCCGCCGACGCCCATGGCGCCGATCACCACCTGCAGGCCGACCAGCTGCAGCGCGATGTAGGGCATGGTGGCGACGATGCCGGTGATGGTCACCGCCAGCGCCAGCCAGCGATTGCCGAAGCGGCCGCGCACGAAATCGGCCGGCGTGATGTAATTGTGCTTGCGGCAGACATGCCACAGCCGCGGAAATACCAGGAACAGGATCGGGTAGATCATGATCGTGTACGGCACCGCGAAGAACGCGATGGCGCCGGCGCCGAAGGCAAGCGCCGGAACGGCGATGAAGGTGTAGGCGGTGTAAAGGTCGCCGCCGACCAGGAACCAGGTGACGATGGTGCCGAAGCGCCGCCCGCCCAGGCCCCATTCGTGCAGCTGATCGAGATCGCCTTTGCGCCAATGCGCGGCGGCAAAACCCAGCCACGTGATGAACCCGAACAGCGCTATGAAGACGATCAGGGCAGTCCAGTTCACTTCCTGCACGGCAAGCCTCCCCAGCTTTTACGTCTTATTTCTTGAGTTTCTGATTGTTTGATCCCGCGACGGCGCAGGACAGATCTAGTCTTCGGTCGCGAAATAGACGATCGCGGTCAGAACGGCCCCGATGATGACCCAGAGCATCTGGTACCAATAAAAGAACGGGATGCCCGCCCACGACGGCTCGGCCGCGTTGTAGAACGGCGGCCACAGCACCGCGACGAATTGAATGATGAGGAGCAGGTACCACCAGCTCCAGCCCGAACGTTCGTCAGTCTTCTGATCCATGTGAGTCCACCCCGCGTATTCCATCCCGAACGAGCCTTTCGAGGCTCTTGTGGGCAAGAGTAGCCGGAGTAGCCGGGCCGATCAAAGAGAAAAATCAGCGGCAAATTGCGGCGGGGCAGCCAGTCCGGCGTGTCCATCCCGCCCTACGACACAGGGCAGCCCGTCAGTGCGGATATCCCTCTTCCAACAGGCCCAACTTGCCTGCCAGCCATCGCGTCGTCGGCGCCTGGATCAGGATCGTCATGAGGATGGCGATAAAAGTCACGGACGCGATCATCTGCGCGCCGGGCGCCTTCACCCCGAGCAAAATGCCGGCGAGCGCCGCGGGAATGACGCCGGTTTCCCGCGTCCAGCACATGAACAGCATTTCGTT
>DATHHM010000081.1:0-16815 GCA_035317145.1 Xanthobacteraceae bacterium | reverse complement strand
CGACCGGATCCGCCACCGAAAACCAGTTGTTGAAGACGCCGTTGTTCATATTGGCGTAGCCGACCTCGTCGGTGACGGGGTTCTGGATGACGATATCGGTGTAGTGGTTGTCGGCGATGTCGCCGACGCCGACGACGACGAATCCGGTCGGATCTCCAACCGTCACAAAGGTGGACAGGAATCCGCCGTTCGAGAGGAAACAGTATTGGATCAGGCCGGTGCTGGTGTTCTGGATGACAATATCGGAATCGACGCCGCCGGAAATCTTGCCTTCGCCGACGACGTTCCAGCCCGGTAAATTGGTGACGCTCACAATGCCCTGAAAGGTGCCATTCGCCATATTGGCGTATTCGATCTGGCCGCCGGGGCCCTCCAGCAGAATGTCGCCCGAATTGTCGCCGTTGAAGTCGTAAGGATCCGAAGCGGGCGCGTCCTGCTTGAGGTGGAACCCGAGAACATCCATCTGCTCGAGATCCACCGGCGTGAGATATTGCAGCGTGTTGCCGTCGTAAAATTCGTTGAACGCATCTTCCGGGGACAGCGGGCTCGAGCCATAGCCGCTATAGTTTTGTGAATTGAGGTAGTCGCTGGGATCGGAGCCCTGGCCGTACGCGGCCCAACTCGTGGCACCGCCGTTCAGCGAAAAGTACGAGGCCGGCGCCGGTATGCTGTTGTTTGACAAACGATTGCCGACGCTGGTGAACCGCTCCAGCTCCATAACGTCGGGGTCACCGCTTCCGTCTGTGAATGGAACGCGTCCCATCGCATGAGTGAATTCGTGCAGCGCCACGCCGAGGAGCGAGTTCAGCGAAATATCCGTATCGAAAAAGGAGTTGCCGTCAATTTCACTGCCGGTAGGGCTGAGATAACCGGGGCTGCCGGGAGTTAAAGAACCTGCAGCGCTCATCGCCTTAAGTTCAGCATTCCAGACCCCGACCTCCGTGGGGGCGTTGGCCGAGCTGGGAAGCGGTAATCCAGTGAATGAAGAATCGCCGGGCGAGGCGCCGCCCTTTAGGTAGCTGTAAACCGTCGAATAGCTTTCGTACACGCCATTGGTAGGACCGGCCGAAGCACCACCCCCGGTGCCCGAGTAATCCACGCTCAGATTTATGGTGATATTGTCCGTGAACATCGAGCCAATAATGTTCGCGGCCTCCTGCCATATGGCTTTGACCGCCGCCGGCGCTGCCTGAGCTGCCGTGTCGAGTTCGAGATTGATGATCATGGGCGCACCTGTTGCGGGGTGAAGCGATCGAAGCTAGGCAAATGCCGTGGCCGAACGGGAGAGGGGCATTTTGCCGGTCTCATCGCGGCTTCGCGAAGCCTACAGTCTAAGCCTACAATAGACGTAACGCGCTGGGTTTCAGAGTCGCGCAGAGAATCACCCTTCCGCTAACATTGTGGTGAATTCTTGAATAAAATCCATTCGGCAAAGCCGCAAAGATACCGTGCCAGGTACCATTAATCAGCTTGATAAGCTCGCCCTGATGCCGCTATGGCCGATCCGCCAATCAAGATAGTATCGGCGAGCCGCATCGCATTGGCCGCATTGGAACCCAGGTATTGAGATGTCGCCTCCGCTGAACCGGCCGCGCGACGTGAATGAGGAGCCCGAAGGCTCCGCGGCGCCCGCCGGCGCGGCTGCCAGCGCGAATTTCGCCGATAAAGTCGCTGGACCGGCATCGGTCCAGCCGCTGCCGCCGCGCGCCGATTCCGGCCTGCTTTCGCTCACCACCATCGCCGGCCATTACCGCATCGCCGCCGATCCGTTTCAGCTCGCTCACGACCTCGGGTTGGGTTCCCGCCAATCAACCAGCGAAGACATCGTGCGAGCCGCCCAACGGGTCGGACTGAAGTCGCGCCTGCTCAAGGGACAAAAGGTCGAGCGGCTCGCCTCGGTGCCGATGCCGGCTATCCTGCGCATGAAAGACGGCGCCTATCGCGTTCTCGCCTTGCGCCATCAACAGGAAGGCACGCTGCGTATCGGCAATCCGCTCACCCGCACGGTGCAGGACGAGCAGCCCGAGGCGCTGGCCACGGCCTGGGACGGCGAGGTTATTCTGGTGACGCGGCGCTGGGGCGGCGTCGGCATCGATCCGGCGCTGTTCGGCTTCCGCTGGTTCCTGCCTTCGATCTGGCGTTACCGGGTGCCGCTCGCGCACGTACTGATCGCGTCCCTGTTCGTTCAATTGTTCGCGCTGGTCACGCCGCTGTTCTTCCAGATCGTGATCGACAAAGTGCTGGTCCACAAAGGCATGTCGACCTTGATCGTCATCGTCGTCGGGCTTGCGGCCATTGGCGTGTTCGACGTCACGCTGCAATATTTGCGTTCCTATGCGCTGAGCCATACCACGAGCCGCATCGATGTCGAGCTCGGTAGCCGCCTGTTCGATCATCTGCTGCGGCTGCCGCTTGCCTATTTCGAAACCCGCCCGGCGGGCCAGACGGTCGCCCGCGTGCGCGAGCTCGAGACCATCCGCAGCTTCCTGACCGGACAAGGCCTGTCGTCGGCGATCGATCTGTTGTTCGCCGTTGTCTTCGTCGCCGTCATGTTTCTTTATTCGACGACGCTGACGCTGGTCGTCCTGATCTCCATCCCGGTTTATCTGTTGATCGCCTTTGTGATCCGCCCGACGCTGCGCGAGAAGATCAACCAGCGCTTCAACACCGGCGCCGCCAGCCAGCAGTTCCTGGTCGAGTCGGTGTTCGGCATCCAGACCTTGAAGGCCGCGGCGGTCGAACCGATCCTGCGCAACGAATGGGAAGACCGCTTGGCGGCTTACGTGAAAACGTCGTTCCAGGCGGTGATGCTGAGCAATTTCGGTCAGAACGCCATCCAATATGTCAACAAAGCGACCACCGCCGCGGTGCTGTTTTTCGGCGCCAAGGCGGTGATCGACGGCGACCTTTCGGTCGGCGGCCTGGTCGCCTTCTACATGATCATGAATCAGGCCGCGGCGCCGATCCTGCGGCTGTCGCAGCTGTGGCAGGATTTTCAGCAGGTGCAAATCTCGGTGCAGCGACTGGGCGATATCCTCAACAGCCCGACCGAAAGCCAAAGATTGGCGAGTGCCCATCTCCCGCCGGCGCGCGGCGCCATCAAAGTTACGGATCTGACGTTTCGCTATCGATCCGACGGCGCGGTCGTGCTCCGCGACATCAACCTGGAGATCCCGGCCGGTCGGGTGCTCGGCATCATCGGTCCGTCCGGCTCCGGCAAATCCACGCTGACCAAGCTCATGCAGCGGCTTTATCGCGCCGAGCGTGGCCAGATCCTGGTCGACGACGTCGATATCGGCCAGGTCGATACCGCTTGGCTGCGCCGGCAGATCGGCGTCGTCTTGCAGGAGAACGTGCTGTTCAACCGCTCGATCCACGACAACATCGCGCTGGCCAATCCAGGAATGCCGCGCGGGCAGGTGATCGCGGTGGCGCGGTTAGCCGGAGCGGACGAGTTCATCTCCAAGCTGCCGCTCGGCTACGACAGTCCAATCGAGGAGCGCGGCGCCAATCTATCGGGCGGCCAGCGCCAGCGCATCGCCATCGCCCGCGCGCTCGCCACCCAGCCGCGTATCCTGATCTTCGACGAGGCGACCAGCGCGCTGGACTATGAGAGCGAGCGGACCATCCAGACCAACATGCGCGAGATCGTGCGCGGCCGCACCGTAATCATTATCGCCCATCGGCTGGCGGCGGTGCGCCATTGCGACCGCATTATCGCCATCGAGAATGGAGCGATCGTGGAGGAAGGCACCCACAAGTCGCTTTTGGCGCGCGCCGATAGCGTCTACGGCAGGCTGTGGCGCATTCAGGCGCAAGAGAACAACGATTGAGCGCGATGAGCCTTGTGAACCCATCGAACCAGACCGGGCAGCCGGTACCGCAAGTGGTCGCGCCGACGGCGAAGGCGCCGCCGCCCGCGCCGAAGGCTGTGCAGCTCACGGCGACGGATCGCGAATTCCTGCCGGCGTCGCTCGAAATCCTGGTGACGCCGCCGTCGCCGATCGCCCGCGCCCTGCTGCTGACGATCTGCGGCCTGTTCTTTTTGGCGCTGACCTGGTCCTATTTCGGATGGATCGACATCTATGCGGTCGCGCCGGGTAAATTCCAGCCAATCGGCGGCTCTAAGGTGGTGCAGCCGCTCGAGCCCGGCATCGTTACAGCCATCTACGTTGAAAACGGCAGCCACGTGAATGCGGGAGACGTTTTGCTCGCGCTCGATCCCACCGAGACGGCGGCCGACCGTGAAGCGCAGGCCCGCGATCTCGAAGCCGCCAGCGCCGAGACGTCGCGACGCAAGGTGGCGATTGCCGCGGCCGCCACCGACACGCTCGAACCGCTGCCGATCACGTTCGCGACGAATATCAGCGAGCCGGTGCGCCATCGCGAAGAGGGCGTGCTAGTCGCCGATCTCGCGCAACTGCGCTCGACGATCGCCAGCCTCAAGGCTCAGCTAGCCGAGAAGCAGGCGACCAAGGACCGCTTGACCACGACCATCGCCGCGCGGGAAAAGCTGATCGAGCTTGCCAAGGAGCGAGTCGCAATGCGGCAGCGGCTGGATGCGATGGGCTCCGGTGCGCGCGCGCAGACCATCGAGTCGCTCGAGCAGTTGGCAACTCAGATCACGACGGATACCGGCGATCGCGGCCAGTTGATCGAGACCGACGCAGCCATGCGTTCGCTCGAGCGCAAGGGCCAGGAAACGGTCGCGCAATTCGTCGCCGATCAATCGCAGAAAGTCGCCGGGGCCGAGCAGAAGCGCGACCACCTGGAGCAGGAGCTGATCAAGGCACAGTCGAAAGCAAACCGTACGGAACTCAAGGCGCCGATCGCTGGAACGGTGCAGCAATTGGCGGTGTCGAGCCTGGGCCAAGTGGTCGCCAGCGGACAATCGCTGCTGACCATCGTGCCGCTCGGCGGTTCGATCGAGGTCCAGGCGATGATCGCCAATCAGGACATCGGCTTTGTCGAAGTCGGGCAGCCGGCGGTCGTCAAGGTCGACGCCTTTCCCTTCACCCGGTATGGCACCATCAACGGCGTCGTCGAGAAAGTCTCCCGCGATGCGGTCGACCAGCGCGACTCGACCGTTCTCAGCGATGCCGCCAACGCCGCCAAGACGCAATCGTCCGCGCCGAGCTCGCCGGCGAAGACACAGGACTTGGTGTTCCCGGCGACGATCAAGTTGACGCAACGCGCGATCGACATCGACGGCAAGGCGGTGGCGTTGATACCCGGCATGGGCGTCTCGGTGGAGATCAAGACCGGGCGACGGCGCGCCATCGATTATCTGTTGTCGCCGTTGCGCGAAATCACGAGCCGAGCAGGCAGCGAGAGATAGCAAGCGCGCGCTCGGGTCCGTGGTTCCAAATCGAGGCATTCTACCAAATTATCATGGTAGCAGATCGCAATCATCCTCTTAGCGATTGGCATGCGAATGCCAACGCCTCAACGCGAAAGGCGGCGGACAAGACCTGCGTCTGTACGGCGCGAGCGTTAGGCGAATGCCAGAGCAGAATTGACGCACAGTAGTGACCGGGACCGCTTGATATGTGGCCTATTCGGCGATACTCGGTCTGGTGACGATGCAAAAGATTTTCGCCGCCATGCTGGAGTTGTGAGTAAGATGTTTCCCGATCGATTTCGCAACCCTACAATTCGTATTCCAATGCGCCACTTGCTGTTGACCTTCCTGTTGAGTGCGACGGTTGCTGTCGCAGCCGAATCCGTCGACGCCGCGCCGACGCTGTGCCAGGGCACCGCCGCCATGGCGCGCCAGGATTACGCCGCGGCCGTCGCCATCCTCAGTCCGCTGGCGCAGAACGGCGATCCCGCCGCGCAAGCCTATCTCGGTTATCTCTACACAATGGGCCGTGGCGTGCCGCAGGATTTTACCCAGGCCGCGATCTAGTATACGCGCGCCGCCGACCGGGGACGTTCCGGGGCGTAGCGGCGGCAAGTCAGACTCCCATTCGAGAATCTGCGCGCGAACGCGCCTCACTTGGAAATAATTGTCGATGTGAACGCACCTGCGCCCGTAACGAGGTTACTCGGTCCGAACGACACAGCCATCCCGCCGTTCAGCAAGCTAATACCCGTCGGGCTATTATTGAGGACGCTAGTCTGGATGCCAACGATGTTGTTCGCGCCATTCGCCTGCACTCCAAAGCTCCTATTCGAGAGAATCTGAGTGCTTGTGATGGACCCGATATTCGCGGTGCCCTGTACGTTAACACCGCCGGCATTGAAGAGAATGAACGAGTCATTGATAAAGGCGTGACCACCTGGCGTGCTGCTCGCCATATTGACGCCGTTCTGCGAGAAATTCCGGATCGCGCTGCCAAGGATATAGATCTCTTTGCCAGAGACAACGCTGACGCCATTAAGCCCTGTCCCAAGCCCGTCAATGTCGAGTCCCTCAAGGACGACCACGTCATTCGGCCCGGCACTAACGACGATGCCATTCGTTCCGGACACCTGTACACCCGCCTCGCCAGACCCGCGAGACTCGCCGCAAATGATCTTCAAGGCCTTGGTGATCGTAACGGCGCCGAAGTCGCCTGGATCAAGGCAGTCGATCTCGCCGCCCGGAGTAGTGCTCGCCAATGCGCCGGCAAAGGTCAAACAGGGCGCGGCGCGCGAGCAGGGATTGGCGTCGCTGCCAATCGACGAAACCCACGTCTGGGTTATGTTTCGTTGCCGCTGAATACGGCCGATACGTTTTCTGCGGCGCTCATCGTGACGACACAATTGCCGGTGCCGCTGCATACCCCGCCCCAGCCGTTGAAGACCGCGCCTTGAGCTGGCGTCGCGGTCAGGGTCACCGGGGTGCCACTGCCAAAGCTTGAGCTGCATGTGGCGCCGCAAACGATGCCGGAGGGCGAACTCGTCACGGTGCCGTTGCCGAAAACACCGACCGCGAGCGGGTAAGTGACTTGCGTGAATATCGCGGTGACCGATGTCGCCGTATTCATAGTCACCGTGCAGGGGCCGGCGCCAGCGCCGCTACAGGGCGTGCCAAATCCGCCGGTTGCGACCCCGAAGTTCCAGCCGCTGAAGGTCCAGCCGCTCGCCGGGGTCGCGGTGAGCGTCACCGGCGTGTTTGAGGCATAGCCGTCACTGCAGACCGAGGGGCAATTCATGCCGGCCGGCGAACTTGTCACCGTGCCGATGCCCGATACGTTCACCGACAGCGTGTAGCCTTGCACGAATGTCGCCGTCACCGATTGCGCCGTGTTCATCGTCACGGTGCAGGGGCCGGCGCTGCTGCAGGCGCCGCTCCAGCCGCTGAACACCCACTTGCTGCCGCCCGCGGGCGTCGCGGTCAAAGTCAGCTGCGGTCCGCCGGCGAAGGTTTGGCTGCATGTCGAGGGGCAATTGATGCCGGCGGGATTGCTCGTCACCGTGCCGCTGCCGGTCACGCTGACGGTGAGGCCGGCGCTGCCGCCGCCTGCCATCACCCAGTTGGTCACCAGGTTGTAGACGTTCACGGTGCCGAGGCCGGTCGCAAAATCCCAGCCGATATGGGTCTTGTAAGCCGGCCGATAGGCGTTGTTGTCGGTGGACATCACGCCGACAGCGCCGGACGGATCATAGCAATTGTAGAAGACGCCGTTATCGGGCAGGCATGGCGCGTTGTTGTCGCCGAGCGTCACGTCGTAGAAAATGCAGCTGGGATCGACCGCGTTGCCCTTGGTGGAATCGCAGTTGCTGTTGCCGGTGGCGCCGTATTCGGCGGCTGCGATCTTGTAATAGACGTAATTAGGCAGGCCCTGGGCCGAGCCGGTGTATTGATTCACCAGGGCCTGGACGCCGGCCAAGATCGGCGCCGTGAACGATGTGCCGCCGGATGTGCTCCATTGCGAAACATCGCTGCCACACGGCGTATAGCCCGAGTTGCAGTAGATGTAGATGTGATTCCACGCGTAGTCGGATGCAAACAGCGACACGTCGGGTATGTCGCGCACGCCGTCGGCGGGATTGCCGAGAAAGCCGCTTTGCCAGGACGGCTTTGGCCAGCCCTGGCAGGTGCCGCCGACCACGCCGTGGACCGAAGGCGATCCGGTCGCGCAGGCGCTCGGTCCGCCACTTCCTCCGGTATTGCTCAAATAGGCGTGGCCAAGCTTGTTGCAGGAGCCGTCGGCTCCGTATGTTTTGGCAGAGCCGAAGAACCATATCGCGGTGAGTTCGCTGGCGCAGGTGTCGTTCCACGGGATTTCCGGAATATAGGACAGCGCCGAGCCGTAAGACGGGTTGTTGGTCGAACTCCAGTAAGTCCCGCTTGTCTCGAAATATGTGTCGCTGAAATCGGTGCCCCCGGTGGCGACCGCATAGGGCGTGGAGGCCTGGGCGTCGACGCCGATGCCGTGGATCGTCGTGAAAGGCGTTCCTCCGCCGTCGCCGTCGCAGGACGAAGCATCCTGGTCGCCGCCGGCGACGAAGTATGAAATCCCTTCGGCGACGCCTTGCTGAAAGATGGCGCCAAAGGCCGCGGTGTCGGCGGCGCCATTCTCTGCTTCGCAAAACCCGTAGCTGTCGCTGATGATGTTTGGGTGGTCGGAGCTATTGGTCAGGTTTTGGATCGCAACCAATTCAGGATCGATCGTGTCGGTGCCCTTGCAGGCCGCGACGATAATCGCCGCGCTGGGCGCGCCGGCACTGGCATATTCCATGTCGAGGGCCGCTTCGCCGGTATCTTCATTTATGATCGGCGGATTGGTGCAGTTGGTTTTGCCCGATGGCGGCGCCGGATTGATCGTGGTCAAGGAACCCGCGGTATAGCCCGACAGTCCGAAGGTTTGGCGGAACGTGGTCCAATCGTCCGCGGAAGCCAAATTCGTCGGTTCGACCACGGCGATGGTCTGCCCCTGGCCGCTGTAACCGGCGTTGAAAAGCGGATTGAAATTATAGATCGTCGCAAGATCGCTCGGCGTGACCGAGAAGTTTCCGCTTCCCAAGCTGGCATTGGGGTGGTCCGATTTCGGCACACGGTGCGACCGCGCCTTGAAATCGTGCAGCGACACCACGCCGATCACGGCCGGCGCCAGCGCCGCTGGGATTTCGGGATCGCTCATATTGGCGAAATGGGCGACGCCGTTCACCGAAAGACGGTGCAGCTCGGTATGGAAGGCGGTGCGCACCTGGCCCGCGGTACCGGAATAGTCGATCGACAACCCGCTCGGATAAACGAAATTGACGGTGAAGCCCTGCTGCTCGAGCCAGCCGGTAATGGCGGCAATGTCGGATGCGGCCGGACTGAACTGTGCGCCGAACTCCGCCGCAGTGAGCCAACGGTGGAAGTTGGGCGACTTTGGATCGTGCAGTTGCTCGATCAGCGCTTTGACCGCCTCTTCCCGCGCCGCCGGTCGCCGCAGCTGCAACTGCATGTGCTCCAGTGGCATCGCGTCGTCGACGCGGCCGCGGTCATTGGCGGCCGTTGCCTCCGGCCGCGTATTGCCGGCAAGCGGTGCCCGAACGGCTTCATTCACGGCCGCGGTAATCATCGGCTGCGTTTGCGCAGCAGCTGCCGCGACCGGCGGCGTCTGTGCGTAAGCCGATGGCCGCGATACAAGGCTCAGCGCCGCAATTGCCAGCATGACGCTGGCAACGCCGAGACGCTCTATCAGCTTGCTCCTGCGCTTATTCACGAATTTTCACTGCCAAGCGCGATAGGTTCGGAAGGGGCGGCGGGGTCGATCGTCGAGGGAGTTGTAAGCGCGAGAGGGAAGACTGAAATGTGCGGGCGGCCCATCGATTTGGCAAGCACTGACTCGGCAGAGCGCGGCCGCGCAGCTATGCTTGAAAGACAGTACGCTTCTCAGCGATAGTGGGGCCGATGAGGACGTTTTCGACTTTATGGTTTGGCGCGCTGCTGACCGTCGCGACACTCGGCTCTGCCGACGCTGCGTCTACGCTGCGCCAGGGCACTGCCGCCATGGCGCGCCAGGATTATCCCGCGGCTGTCGCCATCCTCAGTCCGCTGGCGCAGAACGGCGATCCGGCCGCGCAAGCCTATATGGGCTATCTCTACGCCATAGGCCGTGGCGTGCCGCAGGATCACACCCAAGCCGCGATCTGGTACCGGCGCGCCGCCGAGCAGGGGCATTCCGGGGCGCAGTACGAATTGGGCTTGCTCTATGACAAGGGGCAGGGGGTGCCGGTGAACGTCATCCAGGCCGAAAAGTGGTTGATCCTCGCCACGGCCGCTTCGCCCAAGGCGGCAGCCGACGATCGCGCCCGCATGCGCGACGCGGTGCGGACCAAAATGACGCTTGGCGAGCTTGCTCAAGCGCGCATGGAAGCCTTGGCGTGGCGGCCGCGCCGTGAGGAGCAGTAGCGGCAAGTCCGGCTCACGCGGTCAGAACTGGTAACGCGCCAACGCCGCCTGGGCGAGCCAGCCGGCCCAAATCGCCGGCGCCAGGAACAGCCCGAACGGCAGTGGCGTCGTCGCCGCGATCGGCCGGTGCAGCACATAGCGCCACACCCCGTAAGCCGCGAGCGCCGCTAGCGCCGCGACCTCGATCACCGCGACGATGGTGAACCAATCGAGCCAGGCGCCGGCGACCGCCGCTAGCTTGACGTCGCCCAGGCCGAGGCCGGGCCGGCCGCGCCACCATTCATAGAGCAGCATCAGCGCCAGCAACGGCAGCGCCGCCGCCGCGGCGCGGAAGAGACAGGTCAAGATCGCCTCGGCGAGCGGCGCATCGTAGAACAGCCCGGCGAAGATCAGGCCGAGCACGAAGGCGGTTGCGGACAACGCGTCGGGAACGATGAAATGGCGGATATCGCTGACCGCGATCGCCAGCATCAGCAACGCCAGCGCCGCGCCGAAAGCCCCGCGCCAATCGGGACTTGCCGCGAAGCTCGAGCCAACCGCAAGCGCACCGATCAGAACTATGAGCAGCACATTGCCGCGCACCGGCGTGCCCGCGTCACGGACGCAGGAGGGGTCCATCATGCAGACCGGGGAAGTTTCCTCCGACCAGGTCGCCCCTCAGCTTGGAGCGCAGTTCCTCCGCCACCATGTGGGCATCGACGGCATCGCGGATGATGGTCGGGCGGATGAAGATGATCAGCTCGGTGCGCACTTTGGTGCCGCTCTGCTGCGAGAACAGGTCGCCGATGCCGGGAATCTTGTCCAGCACCGGGATGCCTTGCCGCGTCCGATCGACCTCGTCGCTGATCAGGCCGGCGAGCAGCACGGTCTGGCCGCTGGCGACCGAAATCGAGCTCTTGACGTGGCGGTCGGAGATCGTCGGCGTCAGGCTGGACGCCGAGCCCGGCGTAACGCTCGAGCTTTCCTGCTCGATGTCGATGATGACATTGCCGTTGGCACTGACGCGCGGCAGCACGCGCAGGATGATACCGGTGTTGCGATAGTCAATGGTGCTGACCACCGTATTGTTCGCCGTGAGCACGTTCGCGGTGCCGGTCGTGATCGGCACCTGGTCGCCGACCTGCAATGTCGCGGTTTGATTGTCGAGCACGACGAGCGAGGGATTCGACAATACTTTCACGTTGGTCACGTTGTGAAGCGCGTTGAGAATCACATTCGGCATGTTTGCCGGTCCGAGGACCAAGTTCATGCCTGGCGCCACGGCGGTCAGCATCGACGTACCGAGCGTGCTGAACAGAGAACCGGTGTTGCCAGTTGTGGCCGTGCCGACGCCTGCGCTCGTCGTGCTGGGTGTGTTGGAGCCGCCTAATTGAGTGCCGGCCAGATAATATTGCACGCCATAGGTCAGCGTATCGTTGAGCGTCACCTCGGCCACTGTGGCATCGATCGCGACCTGCCTCAGCGGCCGGTCGATCTGGCGCAGCGTCTGCTCGACGATGCGCTGGGTCTCCTGGCTGGCATAGACCAGGATCGAATTGTTGACGATGTCGGGCGTGATGCGGATGTTGGCCTGAGCGGCCTCGCCGTTGCCGCGGGCGCCGAAGGCGCCACCTGACCCGGCCGCGGACAGATCGTTGCCCGGCGTTGCCGCCGCTCCGCCGGCTGCCGGGCGTGCGGCCGCCGTCGCGCCGCCGGCGCCCGCTTGCCCCAACGCCGTCGGCGGCTGCGCGCTCAAGGCGGCCAGCGGACCGCCTGACGACGCAACCGACACGCCGGCTCCCGGCGCGACCTGGCTCTGCGCGTTGTCGAGGCCGCCTGAGCTGCGGCCGACCAGGATCTCGTTGAGCAGGCTCGCGACTTGCTTGGCGGTCCCATAGTGCAGCCGATAGACTTTCAGATTCACGCCCGACACATCGGACTCGTCGAGGCGCTTGATCCAGGTGGCGACGGTTTTGAGGTATTCGGGTTTGCGGCTGACCACGAGGATCGCGTTGAGCCGCGCCACCGGTTGGAATTTGATCAGGTTCTGGCTCAGCCCACCCTCGCCGGTGTCCATGATCTTCTCGATCTCGGTGATGATCGGCTCCGGGGTCGAGTTGCGAATTGGAAATACGCCGACCGATTGGCCGCGCATCCAATCGCCGTCGAAGCTGAGCATGGTGTCGACCGCGGTACGGCGCTCCGGACCGGTGCCCTGGATGATCACAAGGTTACGCGCGTTGTCGACGCGCACCGAATTGGGCTTGATGCCGAAACCGTCGAGCAGCTTCAACATCGCTTGCGCCGAGACATAGCGCAGCGGCACCACGCTCACGCCATAGCCGGCGCGGGTGGCTTCGTCGGTGTCGACAAAGCCTGAGCCGGTCGCGTCGGCCGCGGGGATCAGCCGATAGCCGTTGCGGTCGCGCACCATCGCGACGTTGGACATGCGCAACGCGTTTTCGAGCACGAACAGCACGTCGGCCTTGGACACCGCGCGGCCCGACGCCAGCGTAATCGTGCCCTGAACCCGCGGATCGATGATGTAGCCGACGCCGAGAATGTCGCCGAGGATCACCTTGGCGACGGTGGTGACCGGCGCGTTCTCGAAATTGAGATCATAGCCGTCGCCCGTCGCATCGGCTCCGCTGTCGGTCGCGGTTCTGACCGGCACGGTGGTATCGCCCAAATAGATCGCCGCGGCTGACGGATGCGGATTGCCGATGCCGCCGTCGGCGGTCGGCAATGGCGCTTTCGGGGAAAGGTCGACGGCCCGGATCTGATCGGTGACCGATTGAGCGCGCACATCGTTGGGCTTGGCCTCGTCCGAGGGGTCGTGCAACAGACAGGCCGCAAGCACGACGCCCGCCGCCGCGAGCACGAGCCAACGGATACCCCCTGGACACACCCTGCGCAGCACTCCGCCCACCCTTACATACCCAAAACATCCACGCCGACCCGTCAGGAACACGCGGATGCAGCGGTACCTCTTTCGTTCTAGCACGGCGTTTTTGACAGTCCTACAACCGTTTGTTATTTATGGGAGAAAGTCAAGTTACATAGGTTGTCGGTCCCCGATTTCCTGGCCGTCGCACTGCCGCGTGAACACTCATGCAAGGCGTATCATCCGAGAGATTTGGCGCTTACCTTCTTGAGAAATATTCCCTGCCCGCCGGCCGCGCGGCCGGCGCCGGCCAGAGCGGTGCGCCTGCCGTCAAGGCCTTGCGGGAATTGTGGGAATCCACCGACCTGCCGGCCGCCGAATTCGCCGATGAGGTGGCCCGGTTTTTCAAGCTGCAGCGCATAGGCCTGCTCGAACTGTTGGCGACCGAGGCCCAGGTCGAGGGCTTTTCCCGGCGCTTCTTGCGGGAATCCATGGTGTTCCCGTTCCGGTCGGCCGGCGGCGCCGTCAAACTGGCGGTGGCCGACCCCATGGATACCGCGGCAATCCGCGCAGCCGAGATCGTGTTCGGCGAAACGATAGAACTGGTGATCGCCTCGTTCGAGGACATCACCACCATTCTCGAGCGTCTCGACGGCGGCGGTTCCACCGAGGCTGAGGCCGACGAACGCCCCCATAGCGACGACGACATCGACAGCCTGCGCGACCTTGCCAGCGGCGCGCCGGTGGTGCGCGCGTTCAACGACCTGATCGAGCGCGCGTTCGAATTGCGCGCCAGCGACATTCACATCGAGCCGTTCCGTAGCGGACTCACCGTGCGCATGCGGGTCGACGGCATGTTGCGGGCCATGCCGGCGCCGCCCGGCGTCATGCCGCAGGCGCTGGTGTCGCGCGTCAAAATCCTCGCCGGGCTCAACATCGCCGAACGGCGCTTGCCGCAGGACGGCGCCGCGCGGCTGCGCGTCGGCCGCTCGGAAATCGACGTGCGCGTCGCCACCATGCCGACGCAGCATGGCGAGAGCGCCGCGGTGCGGCTTTTGCCGCGCGACCGGGGCTTGCTCGAATTGAGCAAGCTCGGCCTGTCGAGCCACGACGAAAGCGTGTTGAAGAAGCTGCTCGCTTTGCCGCACGGCATGATCGTCATCACCGGCCCGACCGGCAGCGGCAAGACCACGACGCTTGCCACCATGCTGTCGCTCCTCAACGAGACTTCGCGCAAGATCCTCACCATCGAGGATCCGGTCGAGTACGAGATTCCCGGCATCAATCAATCGCAGGTCAAGCCGTCGATCGGATTGACCTTTGCGACGGCGCTGCGCGCCTTCGTCCGGCAAGACCCGGACGTCATCATGGTCGGCGAAATTCGCGACGCCGAGACCGCGAATATCGCGATCCACGCGGCGCTGACCGGACACTTGGTGCTGACCACGCTGCACACCGAGACCGCGGCGGCCGCCGTGCCGCGCCTGCTCGATCTCGGCGTCGAGGGCTTCCTGCTCAAATCCACGCTACGCGCGGTGATCGCGCAGCGGCTGGTGCGCATGCTGTGCGACCGTTGCAAGACGCAGCGCAAGCTTTCAGCCGATGACCTGGCGCGCGATCCGCGTTATGGCATGGTCGGTTTCGCCTCGGGCGACGTGGTGCACGAGGCTTGCGGCTGCGAGCGTTGCGGCGCCTCGGGCTTCCGTGGCCGCGGCGGCGTGTTCGAGGTGCTGGAGATCGCCGGCGAGGTGCGCAATTTGATCGGCTCGCATACCGATGCCAACCTGCTCGACCAGGCCGCGATCAAGGCCGGTATGACGACCATGCTGGACGACGCGGTCGCCAAATGCCGGGCCGGCATCACGACCGTGCCGGAGACGCTGCGCGTCACGACGGTGCGGTGAGCCGATGCCGAGCTACCGCTATCGCGCGATGAATGGCAGCGGCGAATTGGTCTCCGGCGCCATGGCCGGCCAGTCCGCCGGCGAAGTGACGCGGCGCATCGAGACCTTGGGTCTCGTTCTGGTCGAGACGCTCACGGTTGAAGACGCCGCGCCGCGGCGCAGTTTCGGGCTGTTCAACCAGCCGCGCGCCGAGGACGTCACGGTTTTCACTCAGGACCTTGGGCTGCTGTTGCGTGCCGGCGCCCGCGTCAATGACGGCCTGGAACTTTTGGCGTCCGATCGCGACGTCGGCCGCTTGCGTTCGGTCGTGGCCGAGGTTCGCTCCCACGTCCTCGCCGGCGAAACTTTTGCCGATGCCCTGGGGCACTATCCGAAATTGTTCACGCCGATGTATGTGGCGCTGATCCGCGTCGGCGAGGCCTCGGGTTCGCTCGATCAGGTGCTCGAAGTGCTGGCCGGCGAGCGGATGCGGGCGGAAGCGGTGCGGCGCAAGGTGTCCGAGGCGATCCGCTATCCGGCCTTCATCTTCGTCGCCGCCGCCTGCGTACTGACGTTCTTTCTCACGTTCGTGCTGCCGCAATTCGCCTCCGTGCTGCACGATCTCGGCGCCAAGATCGATCCGACCTTGGCGATGTTCCTGTCGCTGTCGGCGTTTTTGCGCGCCAATGTCGATGCCATCGGCATCGGCCTGGTGCTGCTGCTGACAGCGGGATGGCTGTTGCTGCGCCGCCCCGGGGTCCGTGCCGCCATGCTGGCAGCGTTCACGCGGCTTCCGTTGGTGCGCCGGATCATGCCTTATTACCGTGCGCCCTTATTCTGCCGGAATCTCGGCGTGCTGCTAGGCAGCGGCGTGCATCTGACGACGGCGCTGCGGATACTCGTCGACATCATGGCGACGACCGGCCCGGCCGATATCTGGAAAGAGATGGTCGACCGGGTGCGCCATGGGGCGAAACTATCCGAAGCGCTCGGGGAATCCGACGCATTGCCGCCAATGGCGGTACGAATGCTGCGGCTCGGCGACGAAACCGGGCAATTACCGGTTTTGGCCGCCCGGGTGGCCGAATTCTACGAGGCCAAGCTGCAGCGCGCGCTGGACCGGTTGGTTGGAATTGCCGGTCCGGCTGCTATTATCGCCATCAGCCTAGTGGTTGGCGGCTTGATCGTCTCGGTGATGACGGCGCTGGTGTCGGTGAGCCAGCTCGTCGGGTGAACGCTCGAGCGGGGAAAGGACGATGCACATGAGATACGCCCGGCAGGGGCGTAAAGCCGCGGCAGCGCTCCGCAGGGGCGACGCCGGCTTCACGCTCGTGGAAATACTCGTGGTCATCACCATCATCGGCCTGATCATGGCGATCGTCGGCCCGCGGGTCTTGAATTATCTCGGGGAATCCAAGGTCAAGGCGGCGAAGATCCAGATCGAGAGCTTCTCCAGCGCGCTCGACCTTTATTACCTCGACATGGGCCGCTATCCGGGAGCCAGCGACGGCTTGGTCGCGCTGGTGCAGCGGCCGGGCAGTGCGCAAGAGTGGAACGGCCCGTATCTCAAGGGCGGTGTCGTTCCGAACGATCCATGGGGACACGTTTACGTCTATCGGTCCCCGGTCGAGCGAGCGCCCTACGAGATCGTCTCGTTCGGTTCGGATGGTCAGGAGGGCGGCACTGGAACCGCTGCCGACATTTCAAGCAATCAGGCGAGTGCGCAAGCCAACGCG
>DATHHM010000080.1:0-2114 GCA_035317145.1 Xanthobacteraceae bacterium | reverse complement strand
CGGCAAGGCGCAATGTGCGATGAACGGCTCAAGTCGCAGTACCGCATTGTGGCCCCAATAGGGCCCACAATCACCCTGCCACCAGGCGCTGCCGATGGTGTAGGAGCGCATGCCAAGCCGCATGCCGAACTGAAAGACCCGCGCGAAGGCGCTGGTCGACGGAAGACCGACGATCAGCCCCTGGAGAATGCCGAGCTTTGGATCCGCCTGCATGATGCGGACGAGACGGAGAACGGCGTCGGCAGTCATGAAACTGTCGGCGTCGAGTGTTACCGCGAAATCATGTTTGCCGCCCCAGCGCTCGCAGAATTCACGGATGTTACCGGCCTTGTAGCCAGTGTTGACCGTACGGCGCCGATAGGTGATCGCGACCCGGTCTCGCCAGCGCGCGGTGAACGCTGCGAAGCACGCCTCCTCGTCGCCTGCAATCTTCGCGTCGCTGGTGTCGCTGAGCACGTAGAGATTGAAACGCTCGCCGCAACCGGCGATGTCGAGGCCCGCCAGCATCGGCTCGAGATTGCGAATCATCCGCTCCGGCAACTCGTTGCGGATGCACAACAGGATCGCGGTCGACGCCGTCACCGGCTCGTCGCCGCGGATGCGCGCCGCCGCCGGCATGACCGCCGCAATCGGATCGGCGGCAAGACGCACGATCAGAAACCCGATCACGGCGTTCCAGAATCCCGCCACCATCCAGGGCAGCGTGACCGCGAACAGCGCCAGCAGCGTTACGTCGATGATGTCGAAGCCGCCTGGCGCCAACGCCAGCGCCGCGAGTACCAGGACTCCGGCCATTGTGATTGCAAACAGGACAGCAAACAGCACGCGCCGGCCGGAAATATCGTTTCCGGCGGCATCGGCCTGCAAGGCTTGCGGTGGAGAGCGCTCTAACACGCGGTTACGACTTCTAATCCTTCGGCGGACAGTGCAAACTCGATGATATAACACCGCGAACCATCCCAAAGTCCAATCCGGGGAAAAAGTAAAGTGACGATCCGCCCGCCCGAAGAAGTTGCCGAGGCGCTCTGGTATAGCGGGCCCGGACAAGCCGAGATCCGCCAGGAAACGCTGGCGCCGCCCGAAGCGGGCGAAGTGCGCGTGCGGGCGCTTTATGGCGCGATCAGCCGCGGCACCGAGGCACTCGTGCTTGCCGGGCGCGTGCCGCGGAGTGAGTTCGAACGCATGCGCGCGCCGTTCATGGCCGGCAACTTTCCGTTTCCGGTGAAATACGGCTACGCCACGGTCGGCCGGATCGAAGGCGGGACGGAAGCCCTGCGCGGACGCGCGGTATTCACGCTGCACCCGCACCAGAATTTCTTCAACATCGCGGCGAGCGCCGCCATGGTGCTGCCTGAAAATCTACCGCCGCAACGTGCGGTGCTGGCCGCCAATATGGAGACCGCGCTCAATGCGGTCTGGGACGCGGCGCCGGGCCCGGCCGACCGCATCGCGATCGTCGGCGCCGGCGTCGTCGGCTCCCTGGTTGCGTATTTGTGCGGGCGGATCCCCGGTGCGGAGGTCACGCTCGTCGACATCAACCCGGCACGTGCAGAATTAGCACAAACCCTCGGTGTTGGCTTTGCGAGACCCGAAACGGCAAACGGCGACTGCGACCTCGTTGTCCACGCCAGCGGCAATACGGCCGGACTTGGCATCGCCCTCGCGCTCGCCGGTGAGGAGGCAACCGTGCTTGAATTGAGCTGGTACGGAGACGCGCCGGTGGCGGCCCCGCTCGGCGGCGCCTTCCATAGCCGTCGGCTGCGGCTGGTGTCGAGCCAGGTTGGACGGATCGCGCCATCGCACCGGCCGCGCTGGACGCATGCCCGGCGGCTCGCCGCGGCACTCGCCTTGCTGGCCGATGCGCGGCTCGACGCACTGCTGGCGCCTTCGGTTGCGTTTCACGATTTGACGCGACGGCTGCCCGGTATTCTTGACGCCAAGAGTGGCATACTCTGCCAGCTCATTACCTATCCTTGAGGAGGTCCCTTGTTCGCCGTAGAAGTCCGCGATCACATCATGATTGCTCATTCGTTCCGCGGCGCCGTGTTCGGGCCGGCGCAGGCGCTGCACGGCGCGACCTTCGTCATCGACGCGGCCTTCTCCGCCGAGACGCT
>DATHHM010000079.1:0-6523 GCA_035317145.1 Xanthobacteraceae bacterium | reverse complement strand
CGGCTCGCTCGAGTTGGCGCTCGCCACCGACCTGCCGCTGCGCGCGGTCGTCGAGCAGGCGATCGAGATTTTCGTCCGTGAGGTCTACGGTACCCGCCGCCGCGAGGTGATCCGGCTGTTGATCAGCGAGGGGCCGCGCTTTCCGGCCGTCGCCGAGTTCTACTATCGCGAGGTGCTGTCGCGCCTGCTCAAGGCGTTGCGCGGCATGCTGCGCAACGCCCACGAGCGCGGCGAGCTCAAGAGCGACGCGCTGGTGCGTTTTCCGATGCTGCTCGGCGCGCCCGGCATCATCGCCATCGTCTGGAGCGGATTGTTCGAACGCTTCGAGCCGCTCGACGTGCGCGCCATGATGCGCGCCTATTTCGACAATATGTTCGGCGCGGGGAGGGCGGCATGAGCACGCGTTCCCTCGTCGCTGCGTCCTGCGTGCTCGCGCTGACGCTCGCGGCCTGCAACAAAGCCGACACTACCTATCAGGGCTGGATCGAGGCCAATCTCATTTTCGTCGCGCCCGACGAAGTGGGGCGGGTGCAGACGCTGTCGGCGCGCGAAGGCGACACGGTCAAGACCGGCGAGCCGTTGTTCACGGTGGACGACGATTTGCAGCAAGCCGACATCGCCCAGGTCAAGGCCTCGCTGATCAACGCGCAGCAAACGTTCGACCGCGCGTCGCAACTGGCCAAGACCGGCGCCGGCACGCAAAAGGATCTCGACCTGGCGACGGCGGTGCTGCGCGACGCGCAGGCGCGATTGAATTCGTCGCAGACGCGGCTGACGCGCCGCAAGGTTTTCAGCCCGGTCGATGGCACCGTGCAAGAGGTCTACTACCGCCCCGGTGAAATGGTGCCGGCGGGCCGGCCGGTGCTGGCGCTGCTGCCGCCCGGCAATATCAAGGTGCGCTTCTACGTGCCCGAGACGGCGCTGCAAAAGGTCGCCTACGGCGACACTATCAGAATAGGCTGCGACGGCTGCGCCGACAATCTCACCGCGCGGGTGAGTTTTATTGCCAGGCAGTCCGAGTTCACGCCGCCAGTGATCTACAGCGTCGAAGAGCGCTCAAAGCTTGTGTTCCTGGTCGAGGCGCTGCCGGACAAGCCGGGCGCGTTGCGCGTCGGCCAGCCGGTCGACGTGTCGGTGGTTCAGCCGGCATCGACCGCGCAAGCACCGCAGCCGCAGGCCTCGCGATGAGCGTCGCCGCCGCCGCCGCTCCCGGCGCCGTCCACGGCACGACGCCGGACATCGTCATCGACGTGCATGGGCTGACCAAATCGTTCGGCGGCCGCGTCGTGGTGCGCGACCTCTCAATGCAGGTCAAACGCGGCACCATTTTCGGCTTTCTCGGCCCGAACGGCTCCGGCAAGACCACGACCATCCGCATGCTGTGCGGGCTGCTGACGCCCGACCAGGGCAGCGGCACCTGCCTCGGCTACGATATCCGCACCGAAGTGGCGAAAATCAAAACCCGCGTCGGCTACATGACGCAGCGCTTCAGTCTCTACGAGGACCTTTCGGTGCGCGAGAATCTCGAATTCATCGCCCGCATCTACGGCCTGCCGCATCCGGTTGCCGCGGCGAAAGCGATGATCGAGCGGCTCGGCTTGCGGGGCCGCGAGGAGCAGGTCGCCGGCAAGCTGTCGGGCGGCTGGAAACAGCGGCTCGCGCTCGGCGCCTGCACCTTGCCGAATCCGCAGCTGTTGTTGCTCGACGAGCCGACCGCCGGCGTCGATCCAAAAGCGCGGCGCGATTTTTGGGGGGAGATCCACAAGCTCGCGGCCGACGGCCTCACCGTGCTGGTTTCCACCCATTACATGGATGAAGCCGAGCGCTGCCACGAGATCGCCTATATCGCCTTCGGCGAGGTTTTGACCCGCGGCACGGTCCACGACGTGATCGCGCATTCGCACCTGACCACGTTCACCGTGAACACGACCGACGGCCAAAATCTCACCGCGCTCGCCGACGAGCTCAAAAAACATTCCGGCGTCGAGATGGTTGCGCCATTTGGAACGAGCCTGCACGTCTCCGGCCGCGACGAAGTGGCGCTCGAAGCGGCGATTGCCCCTTACCGCGGCCGGCCGGGCTTGGATTGGGAACGCGGTTCGCCGTCACTTGAAGACGTGTTCATCGACCTGATGGGTAGCGCCAAGGACAATTTCCAATGAGCGCGCTCCAAAACCTTGCCGCGGCGATCGGCGCCGACGGATTCTGGCGCCGCTCCGGCGCCATGCTGCTCAAGGAATTTTTGCAGCTGCGCCGCGACCGCATCACGTTCGCGACCATGATCACCATTCCGCTCTTGCAGCTGGTGCTGTTCGGCTACGCCATCAACACCACGCCGCGCAATCTGCCGACCGCGGAGCTGCTGCAGGAATCCAGCGACGTCGGCCGCTCCATTCTGGCTGCGCTGCAGAACACCAAGTTCTTCAAAGTCACCATGCTGTTGCACAACGATGCCGAGCTCGATCAGGCGCTGGCCTCGGGCAAGGTGCTGTTCGCTATCGAAATCCCGGCGAATTTCGAGCGCGCGTTACGCCGCGGCGACAGGCCGGCGCTGCTGGTCGCCGCCGACGCCACCGATCCGGTGGCGACCGGCACGGCGGTCGGGGCGCTCGCCGAACTGGTCAACACCGCGCTCGCCAACGATCACGGCTTGCCCGACGCCGGCCAGCCGCTGTTCGAGATCCGCACCCACCAGCGCTACAATCCGGCCGCCGTGACCGCGCTCAATGTCGTGCCGGGCCTGCTCGGCACCATCCTGACCTTGACCATGCTGATCTTCACGGCGCTGTCGGTGACCCGCGAGATCGAGCGCGGCACCATGGAGAGCCTGCTCGCCATGCCGATCACGCCGCTCGAGATCATGCTCGGCAAGATCGCGCCCTATGTGCTGGTCGGCTTCCTGCAGGCGACATTGATCGTCGGCGCCGGCGTGCTGATGTTCGGCGTGCCGATCATGGGCAATCTGGCGCTGCTCGCGGCGCTGACCACGCTGTTCATCGCCACCAACCTGTCGTTCGGCTACACGTTTTCGACCCTGGCGCAGAACCAGCTGCAGGCCGTGCAGATGTCGATGATGTTCTTTCTGCCCAATATGCTGCTCTCGGGCTTCATCTTCCCGTTCCTCGGCATGCCGCGCTGGGCGCAAGTGATCGGCGAATTTCTGCCGCTCACCCATTTCATGCGTATCGCCCGCTCGATCATGCTCAAAGGCTCGACGCTCGGCCAGTTGCAATACGACACGCTGGCGCTCGCCGGCCTGATGGCGGTAGCCATGACGATTGCGGTGACGCGCTTCCGGCGGACGCTTGATTGAGGCCGTCGCGAGTTGAAGTCGGCGCGGAATTCAGTATATAAGAATCGCTATCGACCTGATGGGGATGGGGTTCCCCAAAACCGCTCACCAGAGCTGATGACCCCTGCCGCAATGCGATTGCGGCGGGGCTTTTCGTGACCCGCCGCAGCGCGGGTCTTTTTGTGCCCGGTGTGGCACGACGGAAAGGGACGTGAGATGGACAATATCTGGTTTCAATCGGCGCTGTGGATCGCGCTGGCGTTCGCCGCCGCCTTGGGCTCGCTGTGGATCACGATTTCGGCGGCTTTGTTCGAGATCGTGGTCGGCGGCATTGCCGGCAACACCATCGGGCTGCCGCTGACGCCGTGGATCAATTACATCGCCGGCGTCGGCGCGGTGGTGCTGACGTTTCTCGCCGGCACCGACATCGATCCGCACGTGGTCAAGCGCAATTTCGGCTCGAGCGTCACCATCGGGCTGATGGGATTCTTTGCGCCCTATCTCGGCTGCCTGCTGCTGGCCCGCTACGGGCTCGGCTGGCCGTGGCCGCAGGCGCAGATCGCCGGAATATCGCTCTCCACCACGTCGGTGGCGGTGGTCTATGCGGTGATGGTCGAGACCGGCTATAACCGCACCGAGCTCGGCAAGATCATCCTCGCCGCCTGCTTCATCAACGACATCGGCACCGTGCTGGCGCTCGGCCTGATCTTCGCCAATTACAATTATTATCTGCTGCTGTTCGTCGTCGTCACCGTCGTCGCCGTCGCGGTGCTGCCTTTCATCGTCCCCTGGCTATTCAAGAAAATTGGCGGCCGCGCCAGCGAGCCCGAGATCAAATTTCTTTTTCTCGTGCTGTTCGCGCTGGGCGGCCTCGCTAATCTCGGCAAGAGCGAAGCGGTGCTGCCGGCCTATCTGATCGGCATGGCGCTGGCGCCGTTCTTCATGGGGCAGCGCGAGCTGCAGCTTCGCATCCGCGCAATCTGCTTTGCCTTCCTCACCCCGTTCTACTTTCTTAAAGCCGGCTCGCTGATCGAATGGCACGCCCTGGTCGCCGGACTCGCGCTGATCGCCGCCTTCCTGGCGATGAAAATGTTCACCAAATTCGTCGGCATTTTACCGCTGACGCGGTATTTCAAATTCGATCCGCGCGAGGGGATGTACACGACCCTGATGATGTCGACGGGCCTGACCTTCGGCTCGATCTCGGCGTTGTTCGGCCTGACCAACCACATCATCGATCAGAGCCAATATACCGTGCTGTTGACCGCGGTGATCGGCAGCGCCGTGGTGCCGACGCTCATCGCGCAGATATGGTTTCAGCCGAAATTCGAGCCGCTGGAGGAGGACGCTTAACCCTCCATAGCCGGCCAGCCCTGCAAGATTGGGGTATGTCGAAGCGCCGACGCGCGCTATAAACTGTGCGTCGCTGACCGGGAATTATTCGATGACCGCCGAAGTTTCGCCGTCCGGCCGCTTTGCCTCCGAAACCGCCGACGCCCTTTCGCAGCGGCGGCTCGCGATCGGCTTCATGAATTGGGCGCATGCGCTCGATCACTTTGTCATCCTCATCTATCCCACGGTGGTGATCGCGCTGGCGGTGATCTACGGCCGCACCTATGCGTCGCTGATCGCGCTCGCGACCGCGTCCTTCGTCGCCTTCGGGCTGTTCTCGCTGCCGGCGGGCTGGCTTGCCGACCGTTGGAGCCGGCGCAATATGATGGTCGGCTTCTTTGTCGGCTGCGGCCTGTCGCTGATCGGCGCCGCCTTGGCGCCGTCGCTGGTGGGCTTAGGGATCGCCCTGTTCATGCTTGGCATGTTCGCGGCGATCTATCATCCGGTCGGCACCGCCATGATTTTGGAAAACGCCACCCAGCGCGGCCGCACCATGGCGTTCAACGGCGTCTGCGGCAATCTCGGCGTCGCGCTCGCCGCCGGCATCACCGCGGCGCTGACCGCGGCGCTGGGCTGGCGCGGCGCCTTCCTGGTGCCGGGGCTGATTTGCGTCGCATCCGGTGCGATCTATTTCTGGATCGTTCCCGACGAGAAAAAGGGGCACGCCGCGGCGCGCAGCACTTCGCCCGACGTTTCGCTCTCCAATACCTCGGCGGCAATGATCGTCGGGCTGTTCGTCGTGGTCGCGCTCAGCGCCGGCCTCGTCTTCAACACGATTTCGATCTCGCTGCCGAAAATCGTCGACGAGCGCATTGGCAACGGCATCTCGCTGGTCATGGTCGGCGGCTTGACGACCGCGGTGTTCCTGTGTGGCGCCGTGGCGCAGATCACCGTCGGCCGGCTGGTCGAGCGCTTTCCGCTGCATATTCTCTTTGCGACCAGCGCCGTGATGCAGTTCGCCGGCATCGTCTGGGCGGCCTATGCGGCCGGCACCTCGCTGTTGTTCGCGCTCGCCTTCACCATGGCGGCGATCTACGGCCAGATCACGCTCAACGATCTGGTCATCGCCCGCTACACCGCGGATGCCTGGCGCGGCCGCGTCTATGCGGTGCGCTATTTCCTCACCTTCATGGTGTCCGGCGTTGCGGTGTCGATGATCGCCTTCCTCTACGGCCGCGGCGGCTTCGACCTGGTGCTCGACGCGACCGCCGTCATCGCGCTCGGCTTTTTGATCGCGGTGCTGTTGATCGCGCTGATCGCCAACGGGGTGGAAAAGACCCGCGTGGTGGCCCAGCCGGCGGAGTAAACTCCGCCTACGCCCCGTCATCCTGAGGTGGCCGCGAAGCGGCCCTCGAAGGATACGGCCGAGGCGCTGAGGCCGTCGCCCTTCGAGGCTCGCTACGCTCGCACCTCAGGGTGACGGAAATTACGCTTGCGCAATCCTCAAGTCGGATGCTTCGCCGCGAGCGCCATGCCGATCATGGCGGTGCCGCCGAACACCATGTTGATGCCGACCAATAAGCCGAGCGCCCAGGCCGCGGTGCCCGGCAGGCCGGCGAAGATGATGCCGGCGAGGATGAGATCGACGACACCGCTCGCCAGCATCCAGACCCAGCGGCTGGACAGCTGGGCGCGGTGATCGATGGCGTACATGATGGTGACGATGCCTTCGATCACGAAGAAGGCGATCAGCACGAAGGTCAAGGACAGCACGCCGGTGACCGGTTGGGCCAGCAGCACGCCGCCGGCAAGGATGGCGATGACGGCCGAGAACAGCGACCACCAAAAACCCGGCGCATGGCGCATCCAGAACGTGGTGATCAGGCCGACGATGCCGCT
>DATHHM010000078.1:0-2221 GCA_035317145.1 Xanthobacteraceae bacterium | reverse complement strand
GTCTGTCCTGTGCCGCGTCATTGATGGTTGCGGCATCGGCATTCGCCGAGCCCGTCAAAATCGTCGTTCCCTTTGCCGCCGGCGGCCCGGTCGATCAACTGGCGCGCATCCTGGCGAGCGAGTTGGGGCCGAAACTCGGCGAGGACGTGATCGTCGATGACCGCGGCGGCGCCGGCGGCGCCATCGCCGCCGAATTCGTGGCCCGCGCAAATCCCGACGGCAAGACGATCCTGCTCGGCAGCCTGGGCGCGTTCGTCATCGGCCCGATCCTCAAACCGCCGGCGAACTACGATCCGGTCAAATCGTTCGAGCCGGTCATGCTGGTCGGTTCGGTGCCTTCCCTCATCGTCGTCAACAAAGAACTCGGCGTCTCGACCATGGCGGAGCTGATCGCCAAGGCAAAGCAGCAAAAGCTGAGCTACGGCTCGGCCGGGCCCGGCACGACCATGAATATCGCCATCGAAATGCTCGATAACGCGGCGGGCGTGAAGATCACCCACGTGCCCTATCGCGGCGCCGCGCCGGCCATCACCGATCTCCTCGGCGGCCACGTCGATATGCTCAATGCCGACTTGCCGGTCCTGCTGCCGCTGGTGAAAGCCGGAACGGTCAAGGCGCTGGCGCTGTTTTCCCCCGAGCGCTCGCCGCTGTTGCCGGACTTGCCGACAACCAAGGAACTCGGCATGCCGGACGTCATCATGGAAAACTGGTACGGCGTCTTCCTGCCTGCCGGCACGCCGCCACAAACGCGCGACAAGCTCGAACAGGGGCTGCTCGCTGTCGCCGCCATCCCTTCCATCAAGGAACGTTTCGCCGAAAACGGCATGCACGGCATGCTCGGCCATGATGCCTTTGTGGCGTCGCTGGCGAAGCAATTCGCCTCATGGCCGGACAAGATCAAAAAGCTCGGCATCACCGGGGAATGACGCACCCGCAGCGCGCGGCGATACGTCCCAGCGGCAACCGTCTCGGCTTTTGCTCAGCGATATGGTCGGATAGCGTGGTAATGCACGCCGCCGGGGTGTGCCGCCGGGAATCCGACCTCATGCAACCTCATCGTCGCCAGATTTTGACCATGGCCGCCGGCGCGTTGGCGCTACCGGCCGTTTCGCGCACGGCCTTGGCCGATACCTTTCCGTCGCGGCCCATCACCGTCATCGTGCCCTTTGCGCCGGGCGCCTTGAACGACATCGTCGCGCGCCTGCTCAGCGACGTGATGGGCAAGACGCTGGGCCAGCCCGTCGTCGTCGAGAACCTCACCGGAGCCGACGGCACCATCGCCACCAATCGCGTCGCCCGCGCCACGCCGGACGGCTACACCATCGTCGTCGGCAACTGGAACACCCATGTCGCCAACAGCCTGATCTATTCGCTGCAATACGACATGACGAAAGATTTCGTGCCGGTGATGCTGCTGCCGGCGGCGCCGATGGTGCTGGTCGTCAAGAAGGCAACGCCGGCAACCGACCTAAAATCCTTCGTCGCCTGGCTCAAGGCCAATCCCGACAAGGCGTCGATGGGCACCGCCGGCGTCGGCAGTCCGCCGCACATGCTGGCGCTATTGTTTCGGCAACGGACCGAGACCCAGTACGGTCTTATTCCCTATCGCGGCGCGGGACCGGCGATGCAGGACGTCATCGCCGGCCAGATCGACGCCACCTTTATCACCGTCGCGCCGGCGCTGCCACAGATCGCGTCAGGCAACCTCAAGGTCTTCGGGATTACGGCGCCGAAGCGCATGGCCGCGGCGGCGGACATCCCGACCATGGATGAGGCCGGGCTGCCGAACTTTTATTTCTCCTATTGGTCGGGGCTTTACGCGCCGCGCGGTACGCCGCCGGACGTCGTGCGCGCCATCGGAGCCGCTGCCGCAGCCGCCATGAACGACCCGCAGGTTCGCCAGAAGCTCGATTCGCAGGCTTTTGTCACGCCAGGCGCCGATCAGCAGACCGCGCAGGCGCTGGCGGAGCTGCAGCGCGCCGAGATCGCCAAGTGGTGGCCGGTCATCAAGGCGGCCGGCACCAAAGCCGATTGAGATTTCGCCGGTTGCACCGACGCTCGCGGGGACGACCGGCGGCCGCTACCGCGCCTTGCCGAACAGTTCGGCGACCGGCACGCCGGAGGCGATCTTGGCCTCCCGCGCCTCTTCGGCCACGACGTTACGCTGCGCCCGTTGCAGCACCTCGGCCGCGCGCCCGCGCGGGATGAAGCAGACGCCGGT
>DATHHM010000077.1:0-7319 GCA_035317145.1 Xanthobacteraceae bacterium | reverse complement strand
GCCGACGGTGGAGATCGCGACCTTGCGGCCCTTGAGATCGTCGACGGTTTTCACCACGCCGTCGGCGCGCACCACCATGGCAAAAATCAGCGGCGGTCCCGCCATGGCGGCGATGCCTTTGACCGGCGAGCCTTTGGCGATGAAGGCAAGGCCGGGTCCGGAGCCGAGCCCGATATCGACCGCGTTCGCCACCATGGCCTGCTGCAACTTGGCGTCGCCGCCGAAGCCGGCAATGTCGAGATCGAGATTGTGCTTGGCGAAGATGCCGACCTCTTTGCCGATATTCGCCGGCGTGAACGAAAACGACTCGCGCCCGGCATTGCCGACACGGACGAGTTCGGCGGCCGAGACGGCAGACGCCGTCATCAGGCCGATCGCCGCCGCCGCGACGAACGTCAGCGCCGACCTCATCGTTCCTCCCACTAAGATTGTTATCCCCGTCCCGATCTTAGCGCATTTCGCCGCCGCTCGGTCTGCAGCTCATCGAGCGTCAAATCGTCCCTGAGCACGACGCCGTATGTTTCCTCGGCGAAGCGGCGCGAGACGAACTCCTCGATCACGTCCGAGCGCACCGCCGCCACGTCGCGCTCCAGCGGGTTGCCCCAGCCGCCGCCGCCGCCGGTGCGCACGATCACCTCGGAATCGACCGGCACCGGATAATGGATCGCATCCATGGAGCGAAAATCGTTCTCGCCCGGCTTGCGCAGCAGAAAATCGGCGGTCGTGCCGGCCGTGCCGCCCCACAGGCCCCAGGGCGGACATTCCACGCGCTTGGGATGATCGAAATTCCAGCGCCCCTCGACCAAATTGCGCACGCTGGTGTCGATACCGAGGCCGCCGCGGTGCTTGCCGGCGCCGGCAGAATCCGTGCGCAGCGCGCGCCCTTCCACCAGCACCGGGCATTTCAGCTCGATGCCCTCGATCGAGGCGTTGCGCACGTCGCCCTGGCAGACTGAAACCGTGCCCGACACGCCGTCCTCGGTCGGTCGCCCGCCCCAGCCGCCGCCCTCGATGCTCTGCACCACGAAGCGGCGTTGCGTCTTCGGCTGCACGCCGAAGAACACGATGGAGCCGCCGAGCAGGCCGTGATGGCCGGCCGGCACCCGGTCCGGCATGGCCTTGGCGAGCGCCCTGATGATGGTGTCGACGACGGTCGGCACGATGATGCTCCAGCCCGCCATCGGCGCCGGAAACTTCGCCATCATGATGTTGCCTTCGGGGATGATGACCTTGAGCGCGCGGAACGAGCCTTCGTTGACCGGCTCGAGCGGGCCGGTCAGTGCCTTGTAGGCGACGCGGGCGCCGGCATAGGTGCGCGAATTGATCGCCGCCTTGCGCTCGCCCGAGGTGGCGGAGAGGTCGATGGTCATGCTGCCATGATCGACCGTGACCTTGGCGTGGATCGGCACCCGCTCGCCGCGCTTGACGCCATCGTCGTCGATGAAGGAGCCGGCCTCGTAGACGCCGTCGGCGAGCTTTTCCACCACGTTGCGGCACTTGCGCTCGGTCTCGTCGAAAATCTGCGCAATGGCGTCGAGAATGGTGTCCTTGCCGTATTTATCGAACAGCTCGGTCATGCGGCGCACCGCCAAGTGACAGGCCGCCATCTGCGATTTCATGTCGCCGAGCGAGGATTCCGGGAAGCGGATGTTGTCCTTGAGCACGCGGTAGAGCGTCTCGTTGAGCTTGCCGCGCTCGTAGATCTTCAGTTGATCGAGTTGCAGCCCCTCCTGCCATGGATCGGCGACGGTCGGGCCGGCGCCGAAGCCGGTCGACATGCCGCCGATGTCGATCCAATGGGCGCGCACCATGGCGAACATCAACAGCTCGCCTTTGTAGAAATACGGCGTGTAGATGACGATGTTGTTGAGGTGCTGGCCGGCGACCGCCTGGTGATTGGTGATGACGACGTCGCCCGGAGCAAAACCCTTGGCGCCGAAGCGCGCCATGGCGTCGGTGACGATGACGCCGAGGTCGGCGACGAAATGCGATACGCCGCCGACGTTCTGCGAGATCAGCTCGCCCTTGGTGTTTACCAACGAGGTGCAGAAATCGCGCACCTCGTAGATCATCATATTGTAGGAGGTGCGTTGCAGGTCGGCCGCCATTTCATTGGCAATCGCCGGCAACGCGTTGCGGATGACTTCGAGGGTGACCGCGTCGAGCGCTTTGCGGCGCTGCGGCTTTTTCTTCGGGCGCCAAGCTTGTTTGCGGGATTTGGCCATCACACGCCTCCGACGTCGATGATCAGTTCGCCGGAGCGCGCCACCCGGCAGGTATCGCCTTTGAACAACACCGTGGTCGTGCCGTGCTCCTCGATCAGCGCCGGGCCGGCGATGCGCGCGCCGGCGCCGAGATCGGGCCGCTGGTAGACCGGGCAGGACACCGGCTTCTTCGGATCGCCGAGATAGACGTCGCGGCGTTTCGGTTTCGCGGCGTCCTTGGCGGCGAGCTTGGGGAATTTAAGCTGCGCGCGCTTGCCGATTGCCGCAAGGCGGATATTGACCATCTCGACCGGCTCGTCGGGCGAGTGGTGCGAATAGCGGTGCTCGTAAAGCGCGTCGAACGCCGCGCGGATCTTTTGCCGGTCGCCGCGCTTGATAAGGTCGCGCGACACCGGCACCGAGAGCGTGAATTCCTGGCCGACATAACGCAGGTCGAGCTCGGTCTGGAATTCGGCCTTGGCGGCGTGGCGCAGGCTCTTCTTCGCTTCGCCGGCCATCTCGTCATGCACCGTGGCGAGCACGGCAAAATCGAGGCTGGCGAGATCGCAAAAGAAGGTGCGGGTGAAATCGTGGCGCTCGTCGGCGAGCAGCATGCCGAGCGCGGAAAAGTGCGAGGGAAACAGCGGCACGATCACTTTCGGGATGTGCAGTTCGCGCGCGATCGCGCAGACGTGCAGCGGGCCCGCGCCGCCGGAAGCCACCAGCGCGAAATCGCGTGGGTCGTAGCCTTTCTCGACCGACACTTCGCGCACCGCCAGCGACATCTTTGAAATGGCGATTTCGACGATCGCCTGCGCCGCTTCGATCGTGCCCATGCGCAGCGGCTTGGCGACTTTCTGTTCGATACCGGCGCGCGCGCCGTCGGCGTCGAGCACCATCTGGCCGCCGAGGAAATTATGCGGATCGAGCCGGCCGAGCACCACATTGGCGTCGGTAATGGTCGGTTCCGTGCCGCCGCCGCGATAACAAATCGGCCCGGGATCGGCGCCGGCGCTTTGCGGGCCGACCTTGAGCGCGCCGACGTCGTCGG
This sequence comes from Xanthobacteraceae bacterium, assembly GCA_035317145.1. Classification (GTDB taxonomy): domain Bacteria; phylum Pseudomonadota; class Alphaproteobacteria; order Rhizobiales; family Xanthobacteraceae; genus BOG-931. The sequence continues at coordinate 4,064 of DATHHM010000077.1, read as the reverse complement.
TCCAGGCGATGCTGCCGCCGCCGGCGCCGACTTCGACCACGTCGATCATCGGCAGCATCACCGGATCGCCGCTGGCATAGCCGCCGACGTAATAGCCGGGCGCCAAGGTCGGCTCGCCGTCACGCACCAGGCTCGTCTTCGCCGTGGTGCCGCCCATGTCGAACGAGATCACATTGGCGAAGCCGAGCGCTCCGCCGACGCGCGCCGAGGCGATAATGCCGCCGACCGGCCCCGATTCCATCATCGCCACCGGCCGCTCGGTCGCGACCTCGGGTGTCATGACTCCTCCATTGGAGCGCATGATCGAGAGGCTGCCGCGGAATCCGACGCCGCCGAGGTCTTGCTTCAGGCTTTTCACATAGCCGCCGACCTTCGGGCCGATGTAAGCGTTGACCACCGTCGTCGACATGCGTTCGAACTCGCGATATTCGCGCAGGATGTCGTGCGACAGCGAGAGATAGGATTTCGGCAGCGCTTCGCGCACCATCGCGCCTGCGATGCGCTCATGGTCGGGATTGGCATAAGCGTGCAGCAAACACACCGCGACCGCTTCGACGCCTTCGGCGGCGAGCGCGCGGCAGGCTTCGGTGACGCTCGCTTTGTTGAGCGGATGGTGCACGTCGCCCGAGCTCATGACGCGCTCGTCGATCTCGCGCGTCAGGTGCCGCGGCACCAGCGGCCGGTGACGATGAAAAAACAGATTATAGGCTTCCGGGCGGTTGCCGCGGCCGATGATGTAGACGTCGCGGGTGCCGCGGGTGACGATCAATCCGGTCTTGGCGCCCTTGCGCTCGATCAGCGTGTTGATGGCGATGGTCGAGCCGTGGATCAGCTCCTCGATCGCGGCGGCCGCAAGGCCGCTTTTGCGGATGCAGTCGAGAATGCCCTGGGTCAGCTCATGCGGCGTCGTCAGGCTTTTGGCTTCGACGAATTTTCCCGCCTTGTCGTCGAAGCCGACAAGGTCGGTAAACGTGCCGCCGATGTCGATGGCAACAGTGATCATCGCCGCGTCCCGAGGTGGTGCGGCTTAAACACGCCTGCACAAGTTGAGAGAAGTCCCGTCACGGCGCGGCACACTATAAGTTTTGGCACAGAACACAACATTGCGTTGGCACGCACCGATGTGCTGGCAGATCGAAGACACACGCGCCGCTTACTGCTCCTTCCCCCTTGTGGGGAGGGTGGGGTGGGGGTCGGGAGGTGGTGCGCGTGCATTGATAGTCGCGCGGCGCGAGGACTCTAGAATTTTTGCGTTACCTGACGACCCCACCCCTGCCCCTCCCCACAAGGGGGAGGGGAAAGAACTAATGCTTCCTTCGCATCTCGTGCGATGAATTGACGGTGGCGTGCAGGTTGCGGGCGAATTCGACGGCGCCGAACACCGCCATGTCGGGCGCTGTCTTGACGTATTCCTTGACGCCGAGGATCGCCGGCCGCGGCGCTTTGAGGATCGCGGCGCATAGCGTCGCTACCGCCTCATCGAGCTTCGCCGCCGGCACCACGTCGCTGACGATGCCGAAACTGAGTGCGCGCTCCGGGCCGATCTCGGCTTGCGAATAGACCAGATAGCTCATCGCCTTGCGCGGCACGCGATCGACGAAGGACGACATCACCATGGTCGGCAGGATGTTGTGCGCCATCTCCGGGACCTGGAACACGGCCTTGTCGCTCGCCAGCGTGATGTCGCAGGCCGCAGCGATGGCGCAGCCGAAGCCGAGCGCGCGGCCGTGCACCGCGGCGACGATCGGGATTTTGGCGTTGCGCATGGCGCCATAGCAGTTGAACACCACGTCGCTGAAGGTGCGGCGCTCGAGCGCGTCGGGATCGTGCTTCGGGGTCGAGCCCATCACGGCGCGGCCGACGCAGAAATCCGCACCGGCCCCGCGCAGCACGACGACGCTCGAGGTTTTCTCGGCGGCCTCGATGATGCCGGTCAGTTCCGCGACCATCTCGTCGGACACGGCATTGCCGCGCTCCGGCTGATTCAAGATGATGCGCAGGATCGCTCCGTCTTGCTGAGTCAAAATGTCGGGCATGGTTGCTCCCTTGCGCGTCACGCTTTGGACGATTGGATGGCGCGCCAGATACGCTCCGGCGTCACCGGCATTTCGATGTGGGTCACGCCGAATTCGGCGAGCGCGTCGACCACGGCATTGACCACGGCGCCCAGCGCGCCGGTGGTGCCGCCTTCGCCGGCGCCGCGCACGCCGAGCCGGTTGGTCGGCGTCAAGACCTGGCTGATATCGGTGGTGAAAGACGGCAACAGATCGGCGCGCGGCATGGCGTAGTCCATGAACGACGCCGACAGCAATTGCCCGTGGGCGTCGTAGCTGCAGCACTCCCACAGCGCCTGGCCGATGCCTTGCGCGGCGCCGCCGTGAGTCTGCCCGTCGACCACCATCGGATTGATGGCGCGGCCGACGTCGTCGACCGCGGTGTAGCGCACAAGATCGAGGTTGCCGGTTTGCGGATCGATCTCGACCTCGCAGACATGGGCACCATAGGGGAAGCCGAGTTGCTTGATGGTCTCGTCGGCGGTCGCCGCCAACGGCCCGCGCAAATCCTCCGGCAGGTCTTTGCTATTGGCCGCCGCGGCCGCGACGTCGAAAATGCCGACCGAACGGTCGGTGCCTTTGACGGTGAAGCGGCCGCCGGCAAAGGCGATGTCGTCCTCGGCGGTTTCGAGCATGTGGGCGGCGATCTTCTTGCCCTTCTTGATGACCATGTCGGAGGCATTGCCCATGACGATGCCGGCGAGCCGCATCGAGCGCGCCGAGTGCGAGCCGCCGCCTTCCTTGACGATGTCGGTGTCGCTCTCGTCGACATAGACGTCGTCGAACGGCACGCCGAGCCACTCCGCCACGCATTGCGCAAACGTGGTCTCGTGGCTTTGGCCACTGGAGAGCGTGCCGACCACGACGTCGACGCGGCCTTGCGGGTGCACGGTGATGTCGGCGCGCTCGCGCGGATAGCCGCCGGTGGTTTCAAGATAACAGCACAGCCCGATGCCGCGCAGGCGCTTCCTCTTGCGCGCCTCGGCGCGGCGGCGCTTGAAGCCTTTCCAATCGCCGAGCGCCATGGCGCGATCCATCACCACGCGATAGGTGCCGTTGTCGTAGGTGATGCCTTGCGGATTCTTGTAGGGGAATGCCGACGGCGGAATGAGATTGCGCTTGCGCAGCGCGACGCGATCGAAGCCGTGTTCCTGCGCTGCCTTGTCGATCAACCGCTCGATGACGTAGATCACTTCCGGCCTGCCGGCGCTGCGGTACGGCGTGGTGCACATGGTGGTCGAGAGGACGGCACGCGCGCGGATGTGCGAGACGGGAATGCGATAGCCCGACGTCACCAGTCCGACGCCCTTCACCAGCGGCACATAGGAGCCGCTGTGCGCGCCGACATTGCTGAGATTGTTGGTTCGCAACGCGAGGAAGCGGCCATCGGCGTCGAGCGCGAGCTCGGCGGAGACCGTGAGATCGCGGCCCATATAGTCGGTGACGAAGGCCTCGTGGCGCTCGGCGGTCCATTTCACCGGCCGCCCGACCTTGCGCGAGCCCCACACCACCAGCGCGAATTCGGGAAAGAAGCTGTTGCGGGTGCCGAAATTGCCGCCGATCTCGTGAGCGACGACGCGCACCGATTCGAACGGCACGTTTAAGATCGCCGCTATCTCTTTCTTCTGGCGCACGATGCCGCCGGAGCCGGCGTAGAGCGTGTAGCGTCCGGTCGCCGCGTCATAGTTGCCGACGGCGGCACGCGGCTCCATCGGCACGCCGGTGACGCGATTGACCCAGGTGTCGAGCCGCGTGACATGGGCGGCGCGCGCGAACGCCGCATCGGTCGCTTTGGCGTCGCCGACTTCGGCATCGATCATGATGTTGGGCAAATCGTCGTAAAGCCGTGGCGCGTCAGGCGCGACGGCAGCCGTCGCGTCGATCACCGCCGGCAGCGGCTCATAGTCGACGACCACTTTCTCGGCGGCGTCTTTGGCCTGGGCTACCGTCTCGGCGATGACAAAAGCAACCGCGGCGCCGACGTGGCGGACGCGATCGGCCGCCAGCACG
>DATHHM010000076.1:0-3105 GCA_035317145.1 Xanthobacteraceae bacterium | reverse complement strand
GTAAGAAGGTCCTGCCGAAATCGGCAAGGTCGCGACCAGCGCGCCGATCACCGGTCCGGAACGCTCGGTGATGATGGAGGCCGACACCACGAACGCGGCGGTGACGGCCATGCGCAGCGCCAGCGTCAGAATGAAAGCGAGTTCGGGGGACATTTTTTCCGTCGTCCCAGCGAAGGCCGGGACCCATAACCCGGGGCGTCGATATAGTCAAAGGCACCTGACACATTGCAGAAACGATGGGACACGGCGTATGGGTCCCGGCGTTCGCCGGGACGACGACGCGTTGAGAAACACGCCACTCAAAGCGCGACCGCGATCATCTCCTCGACCAGGGGGCCACCGCCGACCGGGAATACGATGAACTGCTTGCCGCCGGCCATATAGGTGATCGGCGCCCCGGTCGCGTTGGCCGGCAGCGCGACCTCGGCCAGCATTTCGCCGCTGGCCTTGTCGTAGACCCATAAATGCGGATCGAAATTGTTGAGATCGTTGATCCGGCGGGTGCCTCCGGGCGGCAATCGTGGTGCGCCGAAATATCCCGATTGCACGACGATCAGGACGGTCTTGGTCACCAACGCCCAACTGCGGGCCAAAAATCCCAGACGTTCGCGGACGCCAAGGCGCTGGAATACGGGAAGAAGTTCGCCGCGCCCGACCGGGATGCGCCAACGGTGGTCGCCGGTGTTCATGTCGATGGCAACGATGCTGCCGAACGGCGGCTTGAGCAACGGCAACCCGCGCGGCCCCGACAGATAGCGGAATTCACCGATGAAATCGTACGACGACTCGCCGGCCCCGGGCTTGCGAAGAGTGACGACGAACGGCACCCGGTAGGTCCCGACATAGAACATGCCGGTCTCCGGATCGATCGCAGCACCAGCCCAATTGCCGCCGCCGCCGACACCGGGTACCTGAATCGTGCCACGCTGCGACGGCGGCGTGAACAGCGGGCCATGATCGTATTCGGCGACGATATCGATCGCTTCCTTGCGAAGCTCCGGCGTGAGATCGATCAAATCCTCATCGCGCAAGCCCTGAATATCGATCGGCGCGGGCTTGGTGGGGAACGGCTGTGTCTTCGACGCGCGCTCGCCCGGCACATTGGAGGCCGGCACCGGCTGCTCCTTGATCGGCCACACCGGCTCGCCGGTCACCCGATCGAACACATAGACGAAGGCCTGTTTTGTGACTTGCGCCACCGCCTTGATGGCCTTTCCACCGACGGTGATGTCGATCAGGTTCGGCGCGGCCGGCGTGTCGTAGTCCCACAATCCATGGTGAACGAGCTGATAGTGCCAGACCTTCTTGCCGGTTGCCGCGTCGAGACAGACCAAACTGTCGCCATAGAGGCCGTCGCCGGGGCGATGGCCGCCGTAATAGTCGTTGGTCGGCGTGCTCACCGGCAGGTAAACGTAACCAAGCTCCTCGTCGGCGCTCATCGGCGCCCAGACGTTGGCATTGCCGGCTTCCTTCCAGGACTCTTTCTCCCAGGTCTCGACGCCGGGCTCGCCTTCTTGCGCCACGGTGTGGAAGGTCCAGAGCAGACGGCCGGTAACGACATCGAAGCCGCGCACATCGCCCGGCGGCGACGGCCGATGCCCCCACCAGTCCATCACCGACGAGCCGACCACGATGACGCCGCGCACGATCACCGGCGGCGAACTCATGGTGTAGTAATCGCGGTCGACGGGCCGCCGCAGGCCCTGCGCGAGATCGATCCGGCCATCGGTCCCGAACGTCGGCACGGGTTTGCCGGTCTTGGCGTCCAGCGCGATCATCTGCGCGAAGGCCGTAAGCATCACGATGCGCTCGTCGTCGCCACTGCGCCAATAGGCGACGCCGCGATGCAGCCAGCCGTCGTTGGCGGGAATTCCAAGGCCATTTTCGTAGATCTTGGGATCGAACACCCATCTGGTTTCGCCGGTGAAGGCATCGATGGCGGCGACCTGCGACAGCGATGTCGAGGTGTAGAGCACCCCGCCGACCATCAGCGGCGTCGATTCATTGGCGCGGCTGGGACCGACTTTTGGATTGGCAGCCTTGACCGCCATGTCCGGCGATTTCCAGCGCCAGGCGACGTGCAGATCCTTGGCGTTGCTGCGGTCGATCTGGGCCAATGGCGAATAGCGCGCCGCCGCATAGGTCCCGGCGTAAGCGGGCCATTCGCCCTGCGATAACGCTTTGGCGGATTCGGGGAGCGCGCCGGGAATGGATTGCGCGTAGAGCGTGGCTGGCAGCAGCGCGAGCGCAATGCCGATCGCCAAAGTCAGCCGCCGCCATCCTGCTTCGCGCAAGGTCGCCTCCGGATTTTCGGCGAGCATCGACCAGACGATAATCGCAGTCAAAGGGGATTTTCCGAGTCTGCTGCTCGGACCGGCTGCCGCGTACGTGACGCGCCCTCGCTAAACCACCTCCGACGGCGCAAGTTTGCACACATCGCTGCCCGCTTCGACCTGAAGTGTCGCATGCTGAATGTTGAAACGGTGTGACAGCTCCTCACAGACACCGTGGAGAAACGGATCGTCGTAGCCGCCTGGACGAACCAGATGCGCCGTGAGTGCGGTTTCGTTGGTGCCCATGGCCCAGATGTGAAGGTCATGCACTTCGGTCACGCCGTTGAGCTGGCTGAGATAGTCTTTCACTTCGGCGAGTTCGATGCCTTTCGGCACGCCGTCCAGCGCCAGATTGACGCTGTCCCGGGCGAGACCCCACCCGCTCGCCAGCACCACGGCGGCGATGCACAGGCTGATCGCCGGATCGACCCATTGCCACCCCGTCAACATGATCACGCCTGCGGCAACAACCACGCCAAAGGAAACCCCGGCGTCCGCCGCCATATGCAGGTACGCGCCGCGGATATTCAGATCGCCGTGGCGGCCGCGCATGAACAGCAGCGCTGTCCCGCCGTTGACGACGATGCCCAGGGTCGCCACCAGAACGACGGTCCAGCCCGAGACCGCCGCTGGCTCCTGAATCCGGTTGATGGCCTCGACCGCTATGCCGCCGACCGCGATCAGAAGAAGACCGGCATTGATGAGAGCCGCCAATATGGAGGCTCGCCGATAGCCGTAGGTATGCTGCTGCGTCGGCCGTTTGCGCGCAAGC
>DATHHM010000075.1:0-14613 GCA_035317145.1 Xanthobacteraceae bacterium | reverse complement strand
TGCACCGTGATCAGGGCTGCGACCGCGCCGACGCGTAAAATGTCGGCAAACAGCGGCCAACGCAGACGAATGCCAAAAAAGGAGAGCCGCACGATGCTGCGCCCGGAGCGCAGATAGGCCGCGAGCGCCATGCTGCCGACCGCGTAATAGATCAGCACCGCAACGGCGCCACCGGCAACGCCGAGCCGGGGGAATGGTCCGAAGCCGAAGATCAGGCACGGCGACAGCGGGATCAGCACGACGACGCCGATGACCGTGACCAGCGCCGGCACCGCCATATTGCCAGTGCCGCGAATGACATTGGCGAGCGAGTTGAACAGCCACACCAGGATGGCGCCGGAGAAAACCACGCCGGAATAGCTCAGCGCCGCGTCGAGCGAAGCGCCGCTGCCGCCCATTGCCGCGTAAAGCCATCGCCCGCCGAGCAACAGCACAACCGTGAAGGTGAGGCCGAACAGGAGCGCGATAACCAGCGCATGGACTGCGAGCGCATCGGCATCGGCGCGGCGTCCCCCTCCGAGCGCGCGTGCAATCGCCGACGAAATGCCGCCGCCCATGGCGCCGGCCGACATCATCTGCATCAACATGAGAAGCGGAAACACCAGCGCGACGCCGGCCAGCGGATCGGTGCCGAGCTTGCCGATGAAATAGGTCTCGACCAGGCCGACCGACGTTTGCGCCAGCATCACCAGCACGTTCGGCGCGGCGAGGCGAATGAGCGTCGCGGCGATCGGGCCTTCGATCAGCGCGCGGGTGCGCGGGTCGTATTTGGCCTTTTCCGGAATGGCGGCCGCAGCCCCGGTTAGTTGCGGCTCGGAGGAGGCGAGGCCCACTGACGACATACCGGCGCTCCGTTGCCTGCGGCAGCTCGTTGCCTTGAACGCTGTAACAGATAGGAGTATATACGCCTATATCAAGAAAGCGAGCAAGACGGTTATGCATCCTGGTTCGACCAACCCCGCAGCCTGCAATTGCCTGGCGCTGCGCCAGGCGACCCGCCATGTCACGCAATTCTACGACCAATTCATCAGCCCGCTCGGGCTGCGTGCCACCCAGTATTCGATTCTTGCAAGGCTGCACCGCAAAGGCGCGATGACGATCAATGCGCTGGCCGCCGCGCTGGTGATGGACCGCACCACCTTGGGCCGGAATATCCTGCCGTTGCAGCGCGACGGCCTGATCGCCGTCGGGCCGGGACAATCCGACCGGCGCAGCAAAGAGTTGCGGCTGACACGCGCCGGACAGGAGCGCTTTGCGGCCGCGCAGAAGGGCTGGACTAAGGCCCAGGCGCAATTCGAGCGCACCTACGGCGCAAAACGCGCCAAGGCGCTGCGCACGCTATTGGAAGATGTGACGGCGCGCGACCTGGCTGCCGGGTAAAAAGATTATAGCGCGGCGACCGTTTGCACTTCGAGCAGATAGTCCGGGTCCGCCAGGCGACTGATGATTAGCAGTGTGTTCGGCGGCGAGCCGCCAGGAAACATTTTCGGAAATTCCCGAGTCCGCCAGGCGCGGAACGCAGCCGCGTCCTCGGCGCGCGTCAAATAGCTCGTGAACTGAACGACGTTGTTCCAGTCGGCGCCGACCGCGCGTAGCGCGGTAAGGATATTGGCGTAGACTTGCACGGCTTGTGCCTCGATGTCGCCCTTGCCAACGGTCTTGCCGGACGCATCGCTCGGCACTTGGCCGGCAATGAAGACGACCTGCTGCGTTCGCGCCTGCGCAATATGCGAATAAGTTCCGGGCGGCTTGGCCAGCCCTTCGGGATTGAAGATCTTGATGTCCGCCATGTTGGTCCTCGTGTTTCTGTTTGCGCGTCTCAGGCGTAGCGCGAAAAATCGCGGCCTTCTTTGACCACGAATTCGAGCAGGAACGGCGCGCCTTTCTCGGTGACGGCAACCGCATCCTTGATCGCGCCGACGATGTCGCCGGGCTTTTCCACGCGCGTTGCCGCGACGTTCAGCCCTTCGGCCACTTTCCTGTAATTGCCGCCGACCGTCATGGCGCCGTATTTCTCGTCGGAAATTTTCAAGACATCGCGCTCGGCGCCCATCACGCCGTTATTGAACACGACCGTGAGGATGGCGATGCGGTTGCGCGCGGCAGTCTCGATATCCATGCCGGTCATGCCGAACGAGGCGTCGCCCATCACGTTGATGCAATGCTTCTTCGGCGCGGCGAGTTTTGCGCCCATGGTGATGCCGAGCCCATAGCCCAATTGGGTCGACTTGCCCCAGCCCATATAGGAGCCGGCGGCTGTCGTTTCCCAGAACGGGATCATCTGCTCGCGCGGGCTGCCGGAATCGTGGGTCATGATGACGTTGTCGCGGTCGAGCGTGCGCATCATGTCGCGGATGATTCGGTATTGGTTGAGCGGCATTTCGTCGGAGTTGAGAAATTTCGCCCATTCGTCGAGCCAGGCTTTCTTGCCGGCCGCGACTTCTTCCTTGAGCGAGGCGAGCGCATTGCCGCCGCCCGGGCCCTTTTGCTTGGCGACTTCGGCGATCAGTGCATCGATCACCAAACCGGCGTCGCCGACCACGGCGAGATCGGCGCGATATTCCTTGTTGATGTCGCCGGCGTCGTTGGTCGAATGGATGATGGTCTTGCCCGCCGGCACGGCCGGCCCGAAATTGGTGATAGTGAGGCTCGAGCCGATCGCCATCACGACGTCGGATTTCTTCATGAAATCGGCGAACACTTTTGAGCGCGAACGCGTCGCGCCGCCGAGCGCCAGCGGATGGCTGTCGGGGATGGCGCTCTTACCCGGATTGGTGGCGACCACCGGCGCCGGCAGCAATTCCGCCAGCGCCGCGAGCTTGTCGCCGGCTTCGGCATAGTGCACGCCCTGGCCGGCCCACAGGATCGGGTTCTTGGCTGCGAGCAGCATCTCGACGGCTTTCTTGATGGCATCCGGGTCGGGCGCCGTGCGCTGCACCGGCACCGGCCGGTAATCCAGTTCGCCCTTGAATTGCGCCTCGGCTATTTCGTCCGGCACTTCGATCAGCACCGGACCAGCTTTGCCGGTGCGCATCGCCTGATAAGCGCGCCGCATCAGGTCGGGCAATTCCTGCACGTTGTGCGCCAGCGCCGACCATTTGGTCACCGGCTCATAGACGGCGGCGGCGCGGAACGCCGGGCGCACATATTGCTTGGCCAGCGGCATGCCGCCGGAAATGATCAGCAGCGGCACGTTCTCGGCATAAGCCTGCGCGATGCCCGGAAACGCGTTCTCGATCCCGGGCCCGGCCTGGGCGCCGAACACGCCGTTCTTCTTGCCGCGCTTGATGCGCGAATAGCCGTCGGCGATGCCGACGCCGACGCGCTCCTGCCGGCACAGGATCGGGCGGATGTCGATCGCCGCGCACGGCTCGATCACCTGGTTGCGCGGATAGCAGGAGAAAAATTCGGTGCCTTCGCGCTTGAGAATATCGGCAATGACTTCGGCGCCATTCATGTGCGTTCATCCCTGACTTGTTTTATTGTGCGATCGATGAAATCCTCATCCATTATACCGAAGTCGGAGCGCGAGTATAACCATGGTGCGGCAAGTTTGGCTTGGCGTCGTTCTGGCTTTTGCGTTCGCCGCTGCGCCGGCGCGGGCAGGGGATTTTTGGGGCTGCAGCGATACCGTCTATTGGTGCACGCGCGACGCGATTTATGCGCAATTCAAGCTGATCTCCCGTCTCGAGGCCAATCCGGACGTCGATGAGGGGGTCAAGGGCCCGCTGATCACCGCGGCGCGCGCCGAGATTCATCGCTTGCGCGCAACGATCAGCGAGCCGCCGCCGCATGCGTGGGCGACGATCGGTACGCCGCTGCGCGAGGGGCCGGCGCCGTGTTGTTACGCGCGTAAGCCGCTTTATCTCCGCTGAGCGGGTCGAGGCTCAAAGCGTCTGGATCGGAAGCAGACATGGTCAGTCCGCATGGCTGTTTCGTCTGGTACGAGTTGACGACAATAGACGCGGAGGCCGCCAAGGCCTTCTACGCCGACGTCGTCGGTTGGGGCACACGCGACGCGTCGATGCCCGGCGCGGCCTATACGCTGTTCACCTCCGGCGAGGATCCGGTCGCCGGACTGATGGCTCTGCCGGCCGAGGCGCGAAAAATGGGCGCGCAGCCGCGCTGGACGGGCTATGTCGGCGTCGACGACGTGGATGCCGCGACCGATCGGCTTAGGCGTCTGGGTGGCACCGTGTACGTTCCACCGACGGACGTCCCCGATGTCAGCCGCTTTTCTGTCGTCGCCGATCCGCAAATGGCGACGCTGGCATTGGTCAAGGGGCTGAAATCCGGCCAAGAGCAGCCCGCCGCGCTGAGTTTGCCGGGCCATGTCGGCTGGCATGAACTGTCCGCCGTCAACTGGGAAACGGCGTTCGCGTTTTACGGCGAGCTTTTCGGCTGGCAGAAAGCTCACGCCGAGGTCGGCGGGATCGGCACCTATCAATTATTCTCTGCTGGGGGCCAGACCATCGGCGGCATGTCCAACAAACCTCCGACGGTGCCGATGCCGTTCTGGCTTTATTATTTCAATGTCGGCGACATCGACGCGGCGGCAGAGCGCGTCAAGGCCGGCGGCGGCAAAATTCTTGAGGGCCCGCTCGAAGCGCGAGGCGGCAACCGGATCGTCCGCTGCACGGACCCTCAGGGCGCCATGTTCGCGCTGAGGACGGGCCGCCCCGAGACCATCGGCTATTTCGGGCGTGCCGCCGCGGACGATCCTGCCGCCACGCGTTTGTTTGTACCCAAGAAGGCCGGGCCGAGCGCGTAATCCATCAGACTGTCAACGGAGAGCTTCCGGTTTCGCGCCGCGCCCGAGCGCAAATTGACCGACTGGCCCCTCGACGTGAAAGTCCAGTCCCGTCATTTTCGCGAACAGCTCGATATTGGTGGTCCCGATCGCGCAGCCGCCGAGACCCATATCGGCCGCCATGACGTAAAGCGTTTGTATCAAGACGCCGGCGTCCTTGAGAATGAGCGCATAGGCGATCGAGCTGTATTTCCATGACACCCGCCCGAAGCGCGCGGCAATGGTGATCAGGATTTGTGGCGCGGCGGATACGCCCATGGCGAATTCGGCGCTCTTGAGCAGCGCATCGAGCTGATTGCTTCGGGTCTCTATCGGCACCAGCGCGTGGGCGCCGGCATCGTAGTGATAGAAGCCGCGCGACAGCCCTTCGCATGTGTCGACGGCCAGATAGAGCTCGAGCTCGTAGCTGGCGCCGCCCGAAGGATAGGGCCGCACCGTGTAGCTGAGTTCCGGACTGCCACCGCCGTGGTCGAGCGGCATCTTCAATTCCGATTGGACGCGGGCGGTGCTGTCGAGAAATCGCGCCAGCTCGGCGAGCGTAATCGGCTGCTGGGTGTCAAAATCGCGCGTTGAATGGCGTTCATGCAAAAGCTTCGCGGCTGGCGACAGTGCTGCCGCGGGCGCGGCTGAGACTTCGCGCAGATCGATCTTCTTTCCAGGCCAGGACGGGCGTACGGCCGGCCGTGGAGCGATGGCGTCCGCATAGGGATAGGCCCCGCCCAGCGGATTGGCGTGGCGGCCCTCGGTGCTGCGCGCGTGGAACAGAAGATCGTGAAAATCCCACAGCACGAGGGCGTCGTCGCCCTCCGCTGGCCGCAGGCCATTGTTGTCGGTGCCGGTCTTGAAAAGGATTTGGCAATCGACGAGGAGCGCGAGAAGCTCGAGTCCTGGAAAACCCTCTTGCCGACGGAATTGTTTGATCTGTTGCGGCGTCGCCAGCAGGGCCAGGGCAGCCGCGATCTTCGGATCGCAGATTTTGAACAACGCGCCGGCGCGCGGCGATTCCAAGACCAATTCGTTGGCGCGCCGCCGCATATAGGCGAACCGCGATAGCACCAGCGTGTCGGCATGGTCGAGCTGCGCTATGCGCGGCCAATAGTCCGGTACCTGAGGCTCGATGACGACAAGATTCTCGCCGTCTCGCGGGCGGCCGAGGTGGTACTCCACCAGACCGCGCCCAGCCAATCGACGGACCAGGAGAAGAATTTCCTTGTCGATGTCGCGGCTGCCGGAGGCAAATACGCTCAATGGCAGGCCCGTGCGCAGGTCTTGCGCGCGGTCCGCCGCCTTGGCGCTGAACTTTCCCAAGCCGAGCGCAACGTCATCAAAGCAGGCCGCGATCTCGCCGCTCGCCTGCGCTCGCAGCGTGACGTGGCCCAAAAGCCGGACGGAAAGCGTCGCCGCTGCCGCCCGTCGCTCCGTCTTGCGTCGCGGACTTTTTTGTCGCGGACTCTTTCGTTGCGGAGCGCGCAAGCCGGCCTGACCTCACGTATTGGGATGAAGCGGATTGAGCTCGCTTTCCGGGATCGGCGTATGACGCAATCCAAGTTTTATCGGCACGTCGTAAAGCCGGCCGGGCCCGAAACGGCGATAGAAATGGCGCAGGCCCGGAACGATCACGCGGACCACCGGCGTCTCGATGTCGGGCCGCGTCTGGTCGAGCACGAGGAAATCGAGGCCCGCCCGCTTGGCGACGTCCACGCAGGCAAGCGCCTGCGCGCGGGTGTCGAGACTGCCGAAGTTCCCGTCGAAATCCGGCCGGACCGGCGGCTTGCCGTCCGGGATCAAGTATGGATGGTCCTGCAAGTGAAACGGTCCCGCGCCGTCATTGCTCGATGACCCCGCGTCGCGAAGTCCCAACAGGCCGAGCGACAGAAATTGATTGACCTCGGTCAACGTGCGCAACAGCGCGATGCGCGGATCGAAATGCGAGCCGGAGCCATATTCGACGAACTCCTGGCCGTTTTGTGTCGCGTGTGACATCGCCACATAGCTCGGAATGCCGAGATCGCTGGTGATGTCGAGCACCCACAGCCGGCGCCCGGTTTCGGCAAGCTGGTTTTTCAGATCGCGGACGTATGAGTCGTCGAACTGGCTTAAGTCCAGTTCCGTTCGCCGCGAGCGGTTGTACCACCAGATGGCATACGAATCCCGCTCCACCAGTTCGAGGAAGCCCTGGACGATCGCCTCTTCAAGAGTATTGCCGGCGGCGCAGCCGTTGGAGTCCGCGTGCATATGGCTGTCGAATGCGTCGCTGTGGAAAAAATACAGCATCCCGGTCGGCAGATATTTGAAGCGCTGGTCGCGCAGCGACCACACCGGCGTCCATTCGATCTTGGCCGCAGGATCGAACGGCGGCGGTGTCGGCGTCACGTCCGCTTCGCTCGGCCCCATCTGCGCGTGCCGGTACTGCGCGTCGCTGAACTGGAGGACATCGTTCGGCGCGATGGCCTCACCGGGCGCGAAGTCGGTAAACCGCCGCGCCACCCTGATCTCGTCGCCCCGAAAGATTCCGGAATAGCGTTCGATCGCCTCCATCAGCGCGCTGGCTTCGCCTTGCTCGGCGGTGCTGCCCTTGCCGAAGCTGCCGCCGCTCTTGCCCGAGCGCAGCTCATGGATCGACTTGGCGGGCCCGGAAAAATTATGTGAGGCGTAGAAGTTGGTGTTGAGCGGCAGGTCGACTTCGACCCTTTCAAGCTTCGACACCACGCCGGTGAGCGGGCTCACGTGCTTGCGGTATTTTGCTACCGTGGCCCGCGACGATACGCTGCGGTAGCCGCCGCTGGTCATGACCGGCTTGGCGCCAGCGGTCAGCACGATCGGCACCGGCTCGCGCCGCGGATCGCGCAGCGTCTTAGCTCCACAGGACGGACATTGCGGCCGGCGCGGCACGTAGTGTTTGACGATGGTCGGGCCCGATAGATCGAGGCTGATCAGATGATCGTTCAGCGGCGTGCGGAAATCGCTGGCGATCGCCTTGGCGATCTCGATCGCCGCAAGCTCGATGCCGCTATAGCCGAGCGAGTCCTCGGCGAGCGGCGACACCGCGACGCGACGCGCTTGCCGGCGGTCGAGCATCGCCCTGACCTCGCGGTTCCTTTTCATCCGCTCGGCGAGACAGCTCCAGCACGGGCCTTTGCCCGGGCTGAACACCGGCCCGACCAGGGGAAAAACGCCGGATGGCTGAACCAACAGCCACGGCGTGCGGTCGGACAGATGTTGCCGGTTCAATGGCTCAAGTTGCCCTTCGAGATAATCGTTGACCAGGACGACCGTGAGGTTGGCGGAGCGATCGACGACGCGAACGCCGAGCTTACGCAACGCCGCGCCAAGTTGCTTGGCGCCCTTGGCATCGACCGCTTGAATGCGCAGGCGGCATTTCTGCAGATTTTTCGCCGCCATTTCCAACGGAATGCCCAGTGTCGCCCAATAGCCGGCGGCGGCATCGACGGAAGTTTGCCGTTTCGGCACGATGTAGTGGCGATCGATCAACCGCTTGATGGCCTGGTCGACCACGTCGGCCGGAAATTTTTTGGTCAGCTCGCGGACGATCTGGCCAAAACTTTTTCCCGCAGCGATTAAGTCCGCGACGATGCAAAACAGCTCGCCGTGCAGAAAGAATTTGCGGTCCTCGGAATAGAAGCACACCGCATCGGGCGGCAGCACATAAACGGAAAAATTCGGCGCGAATTGCGGAACGTCTTTGGCGTTGAACCGTGTCGTGCTGTGAGCTTGATCGCCTGCCACCACGCCGGCGTGCATGCCGCTAGGTTTATTGCCGCCGGTGTGGGTCGCCATTGCGAGGCAGATGCTCTCGGATTGTGGAAACGCTGTGGTCTAGCTCGCAAACCCGCGCTTGTCGACGTAGTTAGCAGCTCCCGCGGCCAGCGTCATAACCAACGCAAAATGGGCCGGGTCAAGCATGACCCGGCCATAACAACTTATGTCTTTCGACGTGGTCGGAACGTGATCCCGCCTTAGCAGGCGCGGCAACGTCCATTTGACCAGCAGCAACCGCCGCAACCGCCGCAGCCGCCGCAGCCGCGCCAAGCGCATCCGCCGCATCTGCCGCAGCCGCCGCATCGCCACCAGGCCAATTGCTGGCCGGACTGCGACTTCGCGATGCCTTCCTTGTCGAAGACATAGAATGTGGCAAGGCTGACGTCGGAGAGCTCTTCCTCACCGAGGAAGATTTCTTGACGCGGAGAGGTATTCTGGGACGGTAAATCTGCTGCAGGCGCGCTCGTTGATGCGGACGCTCCTCCAATCAGCGAAAAGGACACCCCGGCGATTCCCAATACCGGGAGGGCCTTCTTCAGACGCTTTTGCTTCGTAGATTGCTTCTTTTGCGCCATCGTAGAGACCTCCACTAGATTGCAAATAGTGCTCGACGCGTCAGCGGTAGCATTTTTTGTTCGCATTGCCTAGGGCGCCAAGCGAAACCGCGCTGCGGCTTATTCGGCCGGTTCCGCGCCGTACAACCCTGGCAATAGCCGCTGCCGTTGCCGCAACGACCATTGGCCGAGCCGGTCCATATAGAGATAGAGCACCGGCGTGGTGTAGAGCGTTAGCAATTGGCTAATGATAAGCCCGCCCATGATCGAGATGCCGAGCGGCCGGCGAATCTCGCCGCCGTTGCCGAAGCTGAGCGCCAGCGGCACCGCGCCGAGGATCGCCGCCATGGTGGTCATCATGATCGGGCGGAAGCGCAACAGGCAGGCTTGGAAAATCGCGTCGCGCGCGCCGAGATTGTGCACCCGTTTCTCGTGAATGGCGAAGTCGATCATCATGATGGCGTTTTTCTTGACGATGCCGACGAGCAGGATCACGCCGATGGTGCCGATAATGTCGAATTGCGTGTGGAACAGCATCAGCGCCAGCAGCGCGCCGACGCCGGCCGACGGCAAGGTCGAGAGGATCGTGATCGGGTGAATGTAACTCTCGTAGAGCACGCCGAGCAGGATGTAGACCGCGGCAATGGCGGCGGCGATCAGGACCGGCTCGTTGCTCAGCGAGTCGGCGAACACCTGCGCGGTGCCGGCCAGGCTGCCGTGGATCGAAGCCGGCATATGGATTTGATTGATGGCTTCGTTGATCTCCGCCGCCGCCTCGCCGAGCGACGCGCCCTGCTGCAAATTGAACGAAATGGTGGAGGAGGCGAACAAGCCCTGGTGATTGACCGAGAGCGGTGTGTTGCCCGGCTGATAGTGCGCCACGGCGGCGAGCGGAATCATGGTCTCCTTGGTGGTCGAGACCGCGGCGCCGGACGACGTGCTGCTCTTGCCGGCCGTGGCCAGTGAATTGATGGCGGCATTGCGCGCCGAGTTGTTGTTGGCATTGGCCGCGGCCGTCGCGGTCGCCGACGTGGCGGAAGCCGTCTTGGGCGCGGCTGCGGCCGCTACCGTTCCGGCCGGAGAATTCGACAGCGCCGTACCCGAGGCGCCGCCACCCGACGTCGCAATATAGATGTCATTGAGAGAAGCCGGATATTGCGTGTAGCGCGGGTCGATTTCCATGACGACGTGGTACTGATTGATCGCGCTGTAGATCACCGACACCTGACGCTGGCCGAAGGCGTCGTAAAGCGTGCTGTCGATTTGCGACACGGTGACCCCCAGCCGCGAGGCGGTGTCGCGATCGATGACGAGATCGGTTTCCAGGCCTTTTTGCTGCTGATCGGAGTTCACGTCGGTGAGCACCGCGCTGTGTTCGAGTGCCGTAACCAGTTTTGGCGTCCAGGTGAACAGGTCGTCGGTGCTGTCGGATTGCAATGTGTATTGATACGCCGAATTGCTTTGCCGGCCGCCGGAACGGATATCCTGGACCGCGGTCAGGAACAGGCGGCCGCCGGGAACCGTGGCAAGCTGCGGGCGCAACCGCGCGGTGATCTCATCGACCGGCGGCCGCTGCGTGATCGGCTTTAGCGAAACGAATACCGAACCGGTATTGATCTGGCCGCCGCCGCCGCCGGAGCCGACCCCGGTAAATCCGACGACGTGGTCCACGGCCGGATCGCTCTGCACGATATCGATCATCTGCCGCAGCTTTTGGGTCATGGCCTGGAACGACACGCTTTGATCGGCCTGCAGCGAGCCGACGAGGCGGCCGGTGTCCTGGGTCGGAAACAGGCCCTTGGGCACGAGGGTGAACAGCACGACGTTCAAGCAGACCGCCCCGAACAGGATCAGCATGACGAGGCCGCCGTGGCGCAGCGCCCAGGCCAGCGAGCGTTCATAGCCGCCAAGCACGCGGTCAAACACGGTGCGACGGCGCGGCGCGTCGTCCATCACGCGCGGCTTCAGCCACAGCGCGCACATCATCGGCGTGGTGGTGAGCGAGATTGCCAGCGAGATGAGGATGGCGATCGACAACGTGATGGTGAATTCGCGAAACAGCCGGCCCAGAATGCCGCCCATCAGCAGGATCGGAATGAACACCGCAATCAGCGATAGACTGATCGACAGCACGGTGAAGCCGACCTCCTGCGCCCCGCGCAGCGCCGCTTGCATCCGCGGCATGCCTGCTTCGAGGTGGCGCGAAATGTTCTCGAGCACGACGATGGCATCGTCGACCACGAAGCCGGTGGCGATGGTGAGCGCCATCAACGACAAAATGTCGAGACTGTAGCCCAACAGATACATGCCGCCGAACGTGCCGAGGATGGAAATCGGCACGGCGATGCCCGGAATGAGCGTGGCGCGGAAATTGCGCAGGAAGACGAAGACGACGAGCGTGACCAATGAAATCGCGATCAGGAGCGTCAGCTCCGTATCGCGCAACGAGTCGCGGATGGTGGTGCTGCGATCGATGGCGACGGTGACGTTGACGTCGGCCGGCATGGCGGCCTGCAGATGCGGCAGCGCCTCCTTCACGCTATCGATGGCTTCGATGATATTGGCGCCCGGCTGGCGGAAGACGATGACCAGCACCGACGGCTGGCCGTTGGACAGGCCGAGATTGCGTACGTCCTCGACGGAATCGGCAACCGTCGCGACGTCCGACAATTGCACCGCGGCGCCGTTGCGGTAGGCGACGATCAGCGGCACGTAATCGGCGGCCTTGGTGGACTGATCGTTGGTATAGATCTGATAGCGCTGGTCGCCGTCATCGATCGTGCCCTTCGGGCTGTTGGCATTTGCCGAGGCCAGCGCCGCGCGCACGTCTTCAAGCCCGATGCCGTATTTGAACAGCGCCTTCGGATTGAGCTCGACGCGCACCGCCGGCAGCGCCGAGCCGCCGATGATGACCTGGCCGACGCCTGAGATCTGCGACAGCCGCTGCTGGAAGACGTTGCTGGCGGCGTCGTACATCTGGCCCTGGCTGAGCGTCTTCGAGGTCATCGCCAGGATGAGGATCGGCGCATCGGCCGGGTTGACCTTGCGGTAGGTCGGATTGCTTTTCAGGTTCGCCGGCAGGTCGGCGCGCGCGGCGACGATGGCGGCCTGCACGTCGCGCGCGGCGCCGTCGATGTCGCGGTTGAGCTCGAATTGCAGCGTGACGCGCGCCTGGCCGATGCCGCTTTGCGAGGTCATCTCAGTGACGCCGGCGATCTGGCCGAGATGGCGTTCGAGGGGGCTCGCGACGCTGGTCGCCACCGTCTCCGGGCTCGCTCCGGGCAATTGCGCGCTGACCGAGATGGTCGGGAAATCGACTTGCGGCAGCGGCGCCACCGGCAATTTCGAGAACGCCAGCGCGCCGGCCAAGGCGATGCCCAGCGTCAGCAGCGTGGTTGCCACCGGTCGCGCAATGAATGGCGCGGAAATATTCATGTCTCCGGCCCGCCGCGGTCCCTGCGGTGCGCTTGGCCACGCCCGGTGAAACGCACCGCCAGCCGGTCAAAATAGAGATAGATCACCGGCGTGGTGAACAAGGTGAGCACCTGACTGAAGATCAGGCCGCCGACGATGGCGAGGCCGAGCGGTTGGCGCAGTTCCGATCCGGTGCCTTGGCCCAGCATCAGCGGCAGCGCGCCGAGAATCGCCGCCATGGTGGTCATCATGATCGGCCGGAAGCGCAGCAGGCAGGCCTGGTAGATGGCGTCGCGCGGCGCTTGCCCTTCGACACGTTCCGCTTCCAGGGCGAAGTCGATCATCATGATGGCGTTTTTCTTGACGATGCCGATCAAGAGGATGATGCCGATGATGGCGATGACGTCGAGGTCGTAGCCGAGCAGCATCAACGACAACAGCGCGCCGACGCCGGCCGAGGGCAATGTCGAAAGAATAGTGATCGGGTGAACGAAGCTCTCGTAGAGCACGCCCAGCACGATATACATCGCCACCACCGCGGCGATGATCAGGAAAAGCTCGTTGCTCAGCGACGACTGGAACGCGGCCGCGGTGCCTTGGAACGCGGTGATGAAGCTGTCCGGCAGGCCGACTTTGGCTTCCTCCTGCTGGATGGCCGTGACGGCGGTGCCGAGCGAGACGCCGGGCGCGGTGTTGAACGACACCGTGGTGGCGGGGAATTGGCCGAAATGGGTGATCACCAGCGGGCCGGTTTGCTGCTCGATATGCGAGAAGGCCGAAAGCGGCACCTGCCCGTTGGTCGAAGACGACGACGACGGCAGGTAGATCGAGGACAGCCCGGTCAGCGATTTCTGCAGCGCCGGGTCGAGCTCGAGGATGACGCGGTACTGGTTCGACTGGGTATAGATGGTCGAAACGATGCGCTGCCCGAACGCGTCGTACAGCGCGTTGTCGACGGTGGCCGGCGTGATGCCGAAGCGGCTCGCGGTGGCGCGGTCGATGACCAGATTGACCGTCAGGCCTTGTTGCTGGAGATCGCTGGCGACGTCGGTGATTTGCGGCAATTGGCTCAGCTGCGCCACCAGCTTCGGCACCCAGGTGGCGAATTCCGTGGCGTTGGCGTCTTCGAGCACGAAATTGTACGGCGCGCGGTTGATGGTGGAATCGATGGTCAAATCCTGCGCCGGCTGCATGTAGAGCGTGATGCCGACGACGCCGGAGACTTCGCTCTGGATCCTGCGGATGATCGCGCTGGCGTTGAGGTTTCTGTCGTCGTGCGCCTTGAGCGTGATCAGGAAGCGGCCAGAGTTGAGCGTCTGATTGGTGCCGTCGACGCCGATGAACGAGGTCAATCCCTCGACGTCCGGATCCTTCAATATCTCCGCGGCGAGCTTGGCCTGAAGCTCTGCCATAGCCGGGTAGGAGATGCTCTGCGAGGCTTGCGTAATCGCCTGGATCATCCCGGTGTCCTGCACCGGGAAGAAGCCCTTGGGGATCAGCACGTAGAGAACGATCGTGAGCGCCAGCGTCAGCACTGCAACGAGCAAAGTCAGCGGCTGCCGGTCCAGCACCCAATTCAGCGCCCGGCCGTATTGGGCAATCACCGCATTGAAAGCGCGCTCCGCGGTGACGTCGAAGTAGCTGCGCTCGGATTCCGGGCGGTGGCGGATCAGCTTGGCGCACATCATCGGCACCAGCGTCAGCGAGACGACGGCGGAGATGATGATCGTGACCGCAAGCGTGATGGCGAATTCATGGAACAGCCGGCCGACCACCGCGCCCATGAACAGCAAGGGAATCAGCACCGCGATCAGCGAGATGGTCAGCGAAATGATGGTGAAGCCGATCTGCTCGGAGCCGCGCAGCGCCGCCTCGAGCGGCGCCATGCCGGCTTCGACGTAGCGCGCGATGTTCTCGATCATGACGATGGCGTCATCGACGACGAAGCCGGTGGCAATCGTCAGCGCCATCAGCGACAGATTGTCGAGGCTGAAGCCGAGCAGGTACATCATGCCGAACGCGCCAACGAGCGACAGCGGCACCGACAGGCTCGGG
>DATHHM010000074.1:0-5275 GCA_035317145.1 Xanthobacteraceae bacterium | reverse complement strand
CACAGAGCGCAGCGAGCCCAGGAATGCGAAGATGACCAGTGTCACGATCACCAGCGCCTCGCCCAGCGTCCAGACCACCTCGCGGATCGAGCTGTTCACGAAGTCGGTTGAATCGTAGATGATGCCGCCGCGCAGGCCTTCAGGCAGTTGCGCCAGGACGTCGGGAAACGCCTTCCGGACGCCGGAAATGACGTCGAGCAAGTTGGCGCCCGGCGCGACCTGGATGCCGATATAGACCGCCTGCTTGCCGTCGAAGCCGACCTCGGATTCGTAGTCTTCGGCGCCGAGCGTGACATTGGCGACGTCTTTGAGCCGCACGATGGCGCCGCCGCTTTGCTTGATCACCAGATTGCGGAACTCTTCCGCCGAATGCAGGCTGGTGGAGGCAGCCAGATTGACCTGCACCATCTGGCCTTTGGTGTTGCCGATGCCGGATATATAATCGTTGGCGATGAGCGCCTGGCTGATGTCGGTCGCGGTGAGCCCGAACGCCGCAAGCCTTTGCGGATCGAGCCAGGCGCGCAGCGCAAAGACCTTCTGGCCGAGTAGTTCCGCGGTCTGCACGCCCGGCACCGCTTGCAGTTTTGGCTGCACCACGCGCGTCAAGTAATCGGTGATCTGGTTCGGCGCCAAGGTGTCGCTGTTGAAGCCGATATACATGGCGTCGATGGTCTGGCCGATCTTCACTGTAAGCGTCGGCTGCAGCGTGCCGGGCGGCAGCTGGTTCAGCACGGAAGCGACCTTGGTGTTGATCTCGGTCAGCGCCTTGTCGGCGTCGTAGTTGAGCCGCAGCGTCACCGTGATCGTGCTCACGCCGCTCTGGCTGACCGAGTTCATGTAGTCGATGCCGTTGGCCTGCGCGATGGCATTTTCCAACGGCGTGGTGATGAAGCCCGCGACCACGTCGGGATCGGCGCCGTAATAGATCGTCGTCACGGTGACGAGCGCGTTCTCGGTGCGCGGGAATTGCAGGATCGGCAGCACCGCATAGGCCCGCAAGCCGAGTACCAGGATCAACAGGCTGACGACCGAAGCCAGCACCGGCCGGCGGATGAAAATGTCGGTGAAGTTCACATCGCCACCGCTATCGGTCGAGCGGCACGGTGGGCGCCGCGTCCGCCGTCGGCGTCACCGAATTGTCGATCAGCACGGTCGAGCCGTTGTGCAGCTTGAGCTGGCCGGAGGTGACGATCATGTCGCCTTCGCTGACGCCCTTGAGCACGGCGACTTGATCGCCGCGCGTCGCGCCGGTGGTAACGAAGCTTTGCCGCGCCACCAGTTGCGGTTTGCCGTCGGCGCCGGCGCCTTTGCTGTCGACGATGTAGACGGTGTCGCCGTAGGGGCTGAAGGTGATCGCGGTCTGCGGCAGCGTGATCAGATTTTGCGGCGCGCCGGTCGGGATATCGACCGTGGCATACATGCCGGGAATGAGCTTGTGGTCGGCATTTTTCAGCGTGGCGCGGACCTGGACGTTGCGGCTATTGGCGTCGACCTTGGGGTTGATCGCCGAAATCTCGCCGGTAAATGTTTGATCCTGGTAGGCGTCGACCTTCACCGCAATCGACTGACCCAGGCGCACCTGGTCGACCGCCTGCTGCGGCACGAAGAAGTCGAGGTAAATCGGATCGAGCGCCTGCAAGGTGACGATGACGGTGCCGGCGCCGAGATATTGGCCGAGGTCCACCTGACGCAGGCCGAGATGGCCGGCAAACGGCGCGCGCAGGAATTTCTTGTCGAGGATCGCCTGCTGCTGCGCCACCTGCGCCTTGGCGTTCTTCAGATTCGCCGCATCGGTGTCGAGGGTGGCCTGGCTGACCGCCTGGAGCTTGAACTGTTTCTGGTCGCGGTCGTAGGTGATGGCGTTGAGCTCGGCCGTGGCCTGCAACGATTCGAGTTTTGCCGCATCGTCGTCGGCACGCAGTTTTAGCAGCATCGTGCCCTGCTCGACGTCGTCGCCGGAATTGAATGCGATTTGATCGACGACGCCGGAGACTTCCAGCGACAGATCGGCGCCCTTCACCGCGCGCAGGCTGCCGACCGCGGCGATCTTCGGCTGCCATTCGCTCACATCCGCCTTGCCGGCGGTGATGGTCTGCGGCGGCTGCGCCATCGTGCTCATGAAGTGCTTGATCAACAGCCCCTTGCCCACGATGATTCCAAAGACCACGCCGAAGACGACGAAGACCGTCAAAAGCATGATCACCATGCGTAGCTTCATTGCACGGCTTCCTTCGCTGCCGGCGTGCCCGGAATGGTGTTCGGCGCGGCGACCGTCGCCGGATCGGGATCGGGCGTATACGGATTGGGCGCCACGTCGGCGCGGTTCCACCAGCCGCCGCCGAGCGCCTGGAAAAGCGCGGCAGTGTCGGCATAGCGCGCGGCTTGCGCCTGCACCACGGCGAGCCGCGCCTGCTGATAAGAGTGCTGCGCATTGAGCAGGATCAGATAGGTAATGGCGCCGAGGCGATATTGGCCGCGCGCGAGGTCGAGCGTGTCGGAGGCGGCGCGCAACGCGGCGCGCTGGGCTTTCAATGTGGCGGCATCGAGTTGCAGCGCCCGCAACGCATCGGCGACGTTCTGGAACGCCGCCAGCACGGTGCTGCGATATTGCGCCTGGGCTTGTTCATAGGCGGCCTCGGCGGCGTGCTGTTGGTGCAACAGCGTGAAGCCGTGGAAAATCGGCTGCGTACCGCTCGCCAATGCGCTCCAGACTATCGCGTTCGGCGTGAACAAGGCCGCGGTGGTGACGGCGGCGCTGCCATAACTGCCGGTGAGGGTGAACTGCGGCAGCCGGTTGGCAATGGCGACGCCGATCTGGGCGCTGGCTTGGTGCAACTGCGCCTGCGAGGCGCGCACGTCGGGGCGTTGCTCGACGAGTTGCGACGGCAGGCTCAGCGGCAGATCGGTCGGCAGCCGCAGCGATGCCAGCGTCAGGCGATCGTTGCGCGCATCGTTCGGGAAGCGGCCGATCAGCGCCAACAGCACGTGGCGCTGCTGCTCGAGCTGCTTCTGCAGCGGCGGCAAGGTCGCCTGCGCATTCGCCACTTCCGATTGCTGGGTCAATACGTCGGTCTTCGCCGCGGCGCCGGCGTCGAATTGATTGCGCACGACGCCAAGCTGATCGATCTCCGACTTGATGATGTCGAGCGTGGCGTCGATCTGGCCGCGCAGCGAGGCCTCTTGCACCGCCGCCGTCACCACGTTCGAGGTCAAGGTCAGATAAGTCGCTTCGAGCTGGAAGCGCTGATAATCGGCCAGTGCCGCCTGCGTCTCGATCAGCCGGCGCTGGCCGCCGAACACGTCGGGCGCATAAGAGACGTTCACCGTCGACTGGAACAGATTGAAGATGAAAGGCGCGCCGGCGCCGCCGAATTCGGACGGCGAGAATTGCTGACGCTCGGCCGACGCATTGGCGTCGAGCTGCGGCATCAGCTTGCCTTCCGAGGCGTAAAGATTTTCCTTGGCCTGCCACAGCGCCGCCTGCGCCGCCTGAAGGCTCGGATTGGCTTGCAAGGCTTCAGCGATCAAACCGTCGAGCTCCCTGGAATGAAAAACCTTCCACCACTCACCCGGAATATCGCGGCCGCTGTCGAACCTTTGCGCCGCGCCACTGGCGATATCGACCGACACCGTGGCCGCGGGCTGGCCTTCGGGCGTGTAACTTGCGACCGGCGGCGCCGGCGGCACGGCGAAATCCGGCCCGACCGCGCAGGCCGACAGCGCTAATAATGACAATGCCGCAACCGTGGCCTTCGACGCGAAAACGCCGAAACCACTTACGCCACAAGCGTTTTGCGCGAGCGCCGACGGGCGCAAGCGCGCAAGCCACTGACCGACATGCAACTGACCGAACAAGACAGCTTCCTTTACCCCGAACAGGCCAACCTAGTTATTTACTATCCGGTTAGTCAATAACTTGACATTTACCATATTCGGCGCCTAGCTGGCCCAATGACAGAAGTCTTGGAAGCGCGGACGGAAACCCGGCGGCGGCGCAAAGCCGAGCGCCCGCAGGAAATTCTGGAAGCCGCCTTCGTCGAATTTTCCCGCAGCGGCTACGCCATGACCACGCTCGACCAGATTGCCGAGGGCGCCGGCGTCACCAAAGGCACGATCTACGTCTATTTCGAGAACAAGGAACACCTCTTCATCTCGATGGTGCGCGAGGTGACCAAAGCCACGCTCGACACCGTGCACGGAATGCTCGAGACCCACGAAGGCTCGACCGCCGATCTGTTGCGCGCGCAGTTCAGCTTCATCTATCAGCACATCGTCGAAGATCGCCGCCGCCGCGAAGTGTTGCGCATGCTGATTGCGGAAGCGCCGCGGTTTCCCGAACTCGCCGACCGTTATCACCAGGAAATCCTGCGCCCTTGTCTCGACATGCTGCGCCAGGCGATCCAGCGCGGCATGGACCGCGGCGAGTTCCGCAATTCCGCGATCATCGACTTGCCGCAAATCGTCATCGCGCCGATCGCGCTGGTCGATCTGTGGATGATGATGTTCGACGACCGTCAGCCGCTGGACATGAAGGCGTATTTCAACGCCCACCTCGATCTGGTGCTCAACGGGTTGTTGGCGAAGTAAGAATGTCATGACAAATCGATTCACGATCGTGACTCTTGCGGCCACGGCCGTGCTGATGGCACTGACCCCGCCCGCTGACGCCGCGGCGAAGCAAACAAATCCTGCGCACCCCGTCGAGGCGACGGCGCCGCGCGATGGCGGTGATCCGATCATGGCGATCGTGTCGACCAAGAGCCAGCAGGTGACGATCTACGACGCCGACGGCTGGATCCTGCGGGCGCCGGTTTCGACCGGCACCAAGGGACGCGAGACCCCGGCCGGCGTCTTCAGCGTCGTGGAGAAGGACAAGGACCACCACTCCAACCTCTACGACGATGCCTGGATGCCGAACATGGAGCGCATCACCTGGTCGGGCATCGCGCTGCACGGCGGGCCCCTGCCCGGCTATGCGGCCTCCCACGGCTGCATCCGCATGCCCTATGACTTTGCCGAAAAACTGTTCGGCAAGACGCAGGTCGGCATGCGCGTGATCATCGCGCCGAACGATGCGGAGCCGGTCGATTTTTCCGATCCAAAATTGTTCGTGCCGAATGCGGATGCGGTGGCGGCCGCGCCGGCGCGCGCCGAAACGCTCGCGCGCGAGGCGGCGGCGGCCGCCAAGACGGCCGACGAGGCCAAGACCGCCGCTGCCGTAACGGCGCGCGAGGCGGCGGCGGCACCTGCGGCCGTGCGCAAGCTGGAATATCTC
>DATHHM010000073.1:0-2685 GCA_035317145.1 Xanthobacteraceae bacterium | reverse complement strand
CGACTTCAATGGCGACAATTTCGATCATGCGGGCCTCGGCTTCTTCGGCGGCGCCTGGATCCAGGGCGGCACCTCGAACGGCCGCCCGATCCTGACGCGTCCGGTGCCGCCCGGCACGCCGCGCTGGGGCCGCGAATGGAAAGCGGCGACGGCGAAATGGTATAACCACGCCTTCTCGATCGGCGCGTCCGGTTGCAACTACGCCCACCGCGAAAATTTTCTGGATCTCGACCCGACCTATCGCGACGCGCTCGGCCGGCCGCTCATTCGCATGTCGTATAATTTCCGCGACAACGACTACAAGCTCGCGGACTATATCGGCGGCGTGCTCGGGCGGCTCGCTGCGGCGATGAACCCGACGGTCATGAGCACGCCGAGCGTGAAGAAGGGCGACTACAGCGTCGTGCCTTACCAGTCGACGCATAATACGGGCGGCACCATGACCGGAACCGATCCGAAGACCAGCGTCGTCAACCGCTATCTGCAATCCTGGGACGCCGACAATCTGTTCGTCATGGGCGCCTCGGTGTTTCCGCAGAACGCCTCATACAATCCGACCGGTGTCGTCGGCGCGCTGGCCTATTGGTCGGCGAATGCGATCACGACGCAATATCTCAAGAGCCCGGGACCGCTGGTGCACGCATAGCGCGCTTGCCGGCGTCGCGGTTTCGGTTGCAAGTTTGCCGGTCGGCCCACGATTGGCGACTTACGAAGGCATTGCCATGCCCAAAAGCAATTTTGAATGGCCGCAAGGCAAGCGCATCGCCGTGATGATCACGGTGCTGCTGGAAACCTGGTCGGACGGCAAGGCCGCACCTTATTCAATCCAGACCACGTCGTTGAAACCAGGCGTCGTCGATCATTCCGGTATTGCCTGGGGCCAGTATGGCGGCAACGAAGGTCTCTGGCGCATCATGCGCATTCTCGATCGCTTCAACGCGCCCGGCACGATCTGTCCCAATGCCGCCAGCGCCAAGCTCTATGCCGATGCCATTAGGCAAGCCATCAAGGGCGGCCACGAGATTGCGGGACACGGTCATTTCCAGGACGAGCTCATGGTCTATATGGAGCCCGAAGAGGAGCGCGAGCTGATCCGCCGGTCGCTGCGGATACTCGAAGACGTCACCGGCCAGCAAACCAAAGGCTGGTGCTGCCCGGTTCTGGCCTGGAGCGAAAACACCTACGACTTTCTCGTTCAGGAGAAACTCGCCTGGCACGGCGAGGCGAAGGACATCAGCCTGCCGCGCAAGATCGCCACCCCAAGCGGCAGCCTGATCGCGCTGCCGGTCAGCGATTTCGCCGACAATCGCGTGCTGCGCGGCAGTCCGCTCGATTTCTTCGACGTCTACCGCGAGACATTCGATTATCTCTACGAGCACGAGCCGATGGCGATGCTGCCGCTGGCGGTCCATTCGCACTGGGGTGGCAGGCCGCTGATGGCGGCGATGCTGCAGAAAATTCTCGCGCACATGTCGGGCCGCTCGGATGTGTGGTTCGCCCGCGGCTGCGACATCGCCGAATGGGTCACGCAACGCGGCTTTGACGACGCACCCTATGCGCAACGGTTTTTCGCGTGACGGCGGGATGATGGGAAAGATGAAACGCCGAAGCTTTCTCGGACTGGCGGCCGGCGCCGTGGCGATGCCGGCTTTGCCACGGGTCGCGAGCGCGCAGGCCTATCCATCGCGCTCCGTGCGCATCATCGTCGGCACCGCGGCCGGCGGCGGAATGGACATCGCCGGGCGGGTCATTGCGCAAGCGCTGACGGAACGGCTTGGCCAGCAATTCTTCGTCGAGGATCGGCCGGGCGCCGGCACCAATGTCGGCACCGAGCTGGTCGTGCGCTCGACCCCCGACGGCTACACACTGCTGTTGTCGTCCGCGGCAAACGCGATCAACGCCACGCTCTATCAAAACCTCAATTTCAACTTCATCCGCGATGTTGCGCCGGTCGCGACCATCGCGCGGGTGCCGCAAGTCATGGAAGTGCATCCTTCCGTCCCGGCCAAAACCGTTCCGGAGTTCATCGCCTATGCGAAGGCGAACCCGCACAAGATCAACATGGCCTCGGCCGGCAATGGCAGCGTGCAGCAGGTCGCCGGCGAGCTGTTCAAGATGATGGCCGGCGTCGATATGGTGCACGTGCCCTATAAGGGCGCCGGCCCGGCGCTGGTCGATCTGCTCGGCGGCCAGATGCAGGTCATGTTCGACACCACGCCAGGCTCGATCGCGCACATCAAAGCCGGCCAGCTCCGCGCTTTGGCGGTGACGACGACGTCGCGCGCGGACGCGTTGCCGGATCTGCCGACCGTGGGTGATTTCGTCCCCGGCTACGAGGCGAGCCAGTGGTACGGCCTCGTTGCGCCGAAGGACACGCCCGCTGCCGTCATCGAAAAGCTCAACATGGAGGTCAACGCGGCCCTCGCCACGCCCGGGATGAAGACGCGGCTCGCCGACCTCGGCGGCGCGCCATTTTCGGGCACGCCCGCCGAGTTCGGCGCTCTCATCACCAAGGACACCGAGAAATGGGGCAAGGTGGTCAAGTTCTCGGGCGCGACAGTCGAGTAACCCGCGTGTCCGATGCCTTAACGCGGCACGATGGGCGGCGACGCCACCGGATCGGACTGCGCTGCCGGATGGCTTGAGTAGTTCGCCGCGGTCTGCATTTCCGTATTGCCGGCGCGG
>DATHHM010000072.1:0-6515 GCA_035317145.1 Xanthobacteraceae bacterium | reverse complement strand
CGGCTGCAATAGCGACGCCGCCGAGCACGGTATTTTTGACGGCTCTGCGGTTGCCGAGCTGGTTCGAGCTCTCCATGCGCAGGAATTCTTCGACCGCCGTGTCGATGATCTCCGGATGACGGCGCAGATCGCTCATGACCTCGGGATGATGGATAAGAAGGTCGACCCCGTTGCCGATCAGGTTGGTGGTCGTCTCGTGCCCGGCGTTGAGCAGAAAGATGCAGTTGTGGATGAGCTCGAGCTTCGAGAGGCGTTCGCCCGTCGCGGTCGCCGACACAAGGTCAGTGCCGGCAATAAGCTTTGACAGGATCTCCGCCGGATCGTTGGCGTCGCTCTGCCGGCGCACGACGATGTCGCTCAAATAGTCCTTGAACTCTGCGACAGCGCGGACGCCGGTGTCGAATTGCGCGCGGCTGAGCACCGGCTCTAGCGCGCCGAGGATGGCGAGCGACCAGCCGCGCAACGGCTCGCGCTCGCCTTGCGGAATGCCGAGCATGTCACCGATGAGCTGAATCGGAATGGCGGCGGCAAAATCCGCAATCAGGTCGATCTCGCCGCGTTCGGCCGCAGCCTCCAGCAAGCGATCGACCAAAACCTCGATCCGCGTCTGCAATTCACGCAATGCCCGCGGCGTGAACGCGGGCGCCAAGAGCTTGCGCACGCGGGTGTGATAAGGCGGATCGTTGAACACCAGGCTCGTGGTGTGATGCTCGTAGAGCAGGCTATCGGCGAAATTGGGCCGGAAATCGAGTTTCTTGTCCGAGCTCCAGGTGTCCGTTTCGCGGTAGACCGCAAGGCAATCGTCGTAGCGCGTCAGGAAATACGACCCGTCCGGCATCAGGTGAATGGGATCGAATTGGCGGAGCGCGCGGTACGTCGGATAGGGATTTTCGAGAAATTCCGGCGTGAGTTTCCTGACATCGAAGTCAGCCGCGGCTCCGCGCGTAGCGGAGTCCGCGGTTTGCGTGTCACTCACAATAAGCGCCACCGGTCGCGGCGATCAGCCTTTGACCAACGGGCAAGCCAGATTGGGCGGCCCAAAGGCCTGATCGCCGGGGATATGCGCGAGGATCTGGTAATAGTCCCACGGATATTTCGACTCTTCCGGCTTCTTCACCTGCACCAGGATGAGGTCGTGCACCATCAGCCCGTCCTCGCGCAGCTTGCCATTACGCGAGAAAAAATCCTCGATCGGCGTCTCGCGCATCTTTGCCGCGACTTTCAGCGGATCGTCGGTGCCCGCGGCCTTGATGGCATTTAGATAATGCATGACAGACGAATAGACGCCGGCCTGCCACATGGTCGGCATGTGGCCCACTTTGGCGAAGAAGCGCTTCGACCATTCGCGGGTCTTGTCGTCCATGTCCCAATAAAACGACGTCGTGAGCACCAGGCCTTGCGCCGTCTTCAGTCCGAGCCCGTCGATGTCGGTGATCAAAACCAAAAGCCCCGCCATCTGCTGGCCGCCGGCGAAAAGACCGAACTCGCCGCCGAGTTTTATGGCGTTGACGTTGTCGGGCGGACCGCTGGCCAGCCCGATGATTTTCGCCTTCGAGGCCTGGGCCTGGAGAATGAACGACGACAGATCCGGCGTGCGGAACGGATGCCGGACCGCACCGACCACCGTGCCGCCGTTGGCTTTGACCACGTCGGAGGCGTCTTTCTCGAGCGAATAACCGAAAGCGTAATCGGCGGTGAGGAAGAACCAGCTGGAGCCGCCGCGTTTGACGACTTCTTGCGCGGTGCCGACGGCGAGCGCGTGGGTGTCGAACACCCATTGCATCGTATAGGGCGAGCAGAACTTGCCGTGGAAATCGGCGGTGCCGGTCGAATGGGTGATGAAGAGCTTTTTCTTTTCGTTGGCGACGCCCTGCACCGCGAGGCCAACGGCGGAAACCGGCACGTCGACGATGAGGTCGACCTGGTTGCGATCGTACCATTCCCGCGCGATGCCGGCCGCAACATCGGGTTTGAGCTGATGGTCGGCGGAAATCACCGTGATTGGCTTGCCCAACACAGTGCCGCCGAAGTCCGCCACCGCCATCTCGGCTGCCGCCACCGAGCCCGGACCGGTCGGGGTCGAGGCCGGACCCGACATGTCGGTGAGCACGCCGATCTTCACCACGTCGTCGGAAATCTGCGCCTTGGCGGCACCGCTCGCACAGACCAAAAACGCGGCCAAGCCGGCAAGCAGAATGCGTTGCATCGTCATCCTCCCGTGAATTTTATCGTTGGCAGTAGCCTAATCCGATCTGCCGGCTATGGCACCAGACTTTCCTGCATGGCCGATTGCGCCGTATGCTCGGGTTATGCCGAGTTTCAGCCATGACGGTGTGGAGATCGCCTTCTTCGACGAGGGCGAAGGCGAGCCGATCGTGCTGGTGCACGGCTTTGCCTCCAACAAGGAGGTGAACTGGGTCGCGCCGGGCTGGGTAACAACGCTGAAGCGGGCAGGGCGCAGGGTCATCGCCCTCGACAATCGCGGCCATGGCGCTTCGACGAAGCTTTACGATCCGGCCGCCTACCACAGCGCCATCATGGCCGACGACGTACGCGCGCTGATCGATCATCTCGGCCTGCCGCGCGCCGACGTCATGGGCTATTCCATGGGCGCGCGGAACACGGCGTTCCTCGCACTCGCCAACCCCGAACATGTGCGCTCCGCCGTGCTCGGCGGCGTCGGCATTCGTCTCGTTGGCGGGGTAGGGCTGCAGCCCGACACGATCGCGCAGGGGCTTGAAGCGCCGTCGCTTGCCGACGTCGCCGATCCCACCGCGCACGTCTTCCGCGCCTTCGCCGAGCAGACCAAATCCGATTTGCGGGCACTCGCCGCCCGCATGCGCGGCTCGCGCCAGCCGCTCGAACGCGACGCGCTGGCCGGTATGGCCGTGCCGGTTCTGGTCGCCGCCGGCACCAAGGATTTGATCGCCGGCTCGCCTGCGGACCTCGCAGCCCTCATGCCCGGAGCGCAGGTGCTGGCCATTCCGGACCGCGATCATATGCTGGCGGTCGGCGACCGGGTGTTTAAGGCAGGGGTCCTGAAATTCCTCGCCGAGCGGCCCTAAAGTAAGGAATTGCAGGGCCAATGGCCTAGTTTATCAGCCATTGGCCTTGGATTTAGGCCAGTGGGCGACAATTTTGGCGCCCTTGGCTTTGGCAAAGGCGCTACCCAATATGATAGAAGGCGGCGTTTTCGCCGTTGAGCGGGGAGACGATCCGATGGCGCAGCAGCAGGCCAAACCGGCCCTCGATACCGTCGATCCGGTATGGGCGCGCATTCGCCGCGAGGCGGAAGAGAGCGTACGGCATGAGCCGGAGCTCGCCACCTTCATCTATTCGACCATTCTGCACCACGACACCCTCGAAGCGGCCGTCGTCTATCGGCTGGCCGAGCGGCTCGACCATCCTGCGGTGTCTGGCGAACTGATCCGGCAGGCCTATGGCGAGGCGCTCAAGGACATTCCGGCGCTCGGCGAGGCGTTCCGCGCCGATCTGATGGCGACCGTCGACCGCGATCCGGCGACCCACCGGCTGATCGAGCCGGTGCTTTACTACAAGGGTTTTCACGCCATTCAGACGCACCGGCTGATGCACTGGCTTTGGCACAAGGGCCGGCGTGATTTCGCGTTGTACCTGCAAAGCCGCTCATCGGCGGTGTTCCAGTGCGACATCCATCCCGCGGCGAAGATCGGCCGCGGCATTTTCCTCGATCACGCCACCGGCTTCGTGGTCGGCGAGACCGCGGAGATCGGCGATGACGTGTCGATCCTGCACGACGTGACCCTGGGCGGCACCGGCAAGGAATGGGAAGACCGCCACCCAAAAATCCGCTACGGCGTCATGATCGGCGCCGGCGCCAAAATCCTCGGCAATATCGAAGTCGGCCATTGCGCGCGCATCGCCGCGGGCTCGGTCGTGACCAAACCGGTGCCGAACAACGTCACGGTGGCCGGCGTTCCGGCCAAGGTGATCGGCCAAGCCGGCTGCCCGGAGCCGGCACGCACCATGGATCAGATCTTTCACGACGGGATTTGACGGCCAAGATAACGTTGTTGTGGCGATTGTTGTCAGTGCCGCTGCGTGCTATGCGGCTTTGATTGGAGGCACGCAGTGAACGTTGAAGAAGTCAGAAAGCTCGACGCTTATCTCAAAAAACTGTTCGGCAACTCGCGTATCCGCGTGGTGCCGCAGCCGCGCAAGGACGATCTCGCCGAGGTTTTTATCGGCGAGGAGAGACTGGGCGATCTCAATGTGGACGATGAAGACGACGAGCGCTCCTATAATTTCCGTATGGAAATAGATTTGGGACAGGTGAGCGATATCGATCAGCTCAAGGTCCTCAATACCTACCTCCGGCGTAAATTCGACAACGAGGGCATTCGCGTCGTGCCCCGGCCGAAGAAAAGGGATTCGCTCGAAGCTTATGTCGGCGATGAGTTCATCGGCGTATTGTTCATTGACGACGAAAAGGGACGGCAAAAGTCCTATATTTTTGAAATGCCGATTTTGGATATGGACCTAACCTAAGCCGCCGCGCTCGCGGGGTGGCGCGGTTACCGCCGCGCCATCAGTTTTTCTGCGGATGCAGTTGCGCCATCAGCCGGTCGACGCCGGCGGCAACGCCGCGCCAGTCTTCAAGCCAGGTGCGCGGAAAGCGCAGCGTAACCTCGGCGGTATCGATCAGCCGCTCGTACAGGCAGGTGCCGCGCACGGTGCCGACCTGGCGCGTGCAGCGGGCGAAGAACTGCTCAGGCGTGGTCCCGACATAGACCAAATCCTCGCCGTCGTATGGTGTGCCGGTGCGAAACGGCACGATGGCGAGCCCGTCGGGGCCTGCACTGGCCTGCGTTTCGATATAGCGCGGATAGATCGTCCGCAGCCGGTCCGCGGGCGGCAGGACCGAGCCCAGCCCGGCGATGGTCACGAACAACCGCTGGGTCGTATCGACCGGCTTTGCCGCCGCGTCGTCATTCCCGGCCGCCGGCTCGTCGGCGCCTTTGGCTTGCGGTTGCGGCGGCGTCAGCGACGGCCATAGGAAGGCGAGGTCGACCCGCTCGTGGGGCCCGGGATGGCGCTGTACCGCGGCGCGGATCGCCGCCGGCGGTACGTCGAACAGCACATTGGCGACGGTGACCGGGATCGCCGGCGCGCTGAGCGGAACCGGCGCGCTCGGCCATGTCGGCCACAGCACGGACGACACGAAAATGCCGGCGCCGAGCACCAGCACCGCGAGGAACGCGAACGGCAGCATCAGCACGCCACGCTTGGTGCGCCGGATGTTGCGTTGGGGGAGGACGTGAGCCGTCATGATTCGTGGCCCTTTTTGAGACTCGCCATTGACTACGGCACGCGCGTTAACCTTTCCTTAAGCAAGCCGTGGCGGCGCGCCGTGTCCTCTGCGATGAATTTCCGGCCAGAGCATGATCCCGAAAAGTGGATACCGGTTTTCGGAAAAGATCATGCTCCTCCGAAATGAGGCGTTCTCATGTTTACGGCCATGCCGCAGGCGATTACGCCCGAGGCCATCAGTTCCTTTTTCGCCCTGGCCTGGGGCTTTGCCGCAGCGGGGTTCTGCGCCAGCGGCTACCGACTGTTCGCCAAGCATTTCCCGAGTTTTCGGCAACTCGAAGTCGGCCCGGTGGCGGCGCGCTTTGCCGCCATTCCGCTGCTGATGTTCTCGGCGCCCTACATCATCATGCGCAACACGCTGCGCGGGCGAAAGCTCGAGAGCCGCCGCGCCGACCTCGTCATGGTGGCCACCGTGATCGCCGGGCTGTGGAGCCTGATGTCCGGAACGGTCGTCGTGCTTGCGCTTCAAGCGCTGCTCCACGTCTGATATCCGTTCCCCCGTAAAGGGGAATGGATCAAGCCATGATCTACGAACTCGACGGCCAAAAACCGGAATTCCCGGAAGCCGGCCGCTATTGGGTCGCGCCGAACGCGACGCTGATCGGCAGGGTGCGATTGAAGCTCGACGCCAGTGTCTGGTTCGGCGCGGTGCTGCGCGGCGACAACGAATGGATCGAGCTCGGCGAGCGCTCGCAGATCCAGGACAACGCCACGCTGCACACCGATCCCGGCTTCCCGATGATCATCGGGCCGAATTGCGTGATCGGTCATAACGTGATCCTGCACGGCTGCACGGTCGGCGCCAACTCGCTGATAGGCATGGGCGCGATCATGCTCAACGGCGCGCGCATCGGCGAAAACTCTCTGGTCGGCGCCGGCGCGCTGGTCACCGAAGGCAAGACGTTTCCGGACAATTCGCTGATCGTCGGCTCGCCGGCGCGCGCCGTCCGCACGCTCGATGATGCCGCGATCAAGATGATCGCCGGCGGCGCCGACATTTACGTACGGCGCTTCAAGCAATACGCGAAGGGACTCAAGGAGATCGGATGACGGTCGTTGCGGCCGAAACGCGTGAGGGACTGATCCGGTGGCGCTATCTGCCGTGGGCGCTGGCCGCGCTCGCGGCCATGATCGCGGTGATCGTGGCCGGCAATATCTGGCTGCTC
>DATHHM010000071.1:0-8506 GCA_035317145.1 Xanthobacteraceae bacterium | reverse complement strand
TTCTGGGTCGGCTTCAGCATCGCGATGTTTCCGGCAAGCCTGATCACCAAACGCTGGGGCGGCCTGCCGGTGATGGGGCTATTCGGACTCATCGGCGCCATCGCCATCGTGGCGATGGAATTTTCCGGCACGTTCGAAATTGTCGTCGCGGCGCAACTGATCGCCGGCGCCGCCTGGGGCTGCATCCTGATGAGCGCGTTTTCCGCCGCCGCAGCGCTCGGCTTTACCGGCGCCGAAGGCAAAACCACCGGCGTGCTGTTCTCGGCGCTGGCGCTGGCCACTTTTACGCGCATGGCGACGACTGCGAGCGGCGCGCTCAACGACCCGTCGCTAGCGCCGCTGCTGCATTGGGCGCCGATTGCATGCTGGGCAGTTGCGGGGACGGTGTTGGCGACACTGTCAGTCGCCTCGATACGCGGACGAGCCGCAGCAAAATCCGCATGACGCATTTGATCACGGCGATCGTAGCATCGCGGTCAATGCAGAACCTTTGTCACTAGATCGACGGCAGGTCCGGCCAAGAATGGCGCAATGGTACCGATCGTCGCCGTGACGACGGTCGCACTATTGAAACTTAATTCGTTCTCCTCTTGCCACTTGGCTGCAGCCAAGCCCTCATCACCCCGGGTTTCTGTATAGTGTCGTTGTACTTCACGACGGCGCCGATCTGCTTCACGATTCACAGCACCGCCGATATCGATTTGAATGAAGATGGCAGCGAGACTCAGAGCGACAATCAACACGGTACTGGCCTGGGCCGCCCAATAATTCAGCAAGGCGTTGCCGAGCCGCCCGAACGACGCAGCATCGTCTTCAGACGCCAATAGTCCCTGTGTCCAACTCACCAGGGCCTTGGTGACCAAGGCATTGAGGACGAACAGCACACTGGCCATCAGGGTCAGCGTGCGAAAATCGGCGAGTCGCCGGCGCAAGCGGGTAGCATCGGACCAATTTCCGTACCGCATCGCAAGCACACCGAACGCCCCCATCACGACTGCCGCTCCGACAAATCCGATAAAAGTATTGAAGATGATCATCCACTGCGTCGTGCCCAGCACCCGCTTGTCCGGCGACAGGCGGTGCTCAGCAACGCAAATAACATTGTCGATAACGACAGGTCGGAAACCCTCGTTCTTGTCGACGTGGACAGTTGTGGAACCGTAAGAGCTTACGCACTCGGTCCTCCGTAGGTTTTTTTCCCAACACGCGACGAGAAATCCGACCGACGCCGCAATCATCCAGGCAGCCACGGTCTGTCTCGCCGACAGCGTGCGACGCATGACAATGAAGGAAAGCACCCCGGCGACAAGTCCCGCGCCCCAGATTGCTGCGCTCATGATCGAAAAACTCATGCCGCCATCGATGACGCGCGCAAATCCCTTCAGTTTGAGCGCTGAAATATCCAAGGTCGACAAGGTCCGCGTTTCGAACCATTCCGACGGCAGCAATATCCATAACGCCTGGATGACCAGAAAAAGCGCGATCAACGGCAGGAAAAACGTCGCTATTCCCGGACCGATAGATCGCCAACACGGCGTAGCGTCGCCCATATCCTGCTGCTGTTTCGACGTCACGGCGTTGCCCTCACATCCGAAACACGCCGAACTTCGTCGCCGGGATCGGCGCGTTCAGTGCCGCGGAAAAACACAATGCCAGCACGCGCCGGGTCTCCGCCGGCGTGATGATGCCGTCGTCCCATAGCCGCGCGGTGGCATAATAGGGATTACCCTCGGCTTCGTATTGGTCGCGGATCGGCTGCTTGAATTCTTCTTCCTCGATCTCGGACCATGTCTTGCCGGCGGCCTCGATATTGTCGCGCCGCACCGTGGCCAGTACGCTCGCCGCCTGCTCGCCGCCCATCACCGAGATGCGGGCATTCGGCCAGGTGAACAGGAACCGCGGGCCGTAGGCGCGGCCGCACATGCCGTAATTGCCGGCGCCGTAGGAGCCGCCGATGACGATGGTGATTTTCGGCACCTGCGCGCAGGCGACTGCGGTCACCATCTTGGCGCCGTCCTTGGCGATGCCGCCCGCTTCGTAGTCGCGGCCGACGATGAAGCCGACGATGTTTTGCAGAAAGAGCAGCGGCACGCGGCGCTGGCAGCACAGTTCGACGAAATGCGCGGCCTTGAGCGCGCTTTCCGAGAATAGGATGCCGTTGTTGCCGAGAATGCCGACCGGGATGCCGTGAATGTGGGCGAAGCCGGTGACCAGCGTGGTGCCGTAGAGCGCCTTGAACTCGTCGAATTCGGAGCCATCGACCAGTCGCGCGATCACTTCGCGCACGTCGTATTGCTTTTTCAGATCGACCGGCACGATGCCGTCGAGCTCGCCGGCGTCGTATTTCGGTTCGGCGGGTTTGGCGAGGGGAATCTCGATCGACTTCTTCGTGTTCAGCCCGGTGACAATCTGGCGGCACAGCGCCAGCGCGTGGCGGTCGTTCTCGGCCATGTAATCGGCAACGCCGGATTTCTTGGCGTGCACTTCGGCGCCGCCGAGCTCCTCGGCGCTGACGACTTCGCCGGTCGCGGCCTTAACGAGCGGCGGGCCGCCGAGGAAGATCGTGCCCTGATTGCGCACGATGATGGTCTCGTCGGACATCGCCGGCACATAGGCGCCGCCTGCGGTGCACGAGCCCATCACCACGGCGATCTGGGCAATGCCAGCGGCCGATAGCGTCGCCTGATTGTAGAAGATGCGGCCGAAATGCTCGCGGTCGGGAAACACCTCGGTCTGGTGCGGCAGGTTGGCGCCGCCAGAATCGACCAGGTAGAGGCACGGCAGCCGGTTCTCGCGCGCGATCTCCTGGGCGCGAAGATGCTTCTTCACCGTCATCGGATAATAGGTGCCACCCTTGATGGTGGAATCGTTGCAAACGATGACGCATTCACGGCCGGCGACGCGGCCGACGCCGGTGATGATGCCGGCGCCATGGATGGCGTCGTCGTAGAGGCCGTTGGCGGCGAGCGGCGACAATTCGAGAAACGGCGTGCCCGGATCGATGAGCGTCATCACCCGCTCGCGCGGCAAAAGCTTGCCACGCGCCAGATGACGCTCGCGGGCGTGCGGCGGGCCGCCTTCGGCCGCCTTAGCGCGCTGCGCCTCGAGTTCCGCGACCAGCGCGCGCATGGCGGCCTGATTGGCGCGGAATTCCTTCGAAGCGACGTCCGCATTTGTTTTGATAACGGCCACGAATCCCTCCCACCGGGAGGGATTCCACTACGCCACGCCGGCCAACGCAACCGCTGCGCGGACTTTCATTTGAGCATGATCTTATCCGAAAACCGGCACCCACTTTTCGGGATCATGCTCTAGGCGCGAACTTCCTGGCGTTGAAACACCACGTAGCCGATGACGAACAGCACCATCACGGTGGCGATCATGCCGACGATCTGCGGCCAGGCGATCAGGACGCTCGAGGCGAGCGGCAGCGGCGCGCCGAGCACGGCGCCCTGCAGCTGGCTGAGATAGATCGGCCCGAGCGCCCGCGTGGTCGGATCGAGCAGCGCTACCACCACCTCGGCGAACAGGGTCGAGGGCGAGAACCGCGCCAGGATTTGCTCCAGCATCGCGGTGCCGGGCGTCTGCAAGCCCAGCGCCGCGTACCGCGGATCCGGCGGCACGATGATTTGTGCGATCGCGCCGGCCAGCACCGGCCAGATGAAGGTGATCAGGAGCCAGATGCCGAGCGTCACCAGCGCCGCGGTAGCCGCCGAGCGGAACAGGATCGAGAACAGCAGCGCCAGCGCCAGCCACACGCCGGCGTACACGATGGTCACCAGCAGGAAGACAAAGCTGCGGGCGATCTCCTCGGCGCCGGGCGGGATGCCGATCAGAAGGAGGCCGAGCCCGATCACCAAGAGCCACAGCGTGACCAGGCTGATCGACAGCGTCACCAGGCCGGCGAGGAATTTGCCGAACAGCAAGGCGTCGCGATAGATCGGCTGGGCCAAAATACGCGACAGCGTGCGCCGGCTGTGTTCGCCATTGACGGAGTCGAAGCCAAGACCGATCGCCATCAGCGGCACGAGAAACGAGAGAAACGACACGAACGACGGCAGCGGATCGCGCGAGGTCGTGAACAGGCGCAGGAACAGGAACGGATCCTCCGCAGTGGTGTCCTTGATCTGCTGGATCGCGCCGTAGAGCGCTGCCAGCGCGACCAACACGATAAGCCATTCCAGCACACGCATGCGCACGCTGGTCAGGTGGTCCGACAGCTCCTTGAGCATGACCACGCCAAGACCCTGAAAGGCCGAACCTTCACGCTGCATGAAGCGTTCCCTCCTTCATCTCGCCCGGCTTGGCCTCGAAATAACGGGTATAGATCGCTTCGAGGCTCGGCTCCTGCACGCCGAGGAATTTCAGCCGGCCCTGCATGGCGACGACTTCATTTGCCGCTTCCGGCCGCACGTCGCGGTCGGCGTGCAGCCGCAATTTGCCGATGCCGGTCTTCTCGACGCCGCTGACGCCGGGAATGAGCGCAAGCCGCTCGGCAAGGCCGACGCCGTCGGCTTCGATATCGACCACATAGCCGCCGCCGAGAACCTGGCGGCCGAGCTCGGGCACCGTTCCCATCAACGCAATCTTGCCGCCGCTGAACAAGGCGACGCGGTCGCACACGCTCTGCACCCGCTCGAGCAGATGCGAGGACAGCAACACCGACACGCCCTCGGCCTTGAAGTTCCGGATAATGCCGAGGAGCTCCGCGGTGGCGTGCGGATCGAGGCCCGATGTCGGCTCGTCGAGGATGGCGATCTGCGCGCCCTTCATCAGAATCTCGGCAAGGCCGAGACGCTGCCGCATGCCGCGTGAGAAGGTGGCGACGCGCTTGTCGGCAAATTCGGCAAGCCCGACCCGCTCGATCGCGTCGGCGATGCGCTTCTCGCGCTCGGCGAGCCGAAAGCCGATCAGGCGTGCAGTGTAGCGCAGATTATCGGCGGCGGTGAGGTTGTCGTAGAAGCCGACCGTGTCCGGCAGATAGCCGACGCGGCGCTTGACCGAGAGCGGCTCGCGCGCCGGATTGAAGCCGAGCACGCGCACCTCGCCTCCGGAGATGTCGGTCAAGCCGAGCATCATGAGGATCGTCGTCGTCTTACCGGCGCCGTTGGGGCCGAGGAGACCGAAAATCTCGCCGCGCCCGACGGTGAACGAGATGTGGTCGACGGCGACCGCCGTGCCGTAGTTTTTAGTGAGGCCTGTGGCCTCGATGACGGTATCCTCGTTCATCGCCGGCCGAACCTCGCGACCGCGCCGACCATGACGAGGAGCGCCACGCCAATGATGCCGACGCCGGCGATACCCCACATCGTCGAGGTCGTCACTGTGACCCGGAACGTGCTGGAGGCCGATTCACCGCGCGCCGAGGCGCGGATCGTCGTCACGTAGTCGCCGGCGATCGCCTTTTCGGTCGGCGTGATCAGCGCCTGCACTTCCTTGTTGTCGTTGGGCGCGATGCGCTCGATGGTCTTCGGCTCGAAGGTGACCTTCCATCCGCTCGGCGCCGAGCCAGAGAGCTGAATGTCCTCGGCCGGCGCCGTGCCGGTATTGGTGATGACCACCGGCACGGTCGTTTCCTTGCCCGCCGAGGCGCGCGTTGAAACCAGGCCCTCGCGGCCGCTGATGTCGATCCGCGGCTGGCCGGTGATGTTGAGGCCGAGATCGGCCGTCGCGGAAGCGTCTTCGGCCGAGACGCGCACGGAAACCTTATAGGGGCCGGCCGCGGCCGTATTCGGCGGCGTGACTTTGAGCTTCACGTCCTTGCTCTGGCCGGGATCGACCGGCACGACGCTGAGCTCTTGGCTGCCATACTGCTCGGTGAAGGTGGCGTCGAAATTTTGCGGCGCCTGGGCGGAGAGCGCGACGGTTAGCTTCTTGCCGCTGTCGTTCTTGATGCTGAGCTGATAATCGAAGCTCGACTTCACGGTGCCGCGCAGTTCGGGAAGTTGCGGCGTCACCGTCAGCTTGGCCGGCAAATCCTTGGCCAGCGTCACCGCGATCGGCAATTGCAATGTGGTCGCGCTTCCGGCCGCGGCGACGGTCAGCGTCTGCGTGCCCATGGCCGCGTCTTTCGGCACATCGAGCCGCAACGAGAGCGCAACGCTGGAATTGGTCGCGGGCATCGCCGCGGCGACCGGCTGTCCGCCGCCCAGCAATGTCGCCGTCCAACCGGTCGGCACTCCGGACACCGACAGCGCCAAACGCTCGGGCGCCATGTCATAATTTTGGATGCGCAGACTGACCGTCGAGGTCTCGCCCGGCCGCAACGTTACCGCCGGGTAGTCGCTCATCAGGAAAAGACCCTTGACGTCTTTCGGCGCGTCGTCGGCCTTAACGGCCGGCGCCAGGCAAACCGCAAAAGCGGCAAGGGCCGCGATGAATCCATATCGCATTAGCATTGGCTCCCGTTCAGGAAATGGCTCGGCGTGCCCCCTCCCCGACGCGCTCGAAACGAGCTCGGGCGAGGAAGTGGGCATTGTGGGCGTAATCGTGACAAAATCATGCAGACACTAGCCTATTTGGCAAGGGCTGGGCGAAAAGTCCTGCGGTAGAGAGCCGCAGCCAAGCTGGAGTTGCGCCGATGCGCCGCAGAGAGATCAGCGCCGGCATTTTGGCGTTCCGGCGCAAGCCCGCCCTGGAAGTCCTGGTAGCACATCCGGGCGGGCCATTCTGGGCAAAAAAGGACGATGGAGTCTGGACTATCCCCAAGGGCCTCGTCGAGCCGGGCGAGGATCTCGTCGCCGCGGCGCGGCGCGAATTCACCGAGGAGACGAACCTGACGGCAGAGGGCGAGTTGCACGCGCTGACGCCGGTTAACCAAAAGAGCGGA
Organism: Xanthobacteraceae bacterium; assembly: GCA_035317145.1. Lineage (GTDB taxonomy): Bacteria > Pseudomonadota > Alphaproteobacteria > Rhizobiales > Xanthobacteraceae > BOG-931. The sequence continues at coordinate 1,677 of DATHHM010000071.1, read as the reverse complement.
AAGCTCGTGCATGCCTTCGCGGTCGAAGCGGATTTCGAGCTCGGCGCGTTCTCAAGCAACACGTTCGAGATCGAGTGGCCGCCGAAATCCGGCAAACGGCAAAACTTTCCGGAGATCGACCGCATCGCCTATTTCGCGCTGTCGGCCGCCAAAACAAAGATTATCGCCTACCAGCTGCCGCTATTGCTCGAGCTGGAAGCACGTTTGCGTAGCCCGGATGGAGCGTAGCGAAATCCGGGCTACGCGTCATTCCCGCAACACCTCGGGCCAGTCGACCTCATCATGCTCGAGCACCCAAGGCTCGCGCCGCGCCGCGTCCCGCCATTCGCTCCATGCCGGCAACGCCATCATGGCGTGCATATAAGCGCGCGCGGTGTCACTCACCTCGACAGCGTAGGTGTGGAAACGCCAAATGACCGGCGCATACATGGCGTCGGCCGCGCCGAAGCTACCGAACAGAAATGGCCCGCCGGCCGCGAAGCGTGCGCGGCAGTCGCTCCAGATGGCATCGATGCGTGCCACATCGATTTTCGACCCGTCATCGAGCGCACGCGGCTTCACCGGCCGCCAGACATTCATCGGTAGGAGGCGGCGCAACGGCATAAATCCGGCGTGCATCTCGGCGGCAACCGCGCGCGCATGGGCGCGGGCTCGTTCGTCTTTCGGCCATAGCGCGGCCGCGGGAAATTTTTCGGCAAGATATTCGAGGATCGCGAGTGACTCCCAAACCCGGGTCTCGCCGGCGATCAGCACCGGCACTTTACCGGCGCCGCTCAACGCAGTCACCCGCGCCTTGAAATCCTTCGCCTCCAGCGAGATGACCGTTTCGTCGAATGCGATCCCGGCCACCTTCATGGCAAGCCACGGCCGGAACGACCACGACGAATAGTTTTTATTGCCGATGACCAGGTGCAGCGCCATGGCCGCACTGTATCCCGGATTTCGCCGGTGCAAAAATCGCGCGCGGCGATGCGGGACGTCTGACTGCGCCTGCGGTTAGACGAGGCCGGTCACGACCGCGATAAAGGAAACGAACAGAACCGCCGACGCCGTGCACAACGCCGTCAGCGCGGTTTCGACCCAGCGGCCGGCCGACGACGGAGCCTTGACGGCCATGGCGTCGAGCTCGGGTTCGAGCGCGGCATGCGTATCCATAAACATGTTTATCCAACCCTCCGAGGACATCTCGCCGAGACGTGACGCAACACTTTTCGCCCGACTCAAATCCGATCCTCAGCCGTGCCAGCATCGGAGCGCGGGATGAAGGATTGGTAAAAAGTCCCAAAATGAGACGAGAGTTTTCAGGAACGGTTAGCGCACCGCTATCAAGGCGCCGGGAATAATTCCGCGGTCCTGCCGGTGATCCGGTAGGCCAAAAGGCCGACCCACTCGCGAACCGCGGTATCGGTGCGGCGCAAGCCGTCGCCAAGGGAGGGAAACGGCGTCAGCGCATCGACCGGACCGCGCGTGCGCCAATCGACCGGATAGGCTTCGATGGCAAAGCCCGCGGCGCGGAACGCCGCCATCGCGCGTGGCATGTGATAGGCCGAGGTCACCAGTATCCAGCGCTCGCCCGGCTGCGGATTGGCGAGCAGGTGCGAGAACACGGCGTTCTCGATGGTGTTGCGCGATTGCTCCTCGGCGGTGATGCGTTCGTGTGGGACGCCAAGTGCCTCG